>JAHYJI010000073.1 GCA_019429145.1 Coriobacteriia bacterium | reverse complement strand
ATCGGTCGTTCAGTCACTCATGATCCTGTGCTGCATGGCGTCGAAGGCTATCGGCTGCTCAGCGGAATGGGCCACGACGAAGCCGCATATGTGTGCGCGTCTCATGTGCTGTTCGGATTGAATGCCGCGGAGGCCGTCGAGTGCGGCCTGCCCGCGCGTGACTTCATTCCCCTTACCCTCGAGCAGCGTATCGTGCCGCTCGCAGACTTCCTGATCGACGTCGACAGGCCCACGACGCTGCAGCAGCGCTTCGAATCACTTCGGGCGCGCAACGAGTCCAGCCCGTGGTTCTTGGCGCGCCTCGATCGCGCTCATGCCGCCAGTGTCGCGTTCATGGAGCAGCTCGACGAGCAGTCGGACAGCCCCATTGAGACCCTGGTCGCGCGTATCGTCGGGTGTTCCTAACAAGCGCATCGAGCAGAAAGCGCCACCCGGTGAGGTATCCTCGGGTCGCAAGGCGAAGAGGCGGCGCTTCGGCTGAAGCGCCAAGCGTTGGGCGTCTTCCGGCGATTCCCCCACAGGTGCTATACTTAGCACCAGAATAATGGTGCGGCTTGGAGGCAACCGTGGGTTCTGCCGTGAGGTTTTCGGAAGACGTCGTCCCGCTCGGAGACATGAAGGTCAATCCGGGCAAGGTCGTGCGTCAGGTGGACGAGACCGGTCGCCCGGTCCTTCTGACCAGCCATGGCCGCGGTGTCGCGGTCGTGCAGGCGCTCTCTGAGTACGAAGCAGCCCAGGAAGAGCGCGACTTCATGCGCGCCGTTGTCACCGGTCTTGCAGACATCGAGGCCGGACGCGTGGTGCCGATGTCGGAAGTGAAACGTCGCCTGGGCCTTGACTGATGGGCGGGCAGTCCCGAATCGAGTTTGCGCAGTCGGCTCTCGACGACCTTCTCGACATCGAGCGGTGGCATGCGTTGCAAGACGTTCCGGACGTTGGCAGGCGTCTAGTCGCGTCGGTCATCGATCACGTCGAGCAGATTGCCGCCTTCCCCGACAGCGGCAGGGTTGTCCCGGAGTTTGAGACCCCTTTGCTCCGTGAACTCGAGCTGCCACCGTTTCGCATCGTCTATCGTCGCGGGGACGGCGTGGTCACGGTGGTTCGCGTGTGGCGCAGCGAGCGGCTGATGGGTCCCGGCCTGGGTGGAAACGCCTAACAAGCGCATCGAGCAGGCGCGCAGGAGGTAGAATCGACCTGCAAGCGCGTGGGCGTCTGCTCATGCGCCCAACGTTAGGTCGGACGACAGGGGGGATCGGGATGGCGGTGCTCGGGCTTCCGGGCGGGATGGAATGGCTGATCATCGCATGTATGTGTCTGCCGTTCCTTGTGCTCGCGGTTGTGGCCGTCGTGCTCGTTCAGCAACGGGGTGCCGGGGCTGCCGGACAGGCTCCCACGCCGCCGGCCCCGCCAGCAGGCTGGTTTGCGGACCCGACTGGGCGACACGAGCTCAGGTACTGGAACGGTCTTTCTTGGACGGCGTCAGTCAGCGATGCCGGCACACAGTCCGACGACCCAATGTAGGCGAGGTCGGTCGCCCATGCGCCCAACGTTAGCCCGAATCACAGCATCGGTTTGCCGATACGTATCTTTGGGGATACACTGTGGGCATGTACCAGATTCGGGAGACTGACACATACCAGAAGTGGTTCGAGTCGGTGCGCGACCTCAACGCGCGGTTTCGCATCGCCGCTCGAATTCGTCGCGTCTCCCTCGGAAACCTCGGTGATGTCAAGTCGGTCGGAGAGGGCGTTCACGAGCTCAGGATCACCTACGGTCCGGGCTACCGTGTCTACTTCATCCAGCATGGCGACACCGTGATCGTCTTGCTCGCTGGCGGAGACAAGTCCACCCTGAAGCGGGACATAGAGCGTGCGAAGGAACTCGCGCGCGGACTGTGAGGAGGACTGCAGTGGTCAAGACGAAGACTCATCCTTGGGATGTTACCCGCTACCTCGATTCCGACGAGGCCATGGCGGCTTACCTCGACGCCGCGCTCGAAGAGGATGATCCGGCGCTGCTGGCTGCCGCGCTCGGCGACATCGCGCGCGCAAAGGGGATGACTCAGATCGCCCGTGAGACCGGACTGGGTCGCGAGAGCCTGTACAAGGCGCTGTCTTCAGACGGCAACCCGGAGTTCGGCACCGTGCAGAAGGTCGTGCGCTCCCTTGGCCTCAAGCTCCACGTATCGGCATAGAAGTCTGAGATGGCATGGGGACGGGTCAAGTCGGAGCACGGCGGCGCCAAACGGGGCAAGGGCTACTGGGGGCGCAAGGCGGAAGCCAAGCAGGCGAGCCGTCGCGCCCGTCGTCGGGATGGTCGAGCCGCAGCGAATCAGTCTGAGTCCTGAGCCCGACGTGATCGGGCTAACAAGCGGATCGAGCATTCAATACGCCGCATGAGAAGGTAGACTCGAGCAGGAAGTGCGGAGGGCGGCGTATTGCAGCTCATGCGCTACAACGTTAGATACAACACACGGGTTCCGGGGGAGTGGCGATGGCGCAGATTCCTGAGCGGTTTGCGGCAACGGGCGCTGATGCTGCAATCAGCATCACACGTGAGGTTACGTATCAACGCATCGGTGTGAGCCTCGCATTCCCAGGCGAACGGCTCGACGCTGATCGGCTGCGAAGGGCAGTCCGACTGTCTTTCGATGCTGAACCGCTGGTGGGCTGCGAGTTCCGAACGGACGAGCGCAAGCCCTATTGGAAGCGCCTGCCGGACCTCGACGCCGCCAGTGTGTTCGTTGAGGAAGAAGCCGCCGACCCGGATGCACTGATGCGCGCGTTTCAAGCGAGCGAGGTCTCGGATGAAGGTCCTCAGGCCGCCGTTTGCCTGGTCCATACGGGCGACGGCGACGTCCTCGGCATCAAGATCAGTCATGTGCTCGCAGACGGGCAGGCCGCCAAGCAGTACGCCTACTTGCTGGCCGATCTCTACACCCGGCTTGGCGAGGACCCGTCTCTCGCACCCGAGCCCAACCTGCGCGCTCGTCCCAGCGGGCGTGACGTGTGGGACAACCTGAGCCCGCAGCAGCAGCGGGATGCGAAGCGGGCGAAGTCGTGGGCCAAGCCGACATGGCCGGCCCCGCATACTGGGAACGCGGGCGAGGGGCTCACGTATCGCTGGGACACCATCCCACGGGAGCGGTTTGCGGCGCTGAAGTCCTACGGTTCCGAACGCGGATGCACGGTGAACGACATGATGCTCACCGCAGTGCTCCGAGCCTGCATCTCACGGCTCGATCCGCCCACGGATACGCCGCTGTCGCTTATGTACACGGCAGACCTGAGGCGCTACCTTCCCCAGTCCACGGAGCTCCCAATCTCGAATCTTTCTATCTCGGGTTCGCTCGACATCGAACGCATAGATGGCGAGAGCTTCGAAGACACACTGGCTCGCGTGCACCGGCGGATGGGGCAGTGGGCCACGATGTGCCACGGCGCCGGGCCACTCGCCAGCGCTGAGAGGATGGCCAGCCTGGGCTACGGTGCGACGAAGCTGTTTCTCGGGTTGGCATTTCGGGCCGGCGGATCAGCTGACAAGACGTATCCGTGGTTCACCAACGTCGGGATTCTCGATGATGGCCGGCTCGTCTTCGGCGACTCAGCGCCGCGGTCCGCGTTCATGTTCGGCCCGGCCACCAAGGGTCCGAGCATTGTGCCCGTCATCAGCACGTACGGCGACGCACTCACTGTCTGCATGGGCTACTGCGAATCGGACTACGACACAGCATCGGTCGAGCAGTTGCTGGAGTCGATCACCAGTGAGATCGATGCTGCATGTCCGCTAGAGTGTGCCTGAGTTCAAGTTTGAATCGCAACACACGGCCCTTCTGAGCGACTTCCTACGATCGTGCATAGCACTCCTCCGGTGTTCGGAACCCCAGCCGCTTCCTGGGCCGGGTGTTCAGCTTGTGCGCGATGGCGTCCAGGTCCGCCTGTGTGACGTGCGCCATGCTCGTGCGCTTCGGCAGGTACTGGCGGATCAGCCCGTTCGTGTTCTCGTTGGTGCCGCGCTCCCATGAGTGGTGCGGTGTCGCGAAGTAGAACGGCACGCCGGTGGCTTCTTCTACGAGCTTGTGACTGTGGAATTCGGTGCCGTTGCCAGCCGTGATCGTCTTGAAGCGGTGTGGCTGCCTTCCGATGAGCTCGATCGTCTTGGCACTCGCGTCTGCCGCGCTTCCACTTCTTGCGAGCCCTGATGACCATGAGAACGCCTCCGTGTCGGTGGGAACGCTTCCCACGGACACGGAATCACGTCACTCAGGACGCATCAAAGTGTCTCGGATGTATCTGAACCTGGACACATCCACGGCCGGGCACCTCACTCTGCTCGCAGGACGTCTTCCAGGAGACCTTGCGTCTGTAGATACCCGTGGCGCCCGGGTGCGCGACGACTCCTTCGACCTCGAGCTTCAGCCCATCGCCCTGGTGATGAGCGCCTCGATCCGGCCTTCTTCCTCGTCGCCCAACTCGATCAGAGCGTACGACGTCGGCCACATGTTTCCGTCATCGAGCGCGGCCTGCTGCTCGAACCCGAACGTCGCGTACCGTGCTTTGAATTTCGACGCACTCTGGAAGAAGCACAGCACCTTGCCGTCCTTGGTGTACGCGGGCATCCCGTACCAGAGCCGCGGCTTGAGCGAGGGCGCCGTTCTCTCGACGATCGAGTGGAACCTCGTTGCCATCGCACGGTCGTGCTCGGGCATCGCCGCGATGTTCTCGAGCACCTCCGTCAGGCCGTCGGCCTTCTTGCCCGCTGGCTTGCGCCCGGGCTTCGCCTCTGCCGTGTCCTCGGCCATGGCCTTGTCCTCTCTCCGAATGCAGGTACGTGTACGGGATTCCCATCTGGGCGGAGGTTGTCACGGGGGAGTGAGGTGACAAACCGGCGGCGTTGGGTACGCTCGGTTCGAGAGGCGTACGGGGCATCGAGCGACGCGGGCGGGAACAACATGCGTGAGAACGGTGGCGGGGGTCGGGCATGGAGGCCGGAGGGTCCCTGGTGAATCAGCGCCTGCTCGGAGTGATGCGCCCGGTGCTCGGACCACCCTCGCGCCGTCTGCGCCGCCAGGTCCAGTGGCGTTCCGTCAGAGACATCCTTGCCCGTGACCGAGTGCCGGAGCCGCTTGCGCACATCGCGTCGTCTCACCACACGCCGCTCATCCGTGTGCTTCCGGGGGTTGATCCCGTCTACCAGCACAACAAGGTCATCAACCTTCGCATCGCGGTCGGCGAGCTGGACGGCCTCGTCGTGAAGCCCGGGCAGGTGTTCTCTTTCTGGAGACTCGTGGGGCCACCCCGTGCGCGCCGGGGATTCGTCGACGGGATCGTCCTGGATCACGGTCGTGTGTCGGTCGGTGTTGGCGGCGGACTCTGTCAGCTCACCAATCTCATCTACTGGATGACGCTCCACACCCCCCTGGAAGTGACCGAGCGATGGCGACACAGCTACGACGTGTTCCCGGATAGCGACAGATCTCAGCCGTTCGGGAGCGGTGCCACCTGCGCGTGGCCTCTGCTGGACCTGCAGATCACCAACCCCACCGGTGCTGTCTTTAGGTTGGGACTGACGGTTGGAGACACCGATCTCGCCGGCGAGTGGACGAGCGATGTCGAGTCACATGCGACATACGCGATCGAGGAGCGCCACCATCGGGTGTCGCACGAAGGGCCCGGCGTCCACGTCCGGCACAACGAACTCTGGCGGATCGAAAGCGGTCCCGCCGGTACCGTGCTGTCAGAGCGGATGGTCGCGGAGAACCACGCGCTCATGATGTACGAGCCGTTCCTGGGACCGGGAACCGAGGACGTGAACCGATGACTGACGGCACGCTCTATCGCTTGGCGGCGTTCTCCGACACGGTCGAAGGTGGAAACCCTGCCGGTGTCTGGATCGGGGACGAGCTTCCGGACGTCGCCACGATGCAGAGGATCGCAGCAGAGGTCGGGTACTCCGAGACCGCCTTCGTCGCTCCGGCGGGCGGGTGGCAGCGCACGGTCCGCTATTACAGTCCCGAAGCCGAGGTGACGTTCTGCGGCCACGCCACGATCGCTGCCGGCGTGCTGCTCGGTGAGTTGCACGGGGACGGGCTGTATCGGCTCGCGACTGTCGTCGGCGAGGTTCCCGTGTCGGTTCGCATGCGGGCAGGGAGGCGCGACGCGTCACTGAACTCGGTTGCTCCCGAGCACACGGCCGCGCCGGCCGCGCTCGTGGATGAGGCGCTCGCCACGCTCGGCTGGGTCCCGGGAGACCTGGACGTCTCCATCCCGCCCGCCCGTGCGTACGCCGGCGCGTGGCACCTGGTGCTCGCGGTCAGGGAATCGGTGCGCCTGGCGGCGCTGAACTATGACTTCGATCGCCTCAAGACACTCATGCTGCGCGAAGGGCTGACGACGCTGCAGCTGATATGGCGGCAGACCCCCGGCGTGTTCCTCGCACGCAACCCGTTCCCGGTCGGTGGGGTGGTCGAGGACCCTGCGACCGGTGCGGCGGCAGCCGCTCTCGGGGGCTACCTGCGGGATTCCGGGATCGTGGCCGCTCCCGCCACCATCCTCATCCGCCAGGGTGAAGCGATCGGCCGTCCCAGCCGACTGACGGTCGAGATCCCCGCCGCAGGCGGTATCGTCGTCACCGGCACGGCCGTTCGGATCCCCGACCCCCGCGAGTAACTGAAGTGGGGGTATGTACTGCCCATGCGGCCCCTGAAGACACTGACGCTCCCTCGCTGGGTAGCGTCGAGGCGGAATACGACCGGAAGGACGGTGAGGCGTATGCCTCCGCACTGCGATTCTAAGGACGGCCCCGTGGTGAAGGCGGCCGCGCGAGCGCTCGCCGCGGACTCTGTGGAGCTGGTGCTGCCCTACGTGCCTGCCGAGAGCGAGCGGGAGGTACGGGAGGCGTTTGGCAAGACGATGGCCGCCCGGGGATCGGGGGCGGCAGCTGCCGAGGTTGCCGACGAGTGGTTCTTCGAGACCGTCGTGCGACTGCATCGAGCCGGCGAGGGTGCAGCGTTCACCGGTCTGAAGCCCGCCGGTCTCGGGCACGGGGAGGTCGTCCCCGTTGCCGAGCGCGCGATAGAGACCGGTGAGATCGATGAGCTCGTAGAGCTCTTGACCGCAGCTCTCGAGGCAGAGACTCGCACCAAGTTCGATCGCGTCACGCATCTCAAGGCCCGGGAGAATGGGCCCGTGGCCGAGGCCCGGGAGTACGTCGAAGCGATGCTCGGCTTCCAGGTGTGGGCCCACAAGACACATCAGTGCATCACCTCGGACCCGCTTCACGACCACGGCGCGATGGGTCACCGCGAGTGATTCCCCGGCGACAGCGGACTCATCGATCGTAAGAGGGCGCCGTGAGCGGGAAGACCTTCTCCGAGAAGGCCCGGATCAAGCCGGGCACCCGGATCGCCCTAATCAACAGCGTCCCCGACGTCATCGAGTCCTTGCACATACCCGACGTTACATTCGTCGAACCGACCGACGCCGAGATGGTATTCCTGTTCGTGAGAGAACGTGCGGAGCTCGACATGAACCGCGACACGATCTGGGCCATCGCGGAGACCCTGGGCATGCGGCCGATCGGGCTGCTGAGCGTGGACGAGGAATGGTCGGCCTTCCGTCTGAAGCTCGCCCCTCACCCCGGAACCTGAGCCGGCCATGCTTTCACCGCCTGCTCACGACGTCAGCATCCGGCCGTACGGTCCGGACGATTTGCCGCTGCTGGAACGCCTGCTCGGCGACCCGGCGATGACGGTTCACCTCGGGGGCCCCGAGTCACCTGAGGCGCTGACCGCCAGACACCAGCGGTACCTGGCGCTCGACCGTGCCTCAGGAGCTGTATTCACGGTGCTCGTCGGTCCCGAGCGCGTCGCGGCAGGCTGGGTAGGGTACTGGGAATCGGAGTGGCTGGGCGAGAAGGTGTGGGAGTGCGGGTGGCATGTACTGACCGAGCACCAAGGCAGAGGCGTTGCGACGAAGGCGACGGCCCTGGTGCTCGACGAGGTCCGCGCGCGTAGCACCTATCGCTACGTGCATGCGTTCCCGTCGGTCGACAACGCGGCGTCCAACGCCCTGTGCCGCCGGCTGGGCTTCGAACTCCTCGGCGAGGAAGACGTCGAATACCCACGAGGCAGCATGATGCGCAGCAACAACTGGCGGCTCGATCTTCACCGCTGGGGAATACAGCGTGGTACAGGACGAGCGCTCACACTCGGCGACGTTTCGCAGTCTGCTCGAGAGGCGTCGGGGATGATGTCGGTCGGAAAGGACGGAACAGACATCGACGGCGGGTACACCAAGGAAGAAGCGCTGGCGTTCATCGATTCCATGCGCCTCACCGTCGCCGGTCGCGTGGGTTTCCGGTGGCTGGGAGAGAAGCTGTCTGCCCTGGCAGACTACGTAGAGTCAGTCACTGCCGAGAACGAGTGCCTGAACGCCTACCTCGATCGCATCGGTGCGAGGGACGACTACGTGGCGTTTCTACAGGTCGGCGTTGATGTAGGCGAAGTAGCCCCCCACGATGGCCGCGATGCCGAAGAGGATGAAGAAGATAACGGTCCCCTTCTCCCCTAGGAGTTTGATGAAGCCCTGGATCTTGGCCATCTTCCAGATAGGCGCCGGCTTGAATATGGTGATCACGATCACGAAGGCTCCGTAGGCGAACAGGAAGATCGCGAGCAACAAGAGAGGTTCCATGACTGCTGCCTCCTCATGCAACGGGCCCGGTCCCGCACGTTCCGGAGTCAATGTTCCCACAGAATGCGGCATCGTGCGGAGAGCGACACGAGTCGGGGGATTCTGTGCCGACGGACGGATGCCGCCGCCAGAGATGCGGATGTGAGATTCATGGTCCTGCTGCGCTACCTGTGGGCGTTACCCTACACCCTGATGGGCCTTCTCTTCGTGCCGTTCGTGATCCTGAGCGGCGGTCGAGCCAGGGTTTTCCGGGGGGTGCTGGAACTCGACGGACCACTTCCCGCCTTCTGGCTGCGCCACGTCGTGCTGGTGCGGGGTGCTGCGGCAATCACCATCGGACATGTGGTTCTCGGGCGCGACGACAGAGCGCTTGCGGTCACGCGGAGTCACGAGCGGGTGCACGTCCGCCAGTACGAGCGTTGGGGACCGGCGTTCGTCCCTGCCTACCTCATCGCGGGTCTCTGGGCGATGCTCCGCCGGAAGGGCGCATACCGGGGCAACTACTTCGAGCAGGAGGCGCGGCGTCGCTCCGGGCGGGGGGGAGGCGCATAGATGGCCTGCGTGCTGTTCGACTGGGGCGACACGCTGATGGTCGACTGCCCCGAGTACTCCGGCCCGATGCGGGCGTGGCCTCACGTCGAGGCTGAAGCGCGCGCACTCCGCCGTCGCGTGCGGCGGGGGACTCCCGCGCTCGTGGGTATGTTCTGACGTACATCCATTCAGGTCCGCATGCCCGGAGGACTCATGGACACTTCAGCAGCACAATCGGTCGACGCGTACATGGAGGGGTTTCCTCCTGACACGCGTGCGATGCTCGAGGACATCCGGTCGCTCGTCCGGGGGATCGTGCCCGACGCGACCGAGACGATCAGCTACCAGATGCCGACATTCGACCTTAACGGAGCGCACCTCGTTCACTTCGCCGGCTACGACACGCACATCGGCTTCTATCCGATCCCGACCGGCATCGAGGCCTTCAAGGAGGAGCTCGGTGCCTACAAGACCGGCAAGGGCTCGGTGCGCTTCCCGTTGGATCAGCCGCTTCCACTCGACTTGATCCGACGGATCGTCGAGTTCCGTGCCGAGGAGAACCGC
>JAHYJI010000004.1 GCA_019429145.1 Coriobacteriia bacterium | reverse complement strand
AAACCCTCGAGTCATGGGCTGCGTCGGTCGAGGCAGCGCTGGCATCCGGCGTCGGGCACGTCAGCGTCTACCCGCTCACGCTCGAGGAAGGAACGCCGCTGGCCACCGCGGCACGCGCCGGCGAGTTCGATGCTCCGGATGACGACCTCGCGGCCGACATGATGCAGGCTGCGTGCGAGCTGCTGAGAGCCGGCGGGCTGCAACGCTACGAGGTCGCAAGCTACGCACGGCCCGGTGAGGAGAGTGCCCACAACTCCGGCTACTGGACCGGGCGTCCGTACGTCGGCATCGGACCCTCGGCGGCAAGCATGGTGCCCGCGGCGTTGTTCGAGACTGCGATCGCGTGCGAAGCGTGGAGCGATCCCGGCGTTGCCGGCGTCGGCAAGACGCTGGACAGTGTGCCCCCGGGGACCAGCCGGGTCCGCTTCCTGCGGTCTGCGGACACGACCGCCTTCCTGAGGAAACCCGTGGGCCCGCCCGAGGAGGTCGAGTTCCTGACGCCCGCACAGGCCGCTGCCGAAGACGCGATGCTCGGCCTCAGACTGGCCGAGGGGATCGCCGACGAGTTGGCAGAGCGGGCAGGCGGCACCGGGGCTCTGGCCACACTGCGATCTCGCGGTCTCGTCGAACACGTCTCAGGTCGATGGCGCGTGACGGAGACCGGGTGGCTGCTGGGCAACGAGGTCTTCGAAGCCGTGTGGCACGCGGGGAACCGTCGCGAACTGGCCTAGCACTCGCTATAATCGACTGCCAGCACCGATGGCGGTGCGCCAGGTCGTGCGAAACGGATGCAGGGGTGAGTATCGATGCTCAGCGAGCGTCGGCGGCGCGTTCTCAAGGCGCTGGTCGAGGAGTACATAGCCAGCGGTCAGCCAGTGGGCTCGAAGCTCCTGGTCGACTGCTACCATCTCGGCTGCAGCCCGGCGACGGTTCGTAGCGAGCTTGCCGCACTCGAGGAGACGGGGTACGTCTACCAGCCACACGTCTCATCGGGTCGTGTGCCGACCGACACCGGCTACCGGGCGTTCGTGGACGAGCTCCTCGAAACCGGCGAGCCAGCGGTCGATAGCGAGGCGCTTCAGGTCCGGCGCAGCTATCTCGAGATCGCCGGCGAGATCGACGAGCTCATTCGCCAGACCTCGGTCGCGCTCTCGCATCTCACCCACTACGTGGCGGTAGTGATGGCTCCCACGCTGAACCTCTCGCGCATCAAGAGGGTCGATCTCGTCTCGATGGGTCCGCGCCGCGCACTGCTCGTCGTGATCACCGAGAGCGGGCAGGTCGTGAGCCGCCATGTCGCGCTCTCGGACGATACGACTCCCGAGCAACTGGCCGAGGCGGAGCGCGCCCTGAACGCCTCGCTTGCCGACAAGCGGGCGGTCGAGGTGCGTCCGTTGCTCCGGGCGTTGGACACGGGCCGGGCCGGACATGCGCTCCTCGCCGAGATCATGGGCCAGGTGCTGGATTGTCTGGAGGAGGCGGACCGCGATAGGTTGTATCACGTGGGCGTGCCCGAGTTGCTCGCGCTTCCGGAGTTCGCCGACACGTCGGTCATCCGCCCGTTCCTCACCGTACTCGAGGACGGACTCGTCATGCTGGAGACGCTCTCCGAGGTGATGCGCGATGGCGGGTTGACCGTCCGGATCGGGAGCGAGAACCGTGCACGGGAACTCGGTCACATGAGCCTCGTCGCGACGAAGTACGGATCTGAGAACGCCGACGGTATCGTCGGTGTGATCGGCCCGACACGGATGGATTACTCGCGTTCGATCGCGGCCGTACACAGTGCTGCCGAGGGGCTCTCGGAGGCCCTCGGGGGATCAGCCGAGAACGCCTGAGGCGCGACGGCACACCGCAGAATCAAGCGACCGCACGTACGAAGGAGTGAAGGTGTCAGCAGGTACCAAGGACTACTACGCCGTGCTCGGCGTCGAGCGAACGGCCTCAGAGGCCGAGATAAAGAAGGCGTTCCGGCGCAAGGCGCGGGAGTGCCACCCGGACGTGTGCAACGATCACGACGCCGAGGAACGATTCAAGTCCGTGAACGAGGCCTACGACGTTCTGTCCGACCATTCCAAGCGGGAGATGTACGACCGCTTTGGCACGGTCGACCCCCGCATGGCTGGTGGCGCTCAGGACATCGGGGACATCTTCGGCGGCGGTTTCGGGATGGACGATCTGTTCAGCGTCTTCTTCGGAGGCATGGCGGGCGGTGCATCGCGGCGTGCGCGCACCCAGGGCCGCGACATGGCGGTCCAGATCACCATCACCCTCGAAGAAGCGGCCGAGGGCGTCGCCAGGGAGATCGCCGTGAACCGTCTCGTCCCCTGCGAAGAGTGCGGCGCAAGCGGATCGAGCGACGGTTCCGGAACGTCTGAGTGCCCCGATTGCGGCGGAGCGGGTCAGCGCCGCACCCAGCAGCGCACCTTCCTCGGTGTCATGCAGACGGTGTCGCCCTGCGAGCGCTGTTCGGCGACCGGGCACGTCATCGAGTCGCCCTGCGTCGAGTGCTCCGGTCAGGGGAGGGTGCCCGACCGCGACCACGTGACGGTAGAAGTCCCGGCCGGTGTCGACGACGGCAACCAGATCCGCATGCGAGGGATGGGTGAAGCGGGCTTTAGGGGTGCTGCCGCAGGCGACCTGATCGTGACCGTCCGGGTGGCCCCGCACGAGTTCCTCCACCGCGAGGGATCGGACCTGCACGCGCGTATGCCGCTCACGGTGACCGAGGCGGCTCTTGGGACCGAGATGGAGGTGCCGGGCATCGATGGCGATGTCGCCGTTGCCGTCCCCGCGGGCACTCAGTTCGGAGACCAGTTGCGCGTGCGTGGCGCCGGGATGCCCCGCCTGCGCGGCTCGGGACGCGGGGACTTGATCGTTCATGCGGCCGTCGAGATACCCCGGAAGCTCACCAAGGAACAGCGCGAGATCCTCGGTCAGCTTGCCGCCACGTTCGGGGAGGAGCCGCGTGCGACCCCCCTCGACCGGCTGAAGGAGTGGCTCACCGGCTGACGGGGGACGGCTGAAACGAGGAGCGGTGTCTTCACATAGGTTCTTCCTTCGATCCATGCTCGCATCCGGTGAGGGTCCCGTCGCCCTCTCCCTGTCGCCCGCTGACCTCCATCACGCCGTCGCGGCGTTGCGTCTGTCCGTTGGAGACGAGATGACCGTGGTCGAGCCCGACGGGTCGGCCTGGAGCGTCAGGGTTACGGCGATCGCTCCGGACGGGCTGGAGGCCGAGCGCCTCGAGCGGCGTGCGGATGCACCGCCGTACCGGATCACGCTGATGCAGGCGGTAGCCAAGGGCGCGAAGGTCGATCTCGTGGTCGAGAAGGCCACCGAGCTCAACATCGAGTCAGTGCTCCCGGTACTCACGGAGCGATCGGTCGTTCGCCTCGATCCCGAGAAGGTGCGCTCCCGTGGCGAGAGGTGGCGCCGTGTCGCGCTCGCCGCCGCGAAGCAGTCCCAGCGCACCACCGTGCCGGCTGTAGCCGACCCGGTCCCGCTCTCCGAGGTAGTGCACCTGCTGTCTACCTTCGACGTCGTCTTAGTGGTCTGGGAGGACGCGTCGACAACGGGACCCGGTATCGGCCAGGCACTCGACGAGGCCGCTGCTAGCCCCACCAGCCGCGTGGCGATCGTCGTTGGTCCGGAGGGCGGGCTGAGCGCCGAGGAGGTCTACGCTCTGAAGGCCGCCGGCGCCCGGGCCGTCACGCTCGGCGATACCGTGTTGCGCAGCGAGACCGCCGGGATCGTCGCTGCAGCGATCTGCACGTACGAGCTCGGCGGACTCGGTGGACGGCCCCGTGGCTGAAAGGGCCCGGCACTGCGAGCGTCCGGCACCTACGGTCTTCGTACGTACCCTCGGCTGCAAGGTGAACCGGACTGAGAGCGAGCAGATCGCCGCGGCCCTGATCGGGGAGGGCGCGGTGCTCGGTCCGGAGGAAGAGGCCGACGTGGTCGTCATCAACACGTGTACCGTCACCGGCGAAGCCGACCGGAAGGCCCGCAAGGCGGTGAGGCACGCTCTCGGCGCGGCGGCTTCTCCCGTCGTCGTGGTGACGGGCTGCTTGGCCGCACTGGACGCCAAAGGACTCGAGTCACTCGGGGACCGGGTCGTCGTCGAACCCGACAAGGAGCAGGTGGCCGCGCGGGTATCGGCGCTCCTCGGCGTGTGGAATCCGCTGTCGGTGGTAGCTGCCGTGCGTCACGGAGAGGGGTTTCGGGTCCGCGCCGGGGTGAAGGTGGAGGACGGGTGCGACGCCTTCTGCGCCTACTGTATCGTCCCGTTCGCTCGAGGGGTTCCGCGGTCGGTGAGTGCTCAGGGCGTGCTGAGAGAGGTAGAGGACCTCGTTGCGTCCGGCACGCGCGAGGTGGTGCTCACCGGCATCAACATCGGCAGGTACTCCTCGGAGGGCCTCGGTCTCGCGGGACTCGTCGAGGCGGTGGCGGACACCGGCGTCCGCCGCATCAGGATCTCCAGCATCGAGCCGCTCGATCTGACCGAGGGACTGCTCGACGTGTTCGCTGCGACGCCGCAGCTCTGCCCGCACCTGCACGTGCCGCTGCAGTCCGGCTCGGACGCAGTCCTTGCGTCGATGAGGCGCGGCTATACGGCGGAGGAGTATCGGGAACGCATCGCCATGGTCCGCCAACGGATCGCTGGCGTGGCGATCACCACCGACGTGATGGTGGGCTTTCCCGGCGAGTCACCCCGGGACTTCGAGGACACGCTCGAGCTCGTGGAGGAGGTCGGTTTCACTCGCCTCCACGTCTTCCGCTACTCGAAGAGGGAGGGGACGGCGGCTGCGGCGATGCCCTTCCAGGTCGCCCCGGAGGAGAGCGTGCGTCGCGCACGGGTGCTTCGAGGCCGGGACCGTCACCTCCGGGCGACCTATGCCGCCTTGCGCCGAGGGCAGGAGGCCGAGCTTCTGGTCGAGGAGGTCTCGAACGGCGTGGCCGGTCGCGTCGCCGTGGGGACGACGGGCGACTATCTGCGTGCGAGCATCGGGGCCGATGATGTCGCCCCCGGCGATCTCCTGCGGGTGCGGCTGGGTGACGAGGTCTGTGGCGTACTCGTCGCCGAGCGTCTCTGAGGCGGGCCGGCCTGCCTACCATGATAGAATCGCAAGGTAGAGGGTAGTGAATCCCCATACGACAACGACGCCGGACGTCCGGCATGTGTAGAACAGAAGGTGCACCCCCGGTGGAACCCACCCAGATTCGCCTCGTCGTGCCTCCGGAGCTCGACATGACTGCGCTGCTCGGCCAGGGCGACGGGCTGCTCAGGCTCATCGAGGACCAGTTCGAGTCCGACATCTCTGTCCGTGGCAACCAGATCACGATCTCCGGTGCGGCCGCCGAGGGCCAGGCGGTGTCCTCGCTCTTCACCGAGATGATCGCGCTCGTCGAGAAGGGCGAGCGACTGACGCCGGAGAACCTCGAACGCTCGATCGAGATGCTTCGGGAGGGCGAGTGCAGCCCCAGCGCGCTCTACGCCGACGTCCTGCTCACGCACAAGGGCAAGGCGCTGCGGCCCAAGACCGCCGGTCAGAAGCGGTACGTGGACGCCATCAGGCAGCACACTGTGACGTTCGGGATCGGCCCGGCAGGCACCGGGAAGACCTACCTCGCGATGGCGATGGCCGTCGACGCCCTGAAGAAGCGTGAGGTCGGGCGCATCATCCTCACGCGCCCGGCGGTGGAAGCGGGTGAGAGTCTCGGCTACCTGCCCGGCACGCTCTACGAGAAAGTCGATCCCTACCTGCGCCCGCTCTACGATGCGCTGTTCGACATGATGGACATCGAGAAGTCGACCCAGCTCATGGACCGGGGGGTCATCGAGGTGGCGCCGCTGGCGTTCATGCGCGGCCGCACGCTCAACGACAGCTTCATCATCCTCGATGAGGCGCAGAACACCTCGCCCGAGCAGATGAAGATGTTCCTGACCCGGCTCGGCTTCGGATCGAAGGTCGTCGTGACCGGTGATGTTACCCAGATCGACCTGCCGAAGGGTGCCTCCGGACTCAAGCAGGTGCGTGAGATCCTCCACGCGGTTCCGGGCGTGTCCTTCATCGAGCTCGGCTCGCGAGACGTGGTCCGCCACAAGCTGGTGCAGCGGATCGTGAATGCGTATCACGAGTACGAGGAGGCGAAGGCCGAGGCCCGCCATGGGTAGGCTATCCGACCTGCTGCGAAGGGTCCGCCCGTCTGCCGGATGGTTCGGCAGCCGCCGCATCCGTCGCGCGATCCTTGCCGTGTCGACCGCGGTGCTGGTGACGCTGCCGCTCGTGCTGCAGGCGCCTCCCGTCGGCCTGGTCGAAGGCGAGCCGGCCCCGCGGACGTTCAGGGCGAACCGCACCGTTCAGTTCGTGGACGAGGCTGCGACCGATCTCGTGCGCACGCAGGCGGCGGCCTCTGTCGAGCCGGTTACCGTGTTCGATCCCGGCGTCGTTGCCGAGGCGCGCGGCGATGTCGCCGCAACGTTCGATCTCTTGCGTCTGAACCGGCCGCTCATGTCCGAGGAACCGACGGTCACGGTGCAGTCACTCGTCACACGCTTCCCCCAGTACGAAGAGGAGTGGATCGCGGCTCTGCTCGAAGCCGACGACCCGGAGTTCGGGCGTGCCGAGCGATCGGCGGAGCAGTTGGCTACCACGGTGCTGACGCGTCGATTCGCCGTGTCTGAGAGGGACGCCGTGCTCGAGCAGTTGCGCGAGAGTGCAGACTCTCTGCCGCTCGTTCGTCCGGTCAGAGAAGCCGTTGCGGGCATCGTCGAGCAGAGCGTGCGGCCGACCCTGACTGTCGACGAGGCAGCCACCGAGGCGGCGCGTGCCGCGGCAGCCGACGGCATCGATCCGGTGGTCATCATCAAACTCGCCGGTGAGAACATCGTGCAGCGCGGCGAGATCGTGTCCGCCGAGCAACTCGAGATCATCCGGCGCCTCGGGCTGCTCGATCAGGGCGGCTCGATACCCTCACTTCTTGCTCTGATGCTGCTCGCCGGCGTTGCTGCCGCTGCCGCGGTGGCGTACATCTGGCGATTCGAGCGCGCGGTGTTCGATGACACGAGAGACCTGGCACTGATCTCGGTGTTGATCGTCGGTGCTTTGTGGACGACCAGGGCCATCCTCTGGTTCTTCCCCGAGATCTCGGTCTACCTACTGCCCGTACCGCTCACGGCTATGCTGGCAACGGTGCTGATCAACGCGCGCATCGGGCTGGTGACCGCGGTGGTCACGGCCGTCGGCGGAGTGCTCCTCGGCTTCGCCGGCGGCTCGAGCATGGTCGCCATGCTCGTGTGGAGCACACTGTCGGTCGTGGCGATGTCGTTCATGACCCAGCGGTCGCGCCTCTTCTACGTGGGGATGTTCCTCGTCGGTTCCGGGGCTTCACTCGCCTGGTTTGCGACGCTGGCCGCCGGTGCGCCGCCAGGCGAGGCACTGAGCGCAGCTGCTAACGGTGCCCTCGGTGGTCTGTTCTCGGCGGTGCTCGGGTACGGGCTGCTGCCCTTCTTCGAGACGGTGTTCCGGGTGACGACCGACATCCGCCTGATAGAACTGGCAAGTCCGACTCACCCGCTCATGCGCCGCCTGATGGTAGAGGCTCCCGGGACGTACAGCCACTCGGTCATCACCGGCAACCTGGCCGAGGCAGGGGCCGAAGCGATAGGTGCCAATCCGTTGCTGGCCCGGGTCGGGGCCTACTACCACGACGTCGGAAAGATCCGGCGGCCGGGATTCTTCGTCGAGAATCAGGCGGGTGCGGGCAATCCACACGACGAGACCACGCCAAGCCTGTCTGCGATCATCATCACGGCTCACGTTCGCGAGGGCCTCGAACTGGCGCGCGAGCATCGCCTCCCTCCGGAGATAATCGACATCATCGAGCAGCATCACGGTGACACGCTCGTGAGCTACTTCTACAACAAGGCCACGCAGTCGGAGGGACCCGTCACCGAGGCCGACTACCGGTACGCCTTCTCCCGGCCGCAGTCCCGGGAGGCGGCCCTGGTCATGCTCGCGGACAGCACTGAGGCCGCCGTGCGGGCGGTCAAGAAGCCCACACTCCCGCGGGTCGAAGCGGCCGTGCGACGGGTGGTCGACGGCAAGGTCGCCGACGGCCAGCTGCACGACTCCGATCTCACCCTCGCCGACATCGACCGCATCGTGCAGGTCTACTCCACGATGCTGGTGAGCATCTACCATCCCCGTATCGAGTATCCGGAGGCCACGCCGAGGAGGTCGGAGTATGCCAATTAGCATCACGAGCCACCGGGACCCCGAGCCGCTGGACCTGGCGGCGTTCGAACGCCTCGCCGAGTTCGTTCTCGATCGCGAGGACGTGCCGGCGCATGCGGAGCTGTCGCTCGCGCTCGTGGACGTGGAGGAGATGACCGAGCTCAACGAGGGGTACCGGGGAGTTGCCGGTCCCACGGACGTGCTGTCCTTCGAGTGCGACGATCCGTGTCCGGTCGAGAGCGACCAGCCCGTCACCCTCGGGGATGTGGTCATCGCTCCGCAGATAGCCGAGGAACAGGCGGCCGAACTAGGTCACACCGTCGAAGAGGAGCTGAACCTGCTGCTGGTGCATGGTATCCTGCACCTCCTCGGCTACGCTCACGACAGCGACGAGGATGCCGCGGTGATGCAGGAGCGGGAACAGGCGCTGCTTGCCGCGTACGCGGAAGGACTGTGAGGGGTAGCCGGTGAGAAGCCGGTCGCTGCTGTGGAGCTTCAACTACGCGATCGAGGGGATCGTCTACGCCCTGCGCACCCAGCGCAATATGCGGCTGCACATCATCGCTGCCGGATTCGTGCTCACGGCTGCGATACTGCTCGACGTCACTCGGCTGGAGATGGTCGCGCTTCTCTTCGCGATCGGGTTCGTCCTCTTCACCGAGCTCATCAACACCGCGATCGAGTCCGCCGTCGATCTCTCGGTGCACGGCTTCGACCCGCGCGCGAAGGTCGCCAAGGACGTGGCGGCCGGCGGCGTGCTGATCTCCTCGCTCATCGCGGTCGCGGTGGGATATGTCATCTTCTTCGACCGGGCGCGGGACGTCGTTGCGGAAGGGTTCGTCTTCGTCCTGCGCTCGCCGGTGCACCTCACCGTGATCGCACTCGGCCTCACCGGGCTGACCGTTCTCGTGCTGAAGGCCTTCGTTCGCGAGGGTACGTTCCTCAAGGGAGGGTGGCCTTCGGGACACGCTGCGCTGGCCACGGCGGCCGCAACCGCAGTAGGCTATGCGACGCGCAACTCCTCGGCGGCTGTACTGGCACTCTTCATCGCGGCGCTCGTCGCCCAAAGTCGTGTCGAGAGTGGCACACACACGATTCCTCAGGTGTTGTCCGGTGCACTGGTGGGGTTACTCATCACCACCGTCGTCTTTCAGGTATTCTTTGTCTGACTACTGAGCAGCACGGGAGAACTCGTTGGCCGTACCGATAGTCGTTGCCTCGATCGTGGTGCTACTGGCGATCAAGGCGATCATCACTGCCGAAGAGGCAGCCGCTTCACACATCACGCGAGGTCGCGTCCTGCGTCTTGTCGAATCGGAGCGCAAGGGAGCGATCGCCCTTGAGCGCCTCTTCGATCGCCAGGGACGTCTGAACGTTGCCGCCTCGATGGCGTCGGCCCTGGCGTATACGGTCGCCGCCGCGCTATCGGCGATCGCGGTTCTGCTCGCATACCAGGGATGGCCCGACTGGGTCGCCGCCATCACCGGAGCAGCGATTGGGCTCGTCGTCTTCTTCGCACTTGGGGAGGCGCTTCCCCGTACGCTCGCTGCCCAGAACCCCGAGGGGGTCGCACTGGCGTTCGCCCCGCTCGCCGCGCCGATGGTGCCGGTCTTCTATCCCCTCGCCCGGCTGCTCTACGCGCCGTGGACGTGGATCGTCCACCTTGCGGTGGGCGAAGATGCAGCTCACTCAGGCCGGGCGGGCGACGCAGACGCCCGCCCCAACGGCTCGTCTGACGAGGACGAGATGGCGCGTGAGGAAAGCGAGGAAGCCCTTCTCGAGGCGGTATCCGAGTTCGGCGAGAAGGTCGTGCGCGAGGTCATGGTGCCCCGGACTGACATGACCTGCCTGGCAGACACCGCGTCTGCGGTCGATGCGATCACCTTGATCGAGTCGCTGGGCTACTCCCGTCTGCCCGTCTATCACGGGACAGTGGACGACATCCGGGGCGTGCTCTACGCGAAAGACCTGCTTGCCGCCATCGTGCGCGATCCGGAGGTTCGGCCTGCGTCTATCGTGCGGACGGCGTACTTCATCCCGGAGACGAAGCTTGTCGAGGAGTTGCTGATGGAGATGCGCACGAGAACGCACATCGCCATCGTTGCCGACGAGTACGGTGGGACCGCAGGGCTCGTTACTATCGAGGACCTGCTTGAAGAGATCGTGGGCGAGATCTTCGACGAGTACGACTCCGCCGTTCCCCTCGTCGTCACGGCTGAAGACGGAAGCCTGCACGTTGACGCACGTTTGCCCATCGACGACCTCAACGAACTTTTCGACACGGCGATCGAGCTTGAGGCGGATACGGTCGGCGGACTGTTCACCGAGGTGGCCGGCCACATCCCCGAGGTGGGGGAGAGCGTGGACATCGAGGGGCTGCGTCTGACCGTGGAGGAGCTGCAGGGTACGCGTATCATGAAGCTGACAGTACATCCGGCCGCAACGGCCTCAGACCGCAAGGAGGGGCTCGATGCGTAACCTCACCCAGCCCGATCTGGCGCTGCTCGCGTTCGCGCGTGAGGTGAAGCGGAACGCCTATGCCCCGTACTCGGACTTCCGGGTCGGTGCGGCTGTTTACGCATCTGGCGAGATCTTCCAGGGGGTCAACGTCGAGAATGCGGCGTACGGCTCCACGCTCTGTGCGGAGAGGGGCGCGCTCATGGCGGCGCTCGCCGCCGGCTGCAAGGAGATCGACGCAGTGGCGGTCGTGGGGGATTCGGAGTCGCCAACCGTGCCGTGTGGTGCATGCCGGCAGGCGCTGGCGGAGTTCAATCCCCAGATGCGGGTCATCATGGGCGGGCGCAGCGACGAGGTCCTCGTCATGGGTCTTGATGAGCTGTTGCCCGAAGCATTCGTCAGAGGCTATCTCGATCAGGACGAGGAGCAGGGCGACGAAGCGTGACTGCCGAGAGCACATCCCCGCCTGAAGGTGGAGTCGTACGCAGCGGGTTCGTAGCGCTTGTGGGCCGTCCGAACGCGGGCAAGTCGACGCTCGTCAATGCGGTCGTCGGCTCGAAGGTCGCCATCACCTCGGACACGCCTCAAACGACCAGGCACCGGTTGCGCGCCATCGTCGACACTGATGACGCGCAGGTGGTGCTCGTCGACACGCCCGGCCTTCACAAGCCCCACGATGCTCTCGGGGAGCAGCTGAACCGCTCGGGGCTGATGGCGCTGTCCGACGTGGACGTCGCGTGTCTGGTGGTCGACGGCTCCGCGCCGGTGGGGGCAGGCGACCGGTGGGTCGCCGAACACGTTGCGAAGTCACAGGGTGCCACCGTTCTCGTTCTCACGAAGGCGGACCTCGTCGATCAGGAACGCATCGATCGGCAGCTCGCGGCCGCGCGCGCCCTCGTTCCCTTCGACGACGAGGTGGTCGTCTCCGCAGTCGAAGGATTCAACGTTGACGGCTTCGTCGCCACGGTGACCGCCCTGCTCCCGCAGGGGCCCCGGTACTTCCCGCGCGATATGGCCACCGACCAGCCACTCGAGGTGATGATCGCAGAGTTCATCAGGGAGAAGGTCCTGCGCTCGACCTTTGATGAGGTACCTCATGCCGTGGGTGTCGCGGTCGAGGACTTCGAGGTCGTGAACGGAGGAGAGCTCACGCGAATCGCGGCGACGGTGTTCGTGGAGAGGGACTCCCAGAAGGGCATAATCGTCGGCAAGGGCGGGGAGATGATCAAGCGCATCGGCAGCGAGGCCCGTGCGGATCTCGAACGGCTGCTCGGCTCGCGTGTCTACCTCGACCTGATGGTGAAGGTGAAGCGCAACTGGCGTCGTGATGCCGCACAGATCCGGCGCTTCGGGTATGGAGAGGGGCTGTAGTCACGTGAACACCTCGATGCTCGCCGCCGCTATCGACCAGACGCTGTTGAAGCCGACCTCGGGCTTTGGCGAAGCAGCCGCGTGGATGGACGCTGTCCGGGATGCCGGTTTCGCCTCTCTCTGTGTGTCGCCGTTCCTTGTGCCTCTCGCGGCGCAGAAACTCGCTGGTACCGAAACGCGTGTCTGCTCCGTTGTCGGCTTTCCTCTCGGCTACTCCAACACGGAGACCAAGTCCGCGGAAGCCCGTTTGCTCGTCGATCTCGGCTGCGCGGAGGTCGACATGGTCTTCAACATCGCGGCCTTCCTTGAAGGGGAGACCACGTTCGTGGAGGACGACATCCGTGCGGTGGTCGATGGGGTCCGGCACGCTTCGGACGGTCGCGCCATCGTGAAGGTCATCATCGAGACCGGATACCTCGCGGAGGGCGAGGTCGACTCGGCCAGCCGTCTTGCCGTGGCTGCCGGTGCCCACTACGTCAAGACATCCACGGGCTTCGGTCCGCGCGGCGCGAGCGTCGCCGACGTGCGGATCATGCGCGCGGCAGTCGGGCCGGACATCGGCGTGAAGGCGGCTGGTGGGATCCGCGACCTCGACACCGCACTCGAGATGCTCGATGCGGGCGCGACTCGTCTGGGCTCTTCGTCGGGCCTGGAGATCCTCGAGGCGCTCGAGCACCGCGGATAGCGCCCCGTGACTACCTCCTACGCCCTGCGCGCCCTCACGCTGCGCAAGACCAAGCTCGGCGAGGCGGATATCATTCTCACCCTGCTTTCCGACGATGGCAGGATAGTGCGCGCGGTAGCCAAGGGCATGCGCAAGCCCACCTCGCGCTTCGCCGGCCGACTCGAGCCCGCTTCAGTTGCAGACCTGATGCTCGCCCCCGGACGCACGCTCGAGATCGTGTCAGACGCTCGCTCGGTCGACCTGCACGCAGGTCTTCGTACCGACTACGACAGGTCGACCGCGGCCTCGGTGGTCCTCGACGTCTTGGACAAGATGGCGGTGGAGGGCCAGGCTGAGGAGCGGCTCTTCGGCCTGGCGTGCGCAACGCTCTCGGCGCTGGAACACGCTCCCATCGAGCATCTCCGGGTCACGGTGACCGCGTTCCTCCTCAAGGCGATGGCCATGCATGGCTACCGGCCCCACCTCGATTCGTGCGTGTCCTGCGCATGCGCCGCAGAGAGTGGGGCGGGATTCTCGCTTGAAGCCGGAGGCGTGTTGTGCCCCGCATGTGGCGGAGCCGCCCCGCCGCTCAGCGGTGGGTCACGCGACATGCTTTCGTGGCTGCTTGCCTCGACCATGGACGCAGTCTCCTCTGCCGAACTGCCTGCGCGTGAGGTGGGCGAGACGTTCTCTCTCATGCGGCAGTTCGTCACGTATCACCTGCCCGCCCGTCTCAAGGCGCTCGAGTTCTACGCGAACGGGGGCGGATCGTGAGCGCAGGCGAGCAGCGCCCGGAGGATGCCGGCCCGGCAGGGTCGCCGCTCACCTTCGACGTGACCCTTACCGAGCAGGGGTATCGCCGCGTCCTGCTCCACCTGGCGGCGCTCCGGCTGCGATTCGTCCCGCCGGCGCTCGGTATGGCTGCGCTGCTTGCGTACTCCGCAGGCATGCGCACGGAGGCGATCGCGCTCTTTGGCGGCGGCATCGCTATCCCCATCGTGGTGTGGGGGTATCTCGCATGGCTCTCCGGGTCGCCCAGCTCCCGTTCGCTCTATGCTCCCGTGCACTACGAGTTCACCGGGGAGGGTATCGTCTTCGCCTCTCCCGAGGGGGACGGGGAGCTCGCCTGGGACTCAGTCGTCCGGTGGAAGGAGGCGGCCGATCACCTCCTGATCTACGTGAGCGGTTCGAACTACCTGCTTCTGCCGATAGACGGGCTTGCTGCCGCGACGCTCGACCGCATCGAGTTCGCACTCGCAGACAAGGTTGGTCCGCGCGGCCGCCGCGCCGGGCGCTTGCGGTAAGATACGTGCACGTCCGAGGCGGCACAGGTCGCCATCGAGAGGAGACACTCCACAGATGCAGGGAATGACGTTCCAGGACATCATCCTGGCGCTCTCGCGGTACTGGGCCGACAAGGGATGCGTGCTCTTGCAGCCCTACGATACCGAGGTCGGTGCGGGGACCTTCCACCCCGCTACGACGCTCAAGTCGCTCGGCCCGGAGCCGTGGCGGACCGCCTACGTTCAGCCGAGCCGCAGGCCTGCTGACGGCCGCTACGGGGAGAACCCGAACCGGCTGCAGCATTACTACCAGTATCAGGTGATCCTCAAGCCGAGCCCGGACGACGTTCTCGACCTGTACTGGGACTCGCTGCGAGCGATCGGCATCGAGCCCGCCGAGCACGACGTGCGCCTGGTGGAGGACGACTGGGAGTCGCCGACACTCGGTGCGTGGGGACTGGGCTGGGAGGTCTGGCTCAACGGCATGGAGGTCACGCAATTCACCTACTTCCAGCAGGTAGGAGGCTTCGACTGTCGCCCGGTGCCGGCCGAGATCACCTACGGACTCGAGCGCCTCGCGATGTACATCCAGGGGGTCGACAGCGTGTTCGACCTGGTCTGGGTCGAGGGCCCCGATGGCTCGACCTACACGTACGGCGACGTCTTCAAGCGCAACGAGTACGAGTACTCGCGCTACAACTTCGAGATCGCCGACATCGACATGCTCTACCGGCTCTTCGACACCTATGAAGCCGAGTGCAAGCGGGTGCTCGAAGCCGGCACGCCGCTGCCCGCCTACGACTACGTCCTGAAGTGTTCGCACGCGTTCAACATGCTCGACGCGCGAGGTGCCATCGCGGTGGCCGAGCGCGTGAGCTTCATCGGTCGCGTACGCACCATCGCCAAGGCGTGCTGCGAGGCGTACGTCGCTTCAATCGCGCCGCCGGCGGAAGAGGCAACGGCCTCCGACGCGCCGGCGTCGGAAGGCGGTGCGTCATGATGCGCGAGCTCGTGTTCGAGATCGGAGTCGAGGAGATTCCCTCCGCTCCGCTGTACGCCGCGATCGGCCAGCTGAAGGCCGATGCCGAGCGGGTACTCGGCGACGAGCGCCTGGGCTTCGCCGCCGTCGACGTGTTCGGCTCTCCCCGGAGGTTGACCCTGCGGGTGACCGATCTGGCCGAGCAGCAGGAGGACCAGACGCTGCGCGCCAAGGGCCCCTCCGTCAAGGCTGCATTCGACGCTGACGGTCATCCGACCAAGGCCGCCGAGGGCTTCGCCCGCGGCAAGGGAGTCAGCGTTGCGGACCTTGAGCGCGTGGAGGACGAGAACGGTGCGTACGTGTACGCGGTCATCGACCGGCCCGGGCGTCCGACGATCGAGGTGCTTCCCGGCATCCTCGGCGGACTGGTATCAGCTCTCGAGTGGCCGAAGTCGATGCGCTGGGGCTCGGGCGAGACCCGGTTCACCCGGCCGGTCCGCTGGATGCTCGCGCTCTTCGGAGCACAGGTGGTTCCGGTGAACTTCGGCAACGTCGAGGCCGGTCGGATCACCTATGGTCATCGCTTCCTTGCGCCGGGCCCGATCGAGGTCCCCACTGCTGCCGAATACGATCTCGCATGCAGGCGCGGCTTCGTCGTCTACGACCACACGGAGCGCGCGGCTCTGGTGCGCGAGGGCATCGAAGCGGTTGCAGCCGAGGCAGGTGCCTCAGCGGTGGTTCCCGAGAAGGTGTTCGCCGAGGTCGTCAACCTCGTCGAGTGGCCCACCGTGGGCGTCGGGCGGTTCGACGAGGAGTTCCTCGAGGTCCCGCGTGAGGTCCTCGAGACTGCGATGCAGTCACATCAGCGCTACTTCCCGCTGGAAGGCCCGGACGGCACCTTGCTCCCTGCCTTCGTCGTGGTACACAACGGCGACCCGGCGCGAACGTCACCGATCGTTTCCGGTCACGAGCGCGTCATCAGGGCGCGGCTGGCAGACGCCGCCTTCTTCTATAAGGAGGACCTGGCCCGCCCGCTGGAAAGCTACGTTGCCGCCCTCGGGAGCATCGTCTTTCAGGAGAAACTTGGCACCCTGGCCGAGAAGGTCTCGCGAATCGAATCGCTCACAGGCCGTCTTGCTGCTCTTGCCGGTGTCGATGCGGGAGTCACCGCCGAGGCGATTCGGGCGGCGCACCTGTGCAAAGCAGACCTTTCGACCCACGTGGTGATCGAGTTCCCCTCGCTGCAAGGTGTGATGGGCAGGTACTACGCGCTCGCCGCAGGGGAGAGCGGCTCTGTAGCAGCCGCGATTCCCGAGCACTATCAACCGCGCTTTGCAGGCGATGACATCCCTGTCTCCCACGCGGGTCGTCTGGTCTCCGTGGCGGACAAGCTCGACACGATCTGCGGCATCTTCTCCGTGGGCATGGCGCCGACGGGGTCCGCAGACCCGTATGCGCTGCGCCGCGGGGCACTCGGCATCATCGCGATCGTGCTGGGCGGGCTCGACATCACGCTCGACGAGGCGATCGGTGCGGCCCTGGACGGCTACGAGGGGGCCCTGGAGTTCGACCGCCAGAGCGTCGGTGAATCGGTAAGAGAGTTCTTCACGGGACGCTTCGAGGTCGTGCTTCGCGACCGGGGCCACGCGTACGACACGGTCGAAGCGGTCCTGGCGGTTGCCTCGGACGATCTCTCGGATGCTCGTGCCCGCTGCGAGGCGCTCACCGCGGTCCGCGCCTCGAGCGATGTGATGGACGATCTGTCCGTCGCGTTCGCACGTGCCAAGAACCTCTCCGCGCCCGAACTCGGTACCGCGGCGGATCCATCGCTCATGGGTGCCGAGGAAGCCGCTCTCGCCGATGCTCTCGCAGATGCCGAGCAGCGGGCGTCGGTCTCGCTTGCCGCACGCGACTACGACTCGGCGCTGGGGGTCCTGGCCGGACTCCGCGTGCCGATCGATGCGTTCTTCGACTCGGTGCTCGTGATGGATCCCGATGAGGAGCTCCGGCGCAACCGGCTCCGCCAGCTCAACAGGTTCGTCGCGCTGTTCGAGCGTTTCGCGGACTTCTCCCGGCTGGCGGGATGAGCGACTCGGCCATGTCGTTCACGGGAGGACCCGTACATGAGCTGTGAGGTTCCCGCACGGATCTACGTGCTCTCGGACTCGCTCGGCGAGACGGCCGACCTCGTCGCGCGCGCAGCGGCCAGCCAGTTCCCGCGAGGTAACTTCGAGATCACTCGCCTCGCCAAGGTGTCGTCTGCCGGAGCCCTGGAGGAGCTCGTCCGGGCTGCGTCGGCACGGGGGTGCGTCTTCTTCTACACGCTTGCCAACCCTGTGCTTCGCGAACGGATGCACGCGCTCGTGACCGAACTCGGCATCACCGCCGTCGACATCCTCGGCACTGCGGTCGGGGCCCTCTCACGCGTCTCGGGCGTCGACCCGACCGGCGAGGTCGGCGCCATCCGGCGGACGGATCGCGGCTACTTTCAGCGGATAGAGGCGATGGAGTTCGCGGTCAAGCATGACGACGGCCGTAATCCCCAGGGTCTTGCGGAGGCCGAAGTGATACTGATCGGCGCTTCCCGGACGAGCAAGACGCCGCTCTCGATGTACCTCGCATTCAAGGGGTACAAGGCCGCCAATATCCCGCTCATGGCCGAGGTCGATCCGCCCGCCGAGCTCTTCGGGGTCAATCCGCGCAAGGTGTTCGGTCTAACGAGCGATCCGGACCTCCTGTCCTCGATCCGCAGCAAGCGCTTGTCCGAGCTCGGGACCTATGCACGACACTACGCAGAGCGGGAAGCGGTGGAGCGGGACCTGGAGTCCGCACGCGCACTGATGAGACGGTTGGGATGCATCGTTGTGCGGACCGATGACCGTGCCATCGAGGAGACAGCGCAGGAGATTATCCGGTATCTTGAGGGCTGAGTTGTGAGGGGACGCCATCGGGGCGTCGATGTCTTGAATCGCATGCCGGTGTGGTTGGGTCCATCGACTAGGGAGTGGGGAAATTGTCCGAGGTCAAGCGTGTCTATGCGTTCCGTGAAGGCGATGCTTCGATGAAGTACGTCCTCGGCGGCAAAGGTGCAAACCTCGCCGAGATGACCAAGCTCGGGCTCCCCGTGCCCCCCGGCTTCACCATCACGTGCCAGGCCTGCGTGGAGTACTCCCAGGGTGGCAATCGCTTCCCCGAGGGTCTCGACGCCGAGATCGATGCGTACGTCGCCGATCTCGAGGGGCAGATGGGCAAGAAGCTCGGGGACGCCGACGATCCGCTGCTCGTCTCGGTGCGCTCCGGTGCACCGTTCTCGATGCCCGGCATGATGGATACCATCCTCAACCTCGGTCTCAACGACACCTCGGTGCAGGGACTCATCGCGCAAACGGGTAACGATCGCTTCGCGTGGGACTCCTACCGTCGCTTCATCCAGATGTTCTCGAAGGTCGTTCTGGACGTAGAGGGAGAGCTCTTCGAGAACGCGCTCACCACCATGCGTCAGGCGCGCGGGGTCACCTCGGACAACGAGCTGTCCGCCTCCGACCTGGAGAAACTCGTCGGGCAGTTCAAGGAGATCGTGGCCGAACACGCATCGGCCGATGACTTCCCCGAGCTCGCACAGGACGGGCGCGTGGGATTCCCGCTCGATGTCCGCGCTCAGCTGCGCCTCTCCATCGAGGCGGTCTTCAAGTCCTGGATGAACCGGCGTGCCATCGATTACCGGCGTCTCTATCGCATTCCGGACGATCTGGGTACAGCCGTCAACGTTCAGACCATGGTGTTCGGCAACAAGGGAGACACGAGTGCGACCGGTGTCGCCTTCACCCGCGATCCTGCGGATGGGACGAACGAGTTCTACGGGGACTTCCTGGTCAACGCGCAGGGGGAGGACGTCGTCGCCGGCATCCGCAACACCACCCCCATCGCCGAGCTGCACGACGTGATGCCCGAGGTTGCCGCCGAGCTTGACGGGGTCTTCACCACCCTGGAGAACCACTACCGCGACATGTGCGACATCGAGTTCACCATCGAGCAGGGCAAGCTCTGGATGCTGCAGACCCGGGTGGGCAAGCGCACCGCACGAGCTGCGCTCAAGATCGCGGTCGACATGGTCGACGAGGACCTCATCGGCCGCGAAGAGGCAGTGCTGCGGGTCGATCCGGATCAGCTCGATCAGCTGCTGCACCCGCAGTTCGACGCCAGCGCGTCCTACGACGCGCTGGCCAAGGGACTCAACGCATCGCCCGGCGCAGCAGTGGGCGAGGTCGTCTTTACTGCCGACGACGCTGTCGCTGCGGTTGCAGAGGGCCGCAAGGTCATCCTCGTCCGCTGGGAGACGACCCCGGATGACCTCCACGGCATGATCGCCGCCGAGGGCATCCTCACCTCGCACGGAGGAAAGACCTCGCACGCGGCGGTAGTAGCCCGCGGTATGGGCAAGCCGTGCGTGTGCGGAGCCGAGGCGCTCAAGATCGACGCCGGCAGGAAGCAGGCGGTGGTGTCCGGAGCCGACGTGAAGCTGTCCGAGGGCGATATCATCTCCATCGATGGCACTACCGGCACGGTCGTCCTCGGAGCCGTCGACCTGGTCGATCCCGAGGTGTCCGGAGACTTCGACACCATTCTCGGGTGGGCCGACGAGTTTCGCACGATGGGTGTCCGGGCCAATGCGGACACGCCGGACGACGCTGCCCTCGGTCGCCAGTTCGGAGCGGCGGGTATCGGGCTGTGCCGCACCGAGCACATGTTCCTCGGCGACCGGAAGGCCATCGTGCAGGACATGATACTTGCCAGCGACGACGCGGCACGCGATGCGGCTCTCGCCCAGCTTCTGGAGGTGCAGACCGAGGACTACCTCGGTATCTTCGAGGCGATGGACGGTCTGCCGGTCACGGTCCGGCTGCTCGACCCGCCGCTGCACGAGTTCCTCGATGACCCGCGCGAGCTCGCCATAGAGATCGCGCGAGAGGAGTGTGCCGGCGCCGGCGACGTCGAGCTCGGCCCGAAGCGCAAGCTGCTCGAGCAGATCGATCACATGACCGAGGCCAATCCGATGCTCGGACTGCGCGGCTGTCGCCTCGGCATCATGCACCCGGAGATCTACGCGATGCAGGTCCGGGCCATCACCCGTGCCGCGTGCCAGCTCAAGCAGGGCGGCAAGGACCCGAAGCCCGAGATCATGATCCCGCTCGTGGCGCTGAAGGACGAGCTCAGCACGTTGCGCGCGGAGAGCGAGAAGGTTGTTGCCGAGGTCATGGAGGAGTGCGGCGTCACCCTCGACATCCCGATCGGGACGATGATCGAGTTGCCACGTGCCGCCCTGGTGGCCGACCGTATCGCCAAGGTGGCCGACTTCTTCTCGTTCGGCACGAACGACCTGACACAGACCACGTTCGGGTTCTCCCGCGACGACATCGAGGCGAAGTTCCTGCCGCGGTACCTGGAGCGCAAGATCCTCCCGCGCAACCCCTTCGAGACGGTGGACGACGGGGTGGCCAAGCTGGTCGAGATGGGTTGTACGCTCGGTCGCGAGGCGAATCCGGGCATCAAGCTCGGTGTCTGCGGTGAGCACGGGGGAGATCCGGAGTCGGTGAAGGTGTTCTACAAGATCGGACTCGACTACGTGTCGTGCTCGCCCTACCGCGTGCCGCTCGCGCGATTGGCTGCGGCCCAGGCAACGCTTGCCGAGAAGGCGTCGGCGTCAGAGAACAGGTAGGCTTCACCCGCCGGGCCGCGCATCTGCGGCCCGGCGCGCACCGATCGCCAGAGGAGATCGCGTGGCGAGAGGCACCAAGCTCTTTCAGGCACCGGGCTCGCCGCTCATCCAGGGCCGGTCGCGTACTGCTCGTCCCTGGTGGCAGCCGTACCTCGTGTCCGTCGCACTCGGCCTTCTGTGGCCTATCGCGTCGTCGGTACCGCTCCTCTACGCCGACGCCACGATGGAGTTCGAAGGCGTCGGAGAGCTGTTCCTGACGGCGGCCGCCCTCTGGTTTGATGGCGTCGCGATCATCGTCCCGTCCGTGCTCGTGGGGGCGGCGATCGGAGTTGCCGTGGCCGGGGGCTGGGGCATGCGGTACCGGTGGACTGCGGGCACTGTCGGCGCCATCGGTGCATGGTACGCTGCCCTCGTCCTGATCGGCGTTTTCGCGTAGGAGCGTGTTCCGGGTGACCATCGCAGGCATCATGACTCGGGAGGACTACGAGGCCGGGGAACGCGTACGCCTGCAGCCTCGAGCTGCGTTCTCCGGAGACACGCGCGGACGGGAACGGCCCCTGCCTGTCGACGAGTACCGGACGGACTACCAAAGGGACCGGGACCGCGTCCTCCACTGCAAGGCGTTTCGCCGCCTGTCTCACAAGACGCAGGTCTTCTTAGCTCCTGAAGGCGATCACTACCGTACGCGCCTGACGCACACGCTCGAAGTCGCCCAGATCGCGCGTTCCATCGCCCGTGCGCTGCGCCTCAACGAGGACCTGACGGAGGCGATCGCGCTCGCACACGACCTCGGCCATACCCCGTTCGGCCACATCGGCGAGGACGCGCTGACCGCGTGCTTCCGCGAGGTGGCAGATCGATTCCCCGAGGTGCCCGACCGGTTTCGCCACAACCTCCAGTCCCTGCGCATCGTCGAGCGCCTCGAGTACGGCGGCAAGGGTCTGAACCTGACGTGGGAGGTACGCGACGGGATCTCCCATCACACGGGTTCGGGACGCGCGTCCACCCTCGAGGGACAGATCGTTGCCACCGCCGACCGTATCGCCTACATCAATCACGACATCGATGACGCAATCCGGGGAGGCGTACTCACCGAGGACGACCTGCCGCAGGGTCCCACAGACGCCCTCGGCCACAACCATGGCGCGCGTATCACGACGATGGTCAACGACATGGTGCACGCGTCTGTCGATTCGGATGAGATACGGATGTCGGCGCCGGTCTGGGAGGCGATGCTCGAACTGAGGAGCTTCCTGCACGACCGTGTCTACATCGGCGAGGTGGCCAAGGCCGAGGAGCCCAAGGCCTTTCGGGTCGTGCGCTCGCTCTTCCTGCACTTCCTCGAGAACCCGGGCGATCTTCCCGGGGAGTACCGGCAGGCGGCACAGGTGGATCTCCCGCAGACGGTCACGGACTATATCGCGGGTATGACCGACCGGTTCGCTATCCGGTCGTTCGAACGTCTCTTCGTGCCGGTCTCGTGGCGGGTGTGACGGTTCATCGGCCCATTGTTACCGTTCTGTTGCCGCACCCCGCCCGTTCGCATAGAATCACCGGAGCATTCCCGCAGATTGCTTAGAACGTGGAAGGAGAGGCACGTACATGGCTGATTGGATAGCGTGGGTGGCACCGGCTGCCGCGGTGCTCGGCATCGCAGTCGCCGTCTATCTCGCGTCCTGGGTCCTCAAGCAGGATCCCGGCAACGAGAAGATGCAGGAGATCTCCAAAGCGACCCAGGAGGGGGCACTCGCGTTCCTCATGCGCGAGTACCGGGTCCTTGTCGTGTTCGCCATCGTTGTCGCGGTGGCTATCGTCGTGGTCCCGGCTATGCCGCCGATGACTGCCGTAGCGTTCCTCACCGGCGCGATCCTCTCCGCGGCGGCGGGCTACTTCGGTATGTTCGTTGCCACCCGGGCCAACACGCGTACCGCACAGGCCGCGACCGAGGGCGTGCACAAGGCGCTCAACGTCGCGTTCCGTTCCGGTCTTACCATGGGGCTGACGGTCGCCTCATTCGGTCTGGGTGGCATCAGCCTGTGGATCATCTTCCTGATCCTCAACGGCGAGACCCCGCAGCCCGAAGTGGTCAACGGTTTTGCCATGGGCGCCTCCTCGATCGCGCTCTTCGCGCGTGTCGGCGGCGGTATCTACACGAAGGCGGCCGATGTCGGTGCCGACCTTGTCGGTAAGGTCGAGGCTGGCATTCCCGAGGACGATCCCCGCAATCCCGCGGTCATCGCCGACAACGTCGGTGACAACGTCGGTGACGTGGCCGGAATGGGCGCCGACCTCTTCGAGTCGTTCGTCGGCTCGATCCTCGCGCCTGTCGTTCTCGCCGTCTCGCTGTGGGGCGTCATGGGCGACGGGTTCGACTCGATCGACTTCATCTACGGCGCCACCGCTCCGCTGCTCATCGCCGCCATCGGCATCGTGATGTCGATCGTCGGCCTGTTCGCTGTTCGCGCCAAGGAGGGTGGAAACCTCCACAACGCCCTGAACATGGGTACCTACGTCGCTGCGATCCTGCAGGTCGGCGCCATGGGCTTCCTCTTCTGGCACTGGTCGACCCGCGACGGCTCCGATCCCGCGCGTATGTGGTTCTTCGCCGCAGTGCTCGCAGGTCTGGCCGCTGGTATCTCCATCGGCAAGATCACTGAGTACTTCTGCTCGGACCACTACCGTCCTACGCAGAAGATCGCCGAGGCGTCCGAGACCGGAACCGCTACCAACATCATCGCCGGTCTCGGTACGGGCATGATGTCGACTGCCGCACCGATCTTCGTGGTCTCCGCTGGCATCATCATCGCCTTCACCGCTGGTGAGGCTGCTGCACCCGGCGGCGGCATCTACGGCATCGGCCTGGCTGCGCTCGGCATGCTTTCGACGATCGCCATCACGGTCGGCGTCGACGCCTACGGGCCTGTCGCCGACAACGCCGGCGGTATCGCCGAGATGGCCCACATGGGCCCCGAGATCCGAAAGATCACCGACTCGCTCGACAGCGTCGGCAACACAACGGCCGCCATCGCGAAGGGCTTCGCCATCGGTTCGGCTGGTCTTACCGCACTCGCGCTGTTCGTGGCGTTCCGCACGCAGGTCAACGCCGGCCTCGAGGCAGAGGGTGCTGCGCTTCTCAACATGGGACTCGACAACCCGTACGTCATCGTCGGTCTCTTCATCGGCGGTATGCTGCCCTTCCTCTTCGGCGCGCTCACGATGAACGCTGTCGGCCGCGCGGCCTTCAAGATGATCGAGGAAGTCCGCCGCCAGTTCCGCGATATCCCCGGCATCATGGAGGGCACCGGCAAGCCGGACTACGCCGCCTGTGTCGACATCTCGACCAAGGCGTCCCTGAAAGAGATGGTCGTCCCCGGCGTCATTGCCGTGGCAGCGCCGCTCATCGTCGGTGCGGTCTCCGTCGACATGCTGACGGGACTGCTCGCCGGTGCGCTGGTGACCGGCTTCCTGCTCGCCATCTTCATGGCCAATGCCGGAGGCGCGTGGGACAACGCCAAGAAGTACATCGAGGGCGGCAAGCACGGCGGAAAGGGTTCTGACGCCCACAAGGCCGCTGTCGTTGGTGACACCGTGGGCGATCCGTTCAAGGACACCTCGGGACCGTCGATGAACATCCTCATCAAGCTGATGACCGTCGTGAGCCTGGTGTTCGTGCCGCTCTTCGTCTCGCTGGGTGGCGGGTTCCTCGGCAGGTAAGCTCCGAACCGCAACGAGCGTGAATCGAGAGCTCCCGGGTGCCTGAGGGCATCCGGGAGCCTCGTCGTTTGCGCCACCGCGTTGGAAGACACTCCAACGGGGGTACCTTCGATAGGAGCATGAGAGGAGACAGTGTTGGGTCGCATTCCTGAAGAGGACGTCGCACGGGTACGAGATGCGACCGACATCGTTCCGCTCATCTCCGAGAGCGTGGTCCTGAAGAAGAAGGGCCGGCTCTTCTGGGGGCTCTGTCCCTTTCACGGCGAGAAGACCCCGTCGTTCAAGGTCGATCCGGCCACCCAGCTCTGGCACTGCTTCGGCTGCGGTGAGGGTGGTGACGTCTTCGGGTTCACGATGAAACGCGAGCACCTCGAGTTTCCCGATGCGGTCCGACTGCTTGCAGACCGCGGGCGGATCGAGATCCGCGAGGAGGGGAGTAGCCTGCCTCGCGGGCGCCGTGAGCGTCTCATGGAGGCGTGCGACGCCGCCGCTGACTACTTCCATCAGGTGCTTACCCGCTCCAAGGATGCGGATGCTGTCGATGCTCGACGCTACCTCTCCGAACGCGGCTTCGGCAGCGACGTCGCACGCCGGTTCACACTGGGCTACGCACCGGGTCGGGGCGCTCTCGTGAAGCATCTGACCGCAGCCGGCTTCTCCGCCGAGGAGATCGTTGAAGCCAACCTTGCACTACCGCCGTTCGAGAGCGGGACAGGGGGTGCATCCCGCTTGAAGGACCGGTTCTTCGAGCGGGTGATGTTCCCGATCCGCGACCTGAACGGTCGCGTGATCGCGTTCGGCGGCAGAGTGGTCGGTCAGGGCGAGCCCAAGTACCTGAACTCGACCGAAACGCCGATCTTCCAGAAGGCCGCTCATCTGTACGGCATCGAGAAGGCGAAGGGCGCGATCGTCGCCTCGGGTACCGCGGTCGTCGTCGAGGGCTACACGGACGTGATCGCGCTTCACGAGGCAGGCGTTGTCAACGTCGTGGCGACTCTGGGCACCGCGTTGACGACGCGGCATATCCGCCTTCTGGGCCGGTTCGCACACAAGATCGTGTACCTGTTCGATGGTGATGAGGCGGGGCTGAGGGCGGCGGACAGGGCGTCGGAGTTCGTAGATGCCAGCGCTACCCCCGAGGCGGGCACGTCGCGGGTCGAACTCTTCGTGGCCGTTATTCCGGGCGCACTGGATCCCGCTGACTTCGTAGGGGCGCACGGTGCGTCTGCCATGAACGACCTTATCGGCGATGCGGAGCCCTTGCTGCGCTTTGCGATCGAGCGCAGGCTCTCGGCGAACGACCTATCCACCCCGGGAGGGCGATCTAAGGCGCTCGCTGAGGCGGCTGCGGTGGTTGCCCCGGTGAAAGGCTCGATTATCGCGCACGACTACGCCAACTACCTCGCCGACCGGCTCCTGGTCGACTTCGAGACTGCGCGCGCAGCCATCGAGAAGTCGCGGCCGGGACCCGTCAGGCGCGACGAGGAGCCCGGAACCGATCGAGAATCAGGCGCACAGCGGGAGGTGCCCGAGGTGCTCGACCAGCGTTCCCGCGCCGAGCGATCGCTGGTTGGATTGGTCGCGGCCGATCCCACCCTGCGCCAGGGGGCACGGTCCTTGCTGCAAGGCGACCTGTTCACGGACCCTGTGGCCCGGACGCTACTCACCGCTGTGGTGAATGCCGGAAGTGCCACCGACGACGCACTCTTCCGGGAAGTTTCAAAGGTCGATCAGCAGGCGGCCACAGTTCTGACCGGTCTGCTCGTGGACGCACCATCGGCTGAAGATGTACACTCGGTGGCCCGCCAGACGCTGGCCAAAGTCAAGGAACTGGCGCTCGAGCGTCAAATCAAGGAGAAGAGAGCGCGTCAGAAGGCGCTCGAGGCTGCAGGCGACGCCGATGCGGCCGATACACTGTTCAAGGAGATCGCGACCCTGCAGTCAGAGCACGCCCGGCTGCGCCAGGGAATCGTGCCGTCAGAAGCGGAAGTGTGGGATCAGTAGTGGTAGAGAAGCCTGAGAACAACGCCCCCAAGAAGCCAACGAGTCCCAAGGCCACGCCCGCGGCCGAGGTTGAAACCGCGCAGGCGCCGGCTGCGAAGACGCCGCCGAAGAGGCGTGCCCCGAAAGCCAAGGACACCAAGAAGCTGCCCGAACTCGAACTCGCCGAGGTCAAGACGCTCGCGAAGATGGGTACGTCCAAGGGAAACCTCACGGAAGAGGAGATACAGGGCGCGCTGAGCGACATCGAACTGAGCGAGGAGCAGTACGAGACGATCTACTCTCACTTCCGCGAGGAGGGTATCGCGGTTCTCGATGAGCCGGCGGATGCACCCGTCACGGCGAGTGCTGTCGCCGCCGACGACGACGCGAGCGACGACGGTGATGATGTGCCCGGCGAGGACAAGGAGCACATCGAGATACCGCTTCCCAAGCCACCCAAGGCGACGGCCAAGAAGAAGAAGCGCAGGACCGACAACTCGGCGCTGGCGCCGCTCACCGGCGACCCGGTCCGGATGTACCTCAAGGAGATCGGCAAGGTCCCGCTGCTCACCGCCGCTCAGGAGATCGACCTGGCGATGAAGATCGAGGCCGGCCTGGAGGCCACGGCGAAGCTCGAGGAGGCCGAGGACGCGGGCGTGACACTTGACCGTGCCGAGCGTCGCCGCCTCTCGCGCATCGAAGCGGTGGGCATCGAGGCCAAGCAGCAGCTCGTCGAGGCCAACCTGCGGCTCGTGGTCTCCATCGCGAAACGCTACGTCGGTCGCGGGATGCTCTTCCTCGACCTGATCCAGGAGGGCAACCTCGGTTTGATCCGTGCGGTCGAGAAGTTCGACTACACCAAGGGCTTCAAGTTCTCCACCTACGCGACCTGGTGGATCCGCCAGGCCATCACCCGTGCCATCGCCGACCAGGCACGCACGATCCGTATCCCGGTGCACATGGTCGAGACCATCAACAAGCTTATCCGCGTGCAGCGCAGCCTCCTGCAGGAGCTCGGGCGCGAGCCCACTCCGGAGGAGATCGGTGAGAAGATGGAGATGACTGCCGACCGCGTTCGCGAGATCCTCAAGATCAGCCAGGAGCCGGTCAGCCTCGAGACGCCCATCGGCGAAGAGGAGGACAGCCAGCTCGGCGACTTCATAGAGGACGGCGCAGCGGTCGTCCCGCCCGAGGCCGCGAGCTTCTCGATGCTACAGGAGCAGCTCTCCAAGGTGCTCGACGGGCTGTCCGAGCGAGAGCGCAAGGTCATCGAACTCAGGTTCGGGCTCACGGACGGCCACCCGCGAACGCTCGAAGAGGTCGGACGGGAGTTTGGCGTGACGCGGGAGCGCATCAGGCAGATCGAGAGCAAGACGCTGTGCAAGCTGCGCCATCCCTCGCGCAGCAGCAAGCTCAAGGACTATCTGGAGTAGAAGCGTGCCGTGCGGTGGCGCCGATGAGGCGTGCAGCGTACTTCTCAAACCGCTCCGAGAAACACACAGGCCGCCCGGGTGGGCGGCCTGATTCATGTACTGGCTCCTCGGGTAGGACTCGAACCTACAACCCTCCGGTTAACAGCCGGATGCTCTACCATTGAGCTACCGAGGAACGAAGGTCGCCCCGCGCTCGAGGCGACACCCTCGGAGATGATACACATGAGGTGAGCACCGCGCAACAATACGCTATAGTCTTCCGATGCACTCGCCACACATAGGGGCCCGTAGCTCAATGGTGGAGCAGGGGACTCATAATCCCTTGGTTGCAGGTTCGAATCCTGCCGGGCCCACCACAAGCCTATGAGACGTTCACGCAGGGCACGCACAGGGCGTCACAACACGGCGCGGGCGCGCGCCTCGGTTCTCGCTGCCGTCGCGCTGGCTGTCCTCGTCCTGGCCGTACTGTTGATGACGGACTTCTTCGGCCCGGACGAGGGAGACAACGGCCCCGAGCCTCTCCATGCCGAGGCCACCGCTGCTCAACCGGCTCCAGCAGCCTCGGCTGTCGACGAGACGGAGACTGCGAGCTCCATCGAGGTGCCCGAAGTCGTCGGGAAGACACTCGCGGAGGCGCACGTGCTTCTGTCCACAGCCGGTATCGCGGTCGAGACCGAGGAGGACGTTTCGGTCGCCGCGGACGCGGTGGGCGATGCGCGCACCGTACTGGACCAGGATCCCCCCGCCGGCACCGTGATGCCCGCCGGGACGGCGGTTCGACTCCGGATTGCCGCATCTCCGGATGCCAGCGCACCGGGCATAGCAGCAGGTGCTGTGGTGGTCATCGATCCCGGGCATCAGTCTCGCGGGGACTCCACACCCGAGCCGGTGGGTCCGGGTGCGGACGAGAGCAAGCCGCGGGTCACCGGTGGCACTAGCGGTGCGGTCACCCGCGTTCCCGAGTACGAGGTCGTGCTGCAGATCTCGACGAACCTGAAGACTCGGCTCGAGGCGGCTGGCGTGACCGTGCTGATGACCCGTACCACCAACGACGTCAACGTGTCGAACTCCGAGCGCGCCGCAGTTGCCAACGACGTTGGTGCTGACCTCTTCGTTCGTGTCCACGCCGACGGGAACGTCGACAGCGGGCGGGCCGGGATCGCCACCCTGTATCCCGGTGAGAATCGCTGGACGAAGCCGATCGTCGCGCCGAGCCGGCGAGCCGCTGGTCTCGTGCAGGAATCCGTCATCGCCGCGACCGGCGCAGAGTCCCTGGGCACGGTGCCTCGCACTGATCTTTCGGGCTTCAACTGGTCCCGGGTTCCCACTGTGTTGCTCGAGTGCGGATTCATGACCAATCCCGTCGAGGACAGGCTGCTCTCCAGCCCTCACTACCAGGACAAGCTTGCCGAGGGTATGGCGAGCGGGATCATTGCGTTTCTCAACGCTGAACGATGATGTCTGCTCGAGGCGTCTGCGGTGGCGTGTCCGTATCGCGGCGACCTGAAAGGAAGAACATGCGAATCCTCGTCACCGGAGGGGCCGGGTATATCGGGTCGATCACGACGCATCGCTTGCTGGAGGCAGGCCATGATGTGGTCGTCGTGGACTCTCTGATCCGGGGCCACCGCGATGCTGTCGATCGGAGGGCGACATTCGTGGAGGGCGAGATCGGCGACCCGTCGGTGATGGCGCGGGTTCTTCCCGGTTGCGATGCCGTCATGCACCTTGCAGGCCTGATCGAGGTGGCCGAGTCGCAGTCGGAGCCGGGGCGCTACTTCGATGCGAACGTCGCCCAGCCTGCGCGCATGCTTGACGCCATGGTGGATCACGGAGTCCGTGCGATCGTCTTCTCCTCGACCGCCGCGGTCTACGGTGAACCATCGAGCGTCCCCATTTCCGAGGACGCGCCCACACACCCGGTCAACGTCTACGGGGCGACGAAGCTGATGTTCGAGCGTTTGCTCGACTGGTACAGGGCCGCCCACGACCTGCGTTCGATTCGGCTGCGCTACTTCAACGTTGCCGGCGCGCTTCCGGACGGGTCGCTCGGTGAGGCGCACGACCCCGAGACGCACATCATCCCGAGGCTCCTCACTTCGTTCGCGGCAGGCACGACGCGATTCGAGGTCTTCGGCGACGACTATCCGACTCCCGATGGGACGTGCGTTCGGGACTACATCCACGTCTGCGATCTTGCCGAAGCGCACCTGCTCTCCCTCGAAGAGATGGGGCGGGGCGGGGAGGGGGGCGTATACAACCTGGGTAACGAGCGTGGCTTCTCGAACCTCGAGGTGATCGGGGTCTGCGCCGAGGTCGCTGGCACCGGCGTGGACGTCGTTCGCGGACCGCGCAGGGCCGGGGACCCCGCTGTTCTGGTCGCCAGTTCCGGTAAGGCAAGACGAGAGCTGGGATGGACACCGAAGCACACGGATCTGCGGGGAATCGTTGCCGACGCATGGCGATGGCACTCCCGATAGACGGGTCGCTATCGAGGGGGTACACCTCGCCGGAATAGGTGCTAGAATATCTCTCGCTGCTCCGGCGGCACCCACATCCGGGCGATTAACTCAGTGGGAGAGTGCCACCTTCACACGGTGGAAGTCACTGGTTCAAATCCAGTATCGCCCACCACCAACGAGAGGGACCCCAGCGACACGCTGAGGTCCCTTCTTCGTGCGCCGTCTTCGCGACCGGGACGCACGCGCTCACACGTGGGTACGCCCCCGCGTGCCGTCACTCGTTACGGTTACGCTCACCCCTGGGTACACACAGGAGTGGACCGCATGGCGGTCTGCTCCAGGGGTATGCGAGGCGGGGGAGTCTCGCATGGGAGCCGTGGGTGAGAGGAGTCCCCGTGAAACGACGAGTTGTGTTGACGATGCTCGTCACGGTGCTGGTGATCTCGTCACTGATGATCGCCGGTCCGGCAAGCGCCGTGCGAGAGCCGCAGGTCACGTTCTGGTTGACGGTACTGCACAACAACGACGGAGAGTCAGACCTGATCGATCTGGGCGCCGGACTGGAGGACTTCGGCGGTGCTGCACGCTTCAAGACGGTTGTGGACTCACTGAGGGCCGAGGCGATCACCGGACCCCGGCCGCCGGATCAGCGAAAGGGAAAGCGCGGCGTTATCACAGTCTCGTCCGGGGACAACTTCCTTCCCGGGCCGGAGTTCAACGCCAGTCTCGACAAGGGGGTACCGTTCTACGACACGTTCGCGATGGATTTCATCGGATACGATGCGGTTGCGATCGGTAATCACGACTTCGACTTCGGACCCGACGTGCTTGCAGACTTCATCTCCGGGTACGAGCGCACCTCACCAACGTACCTGAGCGCGAACCTCATCTTCGACGATGAGGCTCGCTTGCTGGAGCTCATGCTGATGGGGCGGATCGCGAAGAGCACGGTCGTGAAGGAACGCGGGGAGCTCATAGGTCTCATCGGGGCGACGACGCCGATGCTTCGATACATCTCGAGTCCTCGCAACGTCGGGATCATCGATGATGTGGCCGCGGTCGTGCAGGCGGAGGTCGCGAAGCTCGAGAGGCAAGGAGTGAACAAGATCGTTCTTATCAGCCATCTGCAGACCATAGAAGAGGACATCGAGCTCGTAAGCTACCTCGAGGGCGTCGACGTGGTAGTGGCGGGCGGTGGCGACGAGGTGTTGGCGAACCCCGGTGATCTGCTGATACCCGGCCACGAGAGTGTCGTGTACGGCCCGTATCCGATGGTCGCTACCGACAGTGATGGTCGAGCGGTACCAGTTGTCACGACGGCCGGCAGCTATGCGTACGTCGGCAGGCTGGTCGTCGGGTTCGACAGGCACGGGAACGTCGTGGCAACGGGCCACAACAGCGGTCCGGTCAGGGTCGCCGGGGGGGACAATCCGGATGCCGTGAAGCCTGATCCGATGGTCCAGGCATTGGTTGTCGACCCGGTCGTTGCGGCGCTAGCGGCGCTTGCGGACAACGTGCTGGCTGTCAGCGAGGTTCCGCTCAACGGGCTGCGGACGGACGTTCGCACGGTCGAGACCAACCTCGGCAACCTGATGGCAGATTCGATGCTGTGGCAGGCGACTCAGCTTGCACCCATGTTCGGTGTTCCGGCGCCGGATGTCGCACTCCAGAACGGAGGCGGTATCCGCAACGCAAACGTGATCCCGGCCGGGCCGGTCACGGAGCTCGACACCTTTGCCATCGCCCCGTTCTCCAACTTCGTCTCTGTGGTTTCCGGGATCCCGAGAGACCAGTTCAAACTGATCCTCGAGAACGCCGTATCCCGTGTGGAGTTCGGCGACGGTCGCTTCGCACAGGTCGCCGGCTTCTCCTTTGTGTGGGACGCGGCGCAGCCGGCAGGTTCGCGCGTTAGAGAGGCGATGCTCGACGACGGGACGATTCTGGTGGCCGGGGGCGCGGTCGTTGCCGGAGACCCCCTCACCATCGCAACGATCGACTTCCTGGCGCGTGGAGGTGACCAGTATCCCTACATGGATGCGCCCTTCACAACGATCGGAGTCACCTATCAGCAAGGTCTCGAGAACTACCTCGTAGACGGGTTGGGCGGACAGATCACGGCTGTCGACTACCCCGACGGGGGAGAGGGTCGCATCACACGCCTGAACTAGGGCAGAGCCACGTCAGACAAGCCGCCGGGCGGGCCGCAGTGGCCCGCCCGGCTCACGTTCGCCCGCTCTCAAGTGCCTCAGGCACAAGGTCGATATTCAGAGTGGCGCCTCCGTGGTGCCTGGCCCGCCTTCAAGGAACGGGATGTGCAGACCTTGGCAGAGTACTCGGTGATCCACTGGACAACGTTGGGCGTCTACGCCATCGCCTTCCTGGCTGTCACGTTCGCACTGGCAAAGCCCGGCGTCGCGGTCCGGTGGCGGCTTGCCGCAGCCGCATTCAGCGTGGCGTGCATCGCCGGCGTCGTGGTCACTCTCGGCGGCGGAATGGGTGTCGTCGCCCTTTCGTCGGAAGCCGCGGCCCTGTTGGGGGCAGTTCAGGCCGTCGGCCTCGCATGGGGCGCACTTGCGTTTCGGGCCGAGATCCAGGATGCGGTGACGACCGGCGAGTTGCTCACCGGCATGGAAGCGGTCCGCAGTGCGTACGCCGACGGGGCAGGAGCGGTGGTTGCCACCCTGGATACCGACGGCACGGTCCGCCACATGAATCGCTTCGGTCTCGACCTTCTCGGACGGCGTGAGGACGAGGTCGTCGGCAGGAACGCGTTCACGATCTGGGGCGTCGATGTCGCGGATAGCCAGGCCAAGAAGGAGTTCGAGAGCTTCTGCGACAGCGGCGGACAGCTCGGCTCGTGCGTCGAGTATCCGGTCGAGGTACCTGTGGGCCGCAGGATCATCCGGTGGACGCGCTCGGCGGTTCTGAACGAGGCTGGGGACGTCACCCAGGTGATCTCGTACGGCGAGGACGTGACCGAGCAGCGTCGCGTTGAGGACACGCTGCGCTGCGAGTCCTATCTGCTCGATTCGGTCCACGACTCTGTGATCGTCACGCGCCTCGACGGCGAGATCCTCTACCTCAACCACGCGGCCCATGCGATGCGCGGGTACACGCGTGAGGAGTTCCTCGAGCTTCAGCCGTTCTCGTGGATTGCGGAGGAGTCCGTCGAGCACGCAATGGAGAACCAGCGCCTGGCCGTGGAGTCGGGGACCACTCTGTACGAAGTGATGAACCTTCGAAAGGACGGTCGGCTCCTGCCCGTAGAGACACGCAGCCAGCTCGTGGAGTTCGAGGGCGGCCCCGCGATCATGAACGTCTCGCGTGACGTCTCGGCACGGCAGCAGGCCGAGGAACTGATGTCACAGATGGCATTCGATGATCCACTCACCGGACTGCCGAACCGTCGCCTCGTGAGCCAGCGGCTCAAGCTCGCCCTCGCCGAGCTCGGGGAGGGTTCGAGTGAGGGCGTGGCCGTCATCTACATCGACGTCGACAACCTCAAGGCCGTCAACGACACCGTCGGCCACGACGGTGGCGACCAACTGATCAAGATCATGGCCGACCGCCTGAGCTGGGTGACTCGCAACGGTGACACGCTCGGTCGGGTGGGCGGCGACGAGTTCGTGCTCATCATTCCGGACCTTGCCGCCACCGAACATGCTGAGGACATCGCACACCGGCTTCTCGCGTTCGCCGCGGAGACGCTCGATATCACGGGGCTCCTGGTCAGACCATCAGCAAGCATCGGGATCTACTACTGCGAACCCGGCATGTCGCCGAGCGAATCGTTGAAGCGGGCAGACCGGGCTATGTACGTGGCGAAAAAGGCCGGTGGGAACCGGTTCGCCATCTACGATCCCAGCATGGATATGGCAATCTCAGAGCGTTTTCGCATGAGGAATGAGCTCGCGGACGCGGTCGAGCGTGGCGAGCTCGAAGTGTACTACCAGCCAATGGCAGTGACCGGGACACTGGAGGTCACGGGAGTCGAGGCGCTCGTGCGATGGCGTCATCCCACACGCGGATTCATGTCCCCTGAGCACTTCATGACCATCGCCGAGGAGAGCAGCCTGATCGTGCCGATAGGACGGTGGATCCTGTTCGAAGCCTGCTCGACGCTCGCCCGGTGGAGGGCCGCAGGCGTGCCGGTTCCCCGCGTGTCGGTCAACGTCTCAGCCGCGCAACTGATCGACGGCGACCTGGTGCACGATGTCTCGGAGGTGCTCGTACACACGGGATTGCAGCCGCGGGACCTGGAGTTGGAGATCACGGAGACGGCCGTGATGCGCTCCCTCGACGTAGTGACGCCGGTGTTCGAGCGCCTCCGTACCATGGGGGTCAGCCTCGCCCTGGACGACTTCGGGACAGGGCATTCATCGCTTGAACGTCTCCAGGGCTTGCCCATCAGTACCCTGAAGATCGACCGGTCGTTCATCACGGATCTGTGCGTGGAGAACGGATCGCATCCGATCATCGACACGATCCTCGTGCTGGCATCGAAGCTGAAACTGCGAACCGTGGCCGAGGGAGTAGAATCCACGTGTCACCTGGAGTATCTCGAGCGTTCGGGCTGTGACGAAGTACAAGGATTCCTCTTCTCGAAGCCCTGTTCGGCGGAGGAGACAGGCAGGCTGCTGCGTGCCGGCGGTATGCACGTACAGGCTGGTTCGCGCATAACCTGCGAGCGGCGTAGCACGTGCGCGAGGCATTGTCAGACTGTGGTCGAGCGCGAGACGGTACCCTGTCCTGCGGCCGGCCCTGACTTCGATCGCGTCCTGGACCTGCTCGCCTGCGAGATCGAGCGATGCGGAGAACCGGAAGGGTAAGGGAGCTGTTCTGGAGCCCCTATCCCGCCGCGCAGTTGAGTGCCCCGCAGTAGCCGTGTGAATCACGACCGTGGCCCCGAGTGTGTCGCAGGCAGCGGATATGCACAGTGAACATACCTGATGGAGACACTCTTGGGCCTGCGTCCTCGGGGAGGTGGGGAGATGAGAGTGCTTCGTACTGTGGTGCTCGGGCTTGTCGTGGTCGCCACACTTGCTCTTGCCGCCTGCGGACCTGAAGGGCTTGTCAGTCGTTTGAACCTCCTCGGGCAGACCAGGTTCGCTACCGAGGAGCGCGTCTACGGACTGGAGGAGGTGTTATACACGGCGGCCGAGGTCGAGATCTCGCTCGTCCGGGTGCGGCCTGTCGGTGTCATCGATGACGAGGATGCCCGAATCGTGTCAGCCGTCGACGATCTCATGCTCGTGGATGCTGACGGGGAAGGAGTGCCGCCGAGTTCTGTGGTTGCGGACCCCACCGCACATGAGGGCGGCTTCGTCGTGCTTCGCTTCGACGTCAGCGGGCACCCCGCGCCCTGGACGCTGGAGTGGCCGGACAACAAGCCGTACACGATCGAGTAGACCGGTACTTCACACTCGGGTGTGAGGTATCCTGCCGTCACCGGGCCGCTGCCCGGGCAACTCCAGAGAGATGGGAGCACGCGCCGGTGTCTCCGGAAGCCGCCGCGGCACTCGCGCTCGGCGCTCAGGCCTTCGTGGTCGGGCTGTCGGGCGCAATGTCGCCGGGGCCTTTTCTGACGGTCACGATCTCGCGGACGATGCAACGGGGTGCCCTCTCGGCAGCGCTGATGCTGGTCGGCCATGCGCTTCTCGAAGCGGCACTGCTGGTGGGGTTCGCATTCGGGCTCCAGCGCTTTCTGCGGTTGCCGAGCGTCACGCTTGCGCTGGCCGTGGCGGGCGGCGCGGTGCTGTTGTGGATGGGAACGGGGCTCGTCAGGGGAGCAGGGGACGGCTCGATCGCTCGAGACCTGCTGGTTGCCGAAACGGGCGTGCTGTCGGCGAGTCATCTGGGAGCGGTCACCCAGGGTGCGGTCGTATCGCTCTCGAACCCGTGGTGGACGCTGTGGTGGGCGACGATCGGCGTCAAGCTCGCCACTGACGGGCTCACGATCGGTGCTGTCGGGATTGCGGCCTTCTTCGTCGGCCACCAGTTGGCCGACCTCTCCTGGTACGGATTCGTCATCACGGTGGTGCACAAGGGCAAGGGGTTGCTCACTCGCAACGTGTATCGCGTGATCATGGGCCTGCTCGGAGTGGCGCTCCTCTACATGGGTGCTCGCTTCGTGGGGCAGGCGGTCGGCATCGAACTGCCCTGGCTGCCGTTTTGATGTCGAGAGGTGGTGGTCCGGCTACCCGGCTGCCCAGTTGAGTGATTCGCAGTAAGCCGGATGGATCCCGACGGTGGCCCCGAGCGTGTCGCGGGTCGCCCCGCATCGCATAGCGACGGCCATCGCGTAGATGAGGTCGCTTGCGGTGGGGCCGGCGATGTGGGCGCCGACAAGCCGTCCGTCCGAGGCCGAGAAGATCAGCTTGACCAGCCCGTCACGCTCGTCCTCGATCACGGCGGCACCGAGGAAGTCGAAGGTTGCACGCCCTACCGAGATCTCGATCCCGGCCGCCCGTGCCTGTGCCTCGGTCAGCCCGACCTGCGCGACCTGAGGCGTGGTGAACAGGCAGGTAGGAATCGCAGACGTATCGATGTCGAGCGCCGTACCGGAGTGGATGGACGTCGCGACGGTACGTCCCTGGTAGTTGGCGATCGGTGTCTGCATCATCCCACCGGCAGCATCGCCCGCCGCCCATATGCGCGGGTTGGTGGTCCGCTGAGACGTGTCGAGCACGATGCGCCCGTGCCCGTCGACCTCGACGCCGGCAGCCTGCAGGTCGAGTTCTTCGAGCGCGGGGGCGCGACCGGTGGCGACAAGAACGCGCTTCCACGTGCCCTCGTGCGGGAGCCCCTCACCGTCGACGAATCGCGCGGTGGCCGCTCCCTGAGTGCCTGCAAGGCCGTGGAGGCGGCACGATGCGCGTAGCGTGACTCCCATCCGTTCGAGACGGCGTAGTGCTACCGAGGCGACCTCCTCATCGAGCATCCCGAGGGGGCGCGGGCCCGAGGTGATGATGGTGACCTCGGTGCCAAAGGACGCGTAGACAGTGGCCAGTTCGATGCCGACGAACCCGCCCCCGACTACCAGCAGTGACGATGGCGGCTCGCGGTAGCTCAGGGCGTCGGCACTGGTGTCCGCCAACTCGATCCCCTCGACCGGCGGCATTTCCGGCCGGGAGCCGGTGGCGATGACCGCATGGTCGAAGGTCAGACGCCGGCCATCGACTTCAAGTGCATCGGTCGATACGAAGTGCGCATCGCCCTTGAGAAGTGTGATGCCACGCTCTGCCAAGCCGGATTCCTGGTCACCGGCGTACGTCTCCTGGCTGTGCCACTTCCACGCCAGGACCGTCTGCCAGTCGAAGCTCTTGATGCCCTCCAAGCCGAACATCTCCGCGCGCGCAGCGCTGCGTCGGGCACGTGCGGAGGTGTAGAGGGCCTTCTTGGGCATGCAACCGGTCCACAGGCAGGTGCCTCCCACGCGATCGCGTTCGACCACCGTCACGCTCCAACCCGCCGCGGCGAGTGTCCGTGCGGCCGCGGTCCCGGCAGCGCCGGAACCGATCACGACGACGCGCTTGTCAGAAGCCACGGTCCCGATCCTCCCTGCTAGACTGTCACGGTGATTATCTCCGTGGACAGCGTGACGAAAACCTTCGGCGAGCGAGTGCTCTTCGAGGGCGCCTCGCTGCGCGTCGGGGCGCGTGACCGGGTTGCGCTTCTCGGTCCGAACGGAGCAGGCAAGACGACACTGCTCGAGATCATCTCGGGTGAACAGACTCCCGACGAGGGGACGGTCGCGCTCGCGAAGGATGCGGTGGTCGGTTACCTGAAGCAAGAGGCCATCGAGATGCGCGGGAGGAGTGTGCTGGCAGAGGCCCTCACAACCGCTGCCGACGTCACCACGCTCGAGCATCAGCTGCGCCTGCTTGAGCACGAGATCGCCGAGGTATCCGGATCGGACGGGGACCCGTCAGAGGCCGATCGGTTGCTCGCAGAGTACGGCCGGTTGCGGGAACGGTTCGAGCACGCCGGCGGTTACGGCATCGAGGCTGAGGCACGCGGGGTCCTTACCGGGCTCGGTTTCAAAGAGGCCGACCTGGAGCGGGACACCGAGGAGTTGAGCGGAGGGTGGCTGATGCGGCTTGCCCTCGGAAAGCTGCTCCTGGCCAGGCCCGACGTGCTGCTTCTCGACGAGCCCACGAACCACCTCGACCTCGAGACGGTGATGTGGCTCGAGTCGTTCCTGCGTGGCTACGAGGGTGCGATCGTGCTGGTGAGCCACGACCGGGCCTTCATGGAGGGTCTGGTCGACCACGTCGCCGAGATCGATCAGCGCAAGGTGACGACGTACACAGGCACCTACGAGCGCTACCTCGCACAGAGAGAGCTCGTTCGAGATCAACAGCGCGCCACGCATGAGCGGCAACTCAAGGAGATCGCTCACATGCAGGCCTTTGTTAATCGCTTCAGGTACAAGAGTACCAAGGCCCGCCAGGCACAGGACCGCATCAGACGGATCGAGAGGATCAAGGCGGAGCTGATAGAGCTTCCCGAGGAGCGCAAGACCGTTCGCTTCGCGTTTCCACAACCGCCACGGACCGGCGAAGAGGTCGTGCACCTTGCCGGCGTACGGAAGGCGTACGGGGACAATGTGGTTTACGATTCACTCGACCTGACGCTGTATCGGGGCGACAGGGTCGCCCTTGTGGGCCCGAACGGTGCAGGGAAGTCCACACTACTCAAGATGCTCGCCGACGTGCTCGACCCTGACGAGGGGGAGCGTCGGTACGGAGTCCACGTCGATGTCGCGTACTTTGCCCAGCACCAGCTCGAGGCGCTCGACGGGCGCAAGAGCGTCTTCGACGAGCTCGACGGTGTGGCGCCCGGCTGGACGCAAGCCGAGGTCAGGCGTCTCCTCGGCGCGTTCCTGTTCAGTGGGGACGACGTCAACAAGCGCGTGTCGGTGCTCTCGGGAGGAGAGCGATGCCGGCTGGCGCTCGCCAAGATGCTGGTCGAGCCCGCACCGTTGCTCTGTCTCGACGAGCCGACGAACCACCTAGATATCGCGTCTTCCGACGTGCTCGAGGCCGCTCTGGCGCAGTTCCAAGGGACGATGGTGCTCATTACGCACGATCGTCACCTCATCCGATCGGTGGCGACGAAGATCGTCGAGGTCCGTGACGGACGGGCGACCGTCTTCCCCGGAGACTACGACTACTACCTGTACAAACGGGAGCAGCTCGATTCACTGGCGGCAGCGGGAGGGGGAGGCTCGGCCACCGTCGGCAGGGACGCGGCGACGGCGGGACGCACCTCGCAGAACCCGGATGCCGATGCTGTCGGTACGGCGCGCAAGACGAAGGAGCAGAAGCGGGCCGAGGCCGAGGCCCGGAACCGTGCCTATCGTGCCACCCGCGAGAACCGCGCGCACCTCGCAGACCTCGAGGAGCGAATCGCCGCGGGTCAGAAACGTCATGAAGAGCTAGTGACTCTGATGGCCGACCCGTCCTTCTACGACGATGCGGACGGTTTCGCCGGAGCGATGAAGGAGTATGCTGAGCTCAGGTCGGCCCTGGCTAGCATGGAGCGCGAATGGGTCGAGTTAGCTGATCGTATCGAGGAGCTGGAAGCTACCGAGTAGCACTTCGACCTGCGCCTTCGACACCGCTCAGGTAGTTTGTAACAATGTTTACAAACGCCGCTCGTTCTGCGAGAATCGGCGCAACCGCAACCAGCACCGGGGGGACCGAATGCAGGGCGCCTTCGCGGACAGCGTACTGTTCATAGTCGGGCTCACGGCTGCCGCAGTCGGCTTCATACTCGTGGTTTTCCTGGCCAACGTGCTTCTCTCGCCGCGCAATCCCACTCCCCAGAAGGTCGAGCCGTACGAGTGCGGCATGCCTCAGGCCGGAATGCCGTGGGCTCCCGTGCGCTTGCGCTTCGCAGCTATCGCCCTACTGCTCGTCATTTTCGATGCAGAGGCCGCGATGCTCTTCGCCGTCGCGACCGGTCTGCGCGGGTCGCCCGGGGGTGTGATCGCCGTAGGCATCTTCGTGGGCCTCCTGTCCCTGGGCCTGCTCTATGCGTGGCGCAAGGGGGTCCTGCAGTGGCGCTGATCGATCGCCTCGGCGAGACTCTCGACAGCGGACAAGGCGGCGGCATCATCCTGTCGACGGTCGACTCGCTGCTGGACTGGGCGCGAGGCAAGTCACTGTGGGCCATGCCGATGGGCACGGCGTGCTGCGCCATGGAGCTCATCGCGGCCTCCTTCAACAAGTTCGACTTCGATCGGCACGGCACATTTCCGCGTCCTGATCCGCGCCACACAGACGTGATGATCGTGGCCGGGACGATCACCAAGAAGATGGCTCCTGCGGTCAAGCAGCTCTACGAGCAGATGGCCGACCCCAAGTGGGTCATCGCGATGGGCAACTGCGCTGTTTCCGGCGGCATCTTCTACTACGACACGTACTCGGTGGTGCGCGGCGTCGACGAGTTCCTGCCCGTTGACGTCTACATCGCCGGTTGTCCACCGAGGCCCGAATCGCTCCAGGATGCCGTACTCCGGCTTCGCGAGCGCATCGCAACCGAGTCGATCGCGCCTGACCGGCGCCGTGAGGCCGTCCTCACGCTGCCGGCCACAGGAGACATCTCCTTCGGCGTTCGTCCCGGTGATCCCGGTGCGGGCGGGGAGAGTGGTGCGCGGTGAACATAACCGAGCTGCGCGAGCACCTGTGCGCCACCTATCCCGATCTGTGCCCCCTCTTCTCGATAGAGTTCGGGGACGGCGTGATCTCCGTCGACCCGGATCGCCTGCTGGAGGCCGCCGGCAACCTCAGGGATCTGGGTTTCGACCGCCTCAGTGTCGTCACCGCGGTCGATCGGCCGACGCACTTCGAGCTTGTCTACCGCCTGTACGCCCGCTCGATGTCGGCGGCGGTCTTCATCAAGTGCAATGTCGACCGGGACAGTCCCCGGGTCCACTCGCTGGCCGGTCTCTGGCCGGCCGCTCTATGGCAGGAACGCGAGACGTTCGACATGTTCGGGATCGTCTTCGATGGACATCCTGACCTGCGCAGGATCCTTCTTCCCGATGATTGGGAGGGCTATCCCCTGCGCAAGGACTACGAGGATGAGACCGTTATCCGCAGGCCTGACTACATCTGAGAGGGGGTGGGAGTATGACCGGAGAGATCGGGAGCGATGCCTGTTTCACGGACCGGATAGAGCCGGGTGTGGACGAACTGGTCGTCAACGTCGGCCCATCCCATCCGTCTACTCATGGCGTGTGCCGTGTCATCGTCCACCTCGACGGTGAGGTCGTCACCAAGGCAGAGCCCGTCATCGGGTATCTGCATCGCGGCATCGAGAAGATGGCCGAGAACCGTACCTACCTCCAAGTCGTCCCCCTCACGGATCGTCTGGATTACGTCGGGTCGATGTACGCCAACTGGGCGTACTGTCGCACGGTCGAGCGGCTCGCAGGCATTCAGGTGCCCGAGCGCGCCGAGTACCTGCGCGTCATCGTCTGCGAGATGCAGCGCATCGCCAGCCACATGATGTCCCTCGGCTCGGCTGCGGCCGACACCGGGGCGGCGACGATGTTCATCTACGCGTTCGACCAGCGGGAGAAGGTCATCGAGGCATTCGAGGAGCTGTGCGGTGCCCGGCTTACGTACAACTACGTACGCCCGGGAGGCGTGAGCTTCGAGATACCGGAAGGGTGGACAGAGCGGGTGCTGCAGTTCTGTCGAGACCACCGCGACGGACTCGAACTGATGGACCGCCTGTTCTTTGGCAACGTCATAACCAGGGACCGGATGAAGCACGTCGGCGTGCTCTCGCCGGAAGATGCCGTCGCCTGGGGCGCATCGGGTCCGGTGGCCCGGGGCTCCGGCGTGAACTGGGACCTGCGGAAGCACGATCCCTACTCGGTCTACCCGCGGTTCGACTTCGACGTTCCTACCGGCAGCAACGGTGACTGCTACGACAGAGCGAGGGTGCGGCTCTTCGAGTGCTACGAGTCGTGCCGGATCATCGAGCAGGCCATCTCGCAGATGCAGCCGGGCCCGATCCGTACCCCCGGACTGCCGAGACTTCTCGCCCCGCGTCCCGGCGATGCGTACGACCACATCGAGTCCGCTCGAGGGGCGCTCGGCGTCTACCTCGTGTCTGACGGCTCGGTGCGTCCGTACCGTATGAAGGTGCGCTCGCCGGCCTTCTGCAACCTTGCGTTGCTGCCGCTTCTCGCGGAAGGCCACATGCTGTCTGACCTCGTCGTCATCCTGGGAAGCCTCGACCCGGTGTTCGGGGAGGTGGACCGGTGAGCGGCCTGGCGTGGGGAGCACTCTACGGACTGGCAGCGGGCCTCGTCATCGCGATCGCCGCTCTGATCGGCGTATGGGGCGAGCGCAAGGTAGCCGGTCGGATCCAGATGCGTATCGGACCGCAAGAGCTCGGCCCCTTCGGTCTGTTGCAGACACTGGCCGACACGCTCAAGCTCGTGCTCAAGGAGGACATCACGCCTGCAGCGGCTGACGTGCGCATCTTCCGCATCGCGCCGCTGATCGTCTTCGCGCCTATCGCGATGTCGTTCGTCATCATCCCGTATGCCTCGGGGTTCGCACCGCTGGACACCAGCGTCGGAATACTCTTCTTCATGGCGGTACCGGCAATCTCGGTGATCGGCGTCCTGCTTGCTGGCTGGTCGTCCCGAAACACCTATGCGACCATCGGCGGCCTGCGCGCCGCTGCGCAGATGATCTCCTACGAGCTTCCCCGGACCCTCTCCATCCTGCCCTTCGTCCTGCTCGCGGGGTCGATGCGTCCGCTCGACATCATGGATGAGTGGCGCTGGTGGTGGATCCCGCTGACGTTCATCGCGTTCATCGTGTACTTCATATCGTCGATCGCCGAGGTCAACCGGGGGCCGTTCGACCTGCCCGAGGCCGAATCCGAGCTTGTAGCCGGATACTTTGCCGATTACTCGGGCATCCGCTGGGCGATCTTCATGATGGCCGAGTACGGCGGCATGGTGGCGGCCGCACTCTTTGGAGCGGTGTTCTGGTTCGGAGGGTACCTCCACCTGCCCGGGGCTCTCGGCGTCATCATGCTCATCGCGGTTGCGACACTGCTCGCCGTCGCGATGATATGGGTGAAGTGGACTTTCCCGCGCATGAGGCCCGACCAGTTGATGGGCACCGCATGGAAGGTCCTGACGCCGATGGCGCTGCTACAACTCGTGATCGTCGGGGTGGTGATCCCGTGGCTGTAACGCATGGCAAAGGTGCCGTTCCGCGCCACGATCAGGTCGGCGCACCCGTGCGCACCCCGCACGCGGTGCCGGTCACCGTCAACGTCACCGATGACTTTCCCGGCGGGGCCCGGGGCTTCTTCGCGCGCTGGCGCTCGCTTCTCACGGGTCTCGGAATAACCGGACGACGTGCGCTCGGACCCGTGTCGACGCTGCGCTACCCGCACGAGAAGTACACCCTTTCGCCAAGATGGCGTGGTGCTCTGCGGCTGCGGGGGGTGCTCGGGCTCGACGACATACCGATCATCCGTGACGCTCCGCCTGAGTACAACGCGGGTATCGACGAGCTCCATCGTGCCGATCGGCTGCCGCCGTGCGTGGGTAACTGCCCGGCGAATGTTGACGCCCGGGGCCAGGGATACTACCTCGGTGAAGGCAAGCCTGCCGAGGCATACGAGCTCGTCAGGGAGCGCAACATCTTGCCCGGTGTGCTCGGTCGGATCTGCCACCACCCGTGCGAGACGGCCTGCCGGCGCAACTACTACGACGAGCCGGTCGCCATCCGGCCGCTGCACAGACATGCGTACGAGGAGTACGCGAAGGTAGCGAGCGAGCGCCTGACGCCGTTCGAGCGCACCCGCGGGCAGCGCATCGCCATCATCGGTTCGGGGCCCTCCGGACTGACCGCGGCCTACGATCTCATGAAGCTCGGCTACTCGGTCTCGGTCTACGAGAAGGAGAAGAAGCCGGGCGGCGCGCTGTACTCGGGCGTCCCCTCGTACCGCCTTCCCCGCGAGGTGCTCCACGACGAGATCGACAACCTCGTCACCCTGGGCATGGAGCTCAAGCTCGGCGTTGAGGTCGGCAAGGACGTCCCCATCGACTACCTCATCGGCGAGTACGACGCCGTGTTGATAGCCGTCGGCCTCCAGGAAAGCCGCATCATCCCGGTACCCGGTCACACGGCAGAGGGAGTCATGGGTGCGCTGCCGTTCCTGCGCGATGCGAACTGGAAGGGCGATGCGGGCGTCAGCGGCAAGCGGTTACTGGTGATCGGCGGGGGCAACGTCGCCGTCGACGTCGCACGGTGCGCGCTTCGTACCGGAGCCGCCGAGGTCAGACTCGCGTGCCTCGAGGGCGACGACGAGATGCCGTGTCATCCGTGGGAGATCGAGGAGGCTCTCGACGAGGGAGTCATCGCGATGTGCTCCCTCGGGCCGGAGGAAGTGCTCGTCGACGAGGACGGCAAGGTCCGCGGCATGCGGATGAAGGAGTGCCTGTCGGTGTTCGATGCCGCAGGCCGTTTCTCTCCGCAGTTCGGTGAGGAGACGACCGATGTCGAACTCGACGTCATCGTCTTCTCGGTCGGTCAGGGTCCCGTGCTCGCCGATGTGGTCGCCGGTTCGGACCTGACGCTCACCGAGCGGGGGCTGTTGCCGGTCGACGGGACGCTCTTCACCACCCACCACCCCGGTGTGTTCGCCTGCGGCGAGATCGTGACGGGTCCGGGCAGCGCGATCGCGTCGATCGCCACCGGTCACGAGGCCGCGACCTCCGTCCACCGCTATCTGGAAGGTCGGGACCTTGCCGAGGGCCGGGTTGCACGCCCGGTTCCGGTCTACGAGAAGTACCAGGTCGCCGATGTGAAGGGTGTGGAGGCCAACCGGCGCCGCGTTGTGATGCCGATGGCCAAGCCCGAAGAGCGTGCCACCGACTTCAGGCAGGTCGAGCTTGGCCTCACCCATCTCGAAGCACTGAACGAGGCCGCCCGATGCCTGAGGTGCCAGTCAGAGGTCTGCGTGGGATGCACCTTCTGCGCCCGTACCTGTCCGGACTACGCCATCGAGGTCGAGCGCACCGATGATCCGGGCGAGCGCCGCGTGACGCACTACGACCTCGACCTGTCGAAGTGCTGCTTCTGCGGTCTGTGCGCGGAACAGTGCCCGACAGACGCGTTGACGCACACCGGTCAGTACGAGCTGAGCTTCTTCCACCGGGACTTCACCATCTTCGACCGTCACGAGATGGTCCGAGACGGAGGGGGCACCCGTGCCACCGGGCGGGATGGCGTGCACGAGGATTCCCCGGGGGTGACGCAGTGAACCTCGAGAGCGTCATCTTCGCCATCCTCGGTATCGTCGCCGTGTCCGGCGGCATCGTCACCGTGTTCGCCCGCGACGTTTCACGCATGGCGATGGGCCTGGGCACGTTCCTGGTCGCGGTCGCCGGCTTCTTCGTCTACTGGGGAGCCACCTTCCTCGGCATCGTGCAGCTCTTCGTCTACATCGGCGGAGTGCTCGTACTCATGATCTTCGCGATCATGCTCGTTCACCGGTCGCCTGACGGCTCTCCGACGATCGAGACACGCCACGACGTGGCGGCGATAGCCGTTGCCGGAGGACTGTTCTTCCTGGTTGTAACGGCTCTGAGAGGTGCAGTTCCCGACTCGGTCGACCAGGGGATCACCTCTGGTCCTGCTGAACTGAACGAGGCATTCCTTGGCCCGATGCTCACCCACTTCGAGATGGGCGGCGTGCTGTTGCTCGCGGTTCTCGTGGCTGTAGTCGTGATCCTGGGAGGCGATGAGCGATGAGCCTGCTGGTCATCACGGTCGGACTGTTCTCGCTAGGGCTCTACGGTGTGCTTACCCGCAGGGACCTGGTGGCGATACTCGCGAGCATCGAGGTGATGCTCGGTGCCGCGACGCTGTTGCTTGTCGGGCTGGCGGCTGCGGGCACGCCGATGGGAACTCATGAGGGAGCGGTGGAGGCGACCGGTGTGATGGTGATCGTCCTGGCCGCTGCCGAGGCGGCCATCGGTCTTGCCTTGGTCATCTCGGTTGCCCGCCGTTTCAAGACCACCCGTGTCGACGAGTTGGCGGAGGTGAAGGGCTGAGATGGCTGCCTTCCTCGACCTCGGCTGGTTGGTCGTCCTGCTTCCGATGCTGCTCGCGGTGGTCGTCGCCCTGTTCGGACGCGTACTCGGACGCTTCACCCCCGCCGTGGCGATTCTGGCCCCGCTGTGGGTCCTCGCGTACGGCGTCCTCTCGCTGGTAGAAGGGTTGCACGACGCACCCCGGTCCGGCTCGGTCGAGTGGCTCACCGTCGGCGCCGCGGACTCGCTGACCGTCGGCTGGGCGGTCGACGGGCTGACTGCCGTGATGCTCGTGGTCGTGGGTCTCGTGGCTGCCCTCGTCGTTCTCTTCTCCGTCGGCTACATGCACGGGGAGAACGGCCTGCCGCGCTACTTCGCCTCTCTCTGTCTGTTCACGGCTGCGATGAGCATGCTCGTCGTTGCTGACGGGCTGGTCGGGCTCTTCATCGGGTGGGAGCTTGTCGGTGCGTGTTCGTACCTGTTGATCGGCTTCTGGTTCACCCGTCCAGCGGCAGCGAAGGCTGCCGTCAAGGCGTTCCTCACCACCCGGGTGGGCGATGTCGGGCTCCTGCTCGCGCTCGCACTGCTCTGGCGCGAGGTCGGCGATCTCTCGTACGCGGGCTTGTTCGCTGCGGCCCCTTCGTTGGCTCCCGCGACCGTCACCGGAGCGAGTCTGCTCCTGCTGGTGGGTGCGATCGGGAAGTCGGCACAGTTCCCGCTGCAGATCTGGCTCCCTGACGCCATGGAGGGTCCGACCCCGGTCTCCGCGCTGATCCACGCTGCAACCATGGTCGCGGCCGGCGTCTTCCTCATCGCTCGCACCTGGCCGCTCTTCTCGCTCTCTCCTGACGCGCTGGCGATGACACTTGCGGTCGGTGGGCTCACGGCCATCGGAGCCGCTGCGGCGGCCCTCGTGCAGACGGACATCAAGAAGGTGCTCGCATACTCCACGATCAGCCAACTCGGCTTCATGTTCGCTGCTCTCGGCGTAGGGGCGTGGGGCGCGGCGGTCTTCCACCTCGTCACGCACGCCGCGTTCAAGGCGCTGCTCTTCTTGGGGTCCGGTAGCGTTATCCATGGCTCGGGCACCCAGGAGCTCGAGGAGATGGGTGGCCTGTTCCGGAAGATGCCGGTCACGGGTGTCACCTGGCTGATAGGGGCCGGAGCCCTTGCGGGACTGCCTCCACTGGCCGGTTTCTTCAGCAAGGACGAGATCCTCCACGATGTCGCTCTCGCCGAGCCGGTCTGGGCGATCCTGCTCTTCGGTGCGAGTCTGATGACCGCGTTCTACGTCGCACGCACGACCCGCCTCGCGTTCTTCGACGCCTACCGCGGAGACGGGCACCCTCATGAGGGCGGTTGGAGTATGCGGCTGCCGCTCATAGCGCTGGCGACGCTCGCGGCTGCGGTCGGCTTCGCGGGCGCCTGGCTCGCCGAGACGATCGGTGCCCATCACGGATCGCTCGATCTTCGCGTCGCGGCGGCATCGACACTCTTGGCGGTTCTCGGTCTGCTTGCAGGCTGGAAGGTTGCCGGTGCGGGCCACCCCGGTCTCAAGCAGCCGCGTCTGGCGGCACTCGCCGACCTGATGAGGCAGGGGTGGGGGGCCGACAGGCTCGTCGAGCGCGTGCTGCTCGCACCGGTCGCGAGCGCGTCGCAGTTCCTCTACAGATTCGTCGACCGGCAGGCCGTCGATGGCATAGCCGAGGGCACCGCTCCGTTTGCCCGCAGAGTGGGTCGCGCGTTCAGCTCGTTGCAGTCGGGTGATGCGCAGTGGTACGCGACGATGCTGGGTGCAGGGGCCGTCGCGCTGCTTGCTGTGGTCTCCTACATCGGGCGGGGGTTGTGATGATCGCACTAGAGCTGCTCATCCTCATCCCCCTCCTCGGCGTCGTGACGTGCTTGCTGGTCGGTAGGCTCGACCAGTCGTACGCACGGGTTGCCGCCCTCATCACATCTCTCGGATTCGTGGCCGCCCTCCTCTCGCTCGCCGCCGAGGGGATATTCGTCGGTGCGGCCGTTTCCGGTCTCTCTCTGGCGGCGGACTCGGTGCCCTTCTGGGACCTGCGAATCGATGGCCTGTCCGCGCCGTTGCTCGCACTGACCGCCCTGCTCGGTCCCGTTGCGGTGTTGGCATCGTGGAAGGTCAAGGAGAGGGCTGCCGTACACCACGCCCTGCTCCTCGCGCTGCAGGCTGCGGTGGCCGGTGTCTTCCTTGCCGCAGATGTCGTGCTCCTCTACGTCTTCTGGGAGGCGGTCCTGATACCGATGTACTTCCTCATCGGTGTGTGGGGCCACGAGGACCGACGCCACGCCGCGATGAAGTTCTTCGTGTACACCTTCGCAGGCAGCGCATTGATGCTCGTGGGCATACTGGTATCGGTGTTCACGATCGGGACGACGAACATCGAATCGCTTCTCGCCGGCCGGGTCGCACTTGCCGACCCGATGCTGGTCTTCTGGCTGCTCGCGGCGGGCATGCTCGTCAAGTTGCCTGCATTCCCGCTCCACACCTGGCTGCCCGATGCTCACGTCGAGGCGCCGACGGCGGGCTCCATTCTGCTCGCGGGGGTACTGCTGAAGATGGGTGGCTACGGGCTGCTTCGTCTCGCCATACCGATCGCACCCGGAGCCTTTGCCGATGTCGCCTGGATCTTCGCGGTGCTCGGTGGTATCGGGATCGTGTACGGTGCGATGGTCGCGCTGGTACAGTCGGACCTCAAGCGGCTCGTCGCGTATTCGAGCGTGGCCCACATGGGGTTCGTCATGCTTGCGCTCTCGGCGGGAGGGCAGCGCGGCTTCTCGGCAGCCATGCTCGTCATGGTCAGTCACGGGGTTATCGCACCCCTGCTCTTCCTCCTCGTCGGGCAGTTGTACGACCGGACTCATACGCGCGAGATCGCGCGTTTCGGGGGGCTCGGCTCTCTGGTGCCCCGGTGGGGGACCGCACTGACCTTCGGGGCTCTGGCAAGTCTCGGTCTGCCGGGCCTGTCGGGTTTCCCGGGGGAGTTCCTTGCGGTGGTTGAGGGCTTCGGTGCCTGGTCGTGGCCGGTCGCCCTTGCGCTGCCGGGAGTAGTGCTTGCTGCTGCCTACAACCTGCGAGCCGTGCGTGAGGTCGTGCACGGTGAGGTGGCAGGCGAGTGGGTTGGCACCCCGGATCTGTCGATCGCTGATCTCATCCCGATCGTGGTGCTTGCTGCCGCCATCGTAGCTCTCGGCGTGTGGCCGAGGATCGTGCTCGCGATGACCGGTGACGTTTTCGCTTCACTCGCGTTGGTCATCGGAACGGGGGCCTGACGTGACCGAGGTCAGCATGCTGGTCGCATTCGCGCCCCACATCGCGTGCGTGATCGGGGCTGCTGCGGCAGTGGCCGCGGATGCGTTCGAGCGGCGGGGGCTAGCGATCACCCTTGCGGTTCTCGGCCTCATCGGAGGAGCGGCCCTCGCGTTTGCGAGCAGCGCTCGCGCGCCAGAGCTGACCGGTGACGTTGTCCTCTCGGGTACGGGCTTCTCGGCCACAGTCGGAATCATCTGCACCATCGCAGCGCTCGTGCTTCTCGGTTCGTGGCGCCCGCTCACCGAAGCGGAACACGGTGGGGGCCTCGCCGCGCTGGCGGCGGTCTCTGTTGCTGCTGCGGCTTCGGCTGCGGTAGCCGCCGATGTCCTCGTGCTCCTCATCGCGCTGGAGGCGATGGCACTCTGCGCGTATGCCCTGGTGTGGTCGGCGCGCACTGCGGCCGCTACCGAGGCTGCAGTGAAGTACTTCGTTCAGGGCGCGATCGCCACGGGCCTGTTTGTGCTCGGTCTTGCCATCCTGTTCGGTTTGTACGGGGGTTCCACGTCCTACGTGTGGATCCGCGGTGTAATGGGCGCCGAGTCCGGACCTCCGGTGACTACAGCGTTTGTTCTGATCGGCGTCGCGCTCGCGTACAAGATCGGTGCCTTCCCGTTCCACTCGTGGGCGCTCGACGCTTTCGAGTCAGCGCCCCCTCACTTCGCCGCGCTCCTGGCGGGCGTTCCCAAGCTCGCCGTCGTCGTGGCGATGATCATCCTGTTCTCCCGCTCGGTCTTCGCCGGCCTGGATGCCGCTTACACGCTGTGGGTCTTCGCAATCCTTGCCGTCCTCTCGATGGCGTTCGGCGCAACGGGGGGCCTGCTACAGCGTTCCTACACGCGGATGCTCGCATACTCCGGAGTTGCCCAGATCGGCTATGCACTGGTGGGCGTCGCGCTTGGTGCTGTGTCAATGACGTCGGTCGCGCTCCTTATGACCGCTTATGCGCTTGCGGCAGCAGGCGCATTCCTTGCCGCCGGCTCATTTGCGGCCGCACGGCCCGGGTGGGACGGAACCATCGCGGGGCTGGCCGGCCTGGGAAGAGAGCGCCCGTGGCTCGGAGCAGCCGTTGCGGTGGCGATGTTCTCGCTTATCGGGATGCCGTTGACCGCAGGGTTCTGGGGCAAGTTCCTTGTCTTCGGTGTTGCCGTGTCCGGAGGATACTGGTGGCTGGCGTTGGTCGGTGTCATCGCGTCAGTGATCTCCTTCGGGTACTACGGGGCGGTCCTGAAGAACCTGTACTTCGAGTCAGCGCCACCGCGCGATCACGCGGCGGCGGAGGCGCGCCCCGACCGCGTCTCGGAGGTGGCTGTCGTCGTCACCGCGCTGCTCGTCCTTGCTATCGGCTGCGCCCCTCTACTCTTCGGTCTGCAGCAGATCCTGAGGGTGCTGACCTTCGCGTAGGGGGCAGAGGAAGATATTCACAAGGGTCTTGCACGCCAGAAGAGTGGTGGTTACAATCCGTAATGAGTTGCATGCAAGTGCAACCCCTTACCCCTGAGCCTCAAGGTGCCGGCCTTGGGGCTCTCCCTTTTGTGCAGCCGTTTCCGGGTCGACCGAAGTGGTCAAGGGGTCGACGGTCTTGGCCGATACAGAAGGTACGATGATTATCTCTGATGAGCAGGTCCGACTCGCTGTCGATTACCTGCTGACACACGACACGGATAACGACGAGACTCCGCCCTGCGAGATCCCCGAGCAGCTTCTCAAGCGCGTCAGCGAGACGCTGCGCGCGCTTCCGGAGACGCGGGACGAGCGGGTCATCGAGGCGAGAGCACGGCTGAAGGCTCATCCGCCGTCGGCTCACGAGGTCGCAGCCAAGATCATCGGACGCGCCATCTCGGACTCCCTGCGCTAGACACTAGATTTCCTCGCGCAGCGGCGCTGGCGTCGTACGTTCGTAGCCTCCATACTCGGAGTAGCGTTTTGCGTTCGATCCGGGAGGATGCGATGTCAGGCTCGAGCCGCTCTCACACGATCCTCACACTCTTCATGAACGTACTGTTCTTCGTCGCCGTTCTCATCACGGCTCGCGTTGTCATCGAGTTCTTCGGTGCACTTGCCATGACCACGGCCGGGGGTGCGATCGTCTCCGTCACAGACAGCCTCATCATCCCGACCGGCGTGGCGGGCGTGCGTACTCCGTACGGAGGAGTGTTCGACGTGGAGGCAGCGATCACCGTCGGGGTCGTGCTCGTGCTGGAATGGGCGCTCAGTATCGCACGCGCACGGGGATAGACTGACTGAGTGCCGGAGATGATTCGTCGGGGCGGGCATGCCCGCCTACTGAGGACAAGCCTGCGAAGGGGGCTGCTGCGATGGTGACGGTACGATGAGAGAATCACGTGCGATCGTGCTCGTGCTCGACAGCGTGGGCGCAGGTGAGCTTCCGGATGCTGGCGACTACGGTGACGAAGGCAGCAATACCCTCGGCAACACCGCTCGCGTTGTAGGGGGGCTCTCCATGCCCAACCTCGGTGCCATGGGCCTCGGCAACATCACCGATATTCTGGGCGTGCCATCAACCGAGACCCCCGTGGCTTCCTGGGGACGCAATGCCGAGGCCAGCGCGGGCAAGGACACGACGACCGGTCACTGGGAGATGATGGGCCTCCACCTGACGAGCGCGTTTCCCACCTATCCGGACGGGTTTCCGGCGGAGGTCATGGACACGTTCGAGCGCGAGGCGCAGGTGGGCTGGCTCGGCAACTATCCCGCGAGCGGAACGGTCATCATCCAGGAGCTCGGGGACGAGCACGTCCGTACCGGCAAACCGATCGTCTACACCAGCGCGGACAGCGTCTTTCAGATCGCTGCGCACGAGGAAGTCATCCCGATCGAGCGGTTGTACGAGCTGTGTTCGATAGCCAGGGACAGGGTCTGCGTCGGCGAGCACGCCGTTGGCCGGATCATCGCCCGACCGTTCATCGGTCCGGATGCCGAGGGCGTGTACACGCGGACACACCGCCGGCGCGACTTCGCCCTCGCGCCATCCGAGCCTACCGTGCTCGACCGGCTGGCCGAGGTGGGCGTGACCACCTACGGCATCGGCAAGATCGGTGAGATCTTCGCCTGGAAGGGCGTGTGCGAGTCGCCGCACTCGGAGAACAACATGCACGGTTTCGACAATCTGCTTAGCCGCGTTCGCAGCGACATCCCAGGCTTCGTCTTCGCGAATCTGGTCGACTTCGACATGATCTGGGGCCATCGCAACGACCCGGAGGGATATGCACGCGGTCTCGAGGAGGTCGATGCGCGAATGCCCGAGCTGCTGGACGCCATGATCGAGGGTGACCTTCTCGTCATCACCGCGGATCACGGGTGCGACCCGACCATGCCGTCGACGGACCACAGCAGGGAGTACACGCCGCTCATCGCCAAGATCAAGGGTGTCGATGCCGGGGTGTCCCTCGGTACGAGAGCCACCTTCTCCGACATCGGGGAGACCGTGTTGGACTTCTACGGTATCCCGGGTCGATGCGGGCGCGGTACGTCCTTCCTGGCGGAGGTGCAACACCCATGACCTTCGAGGAGCTCATAGAGATCAAGCGGGACGGCTCGGAACACACGCGCTCCCAGATCGATCGGATCGTGCTGGGATATGCGTCCGGCGAGGTCCCGGAGTACCAGATGTCTGCGTGGCTCATGGCCGTCTACCTCAACGGGCTGTCCCCGGATGAGACCGTGTGGCTCACCGATGCGATGGTGCGCTCGGGACGGGTCGTCGATCTTTCTTCGATCCCGGGCATCAAGGTGGACAAACACTCCACCGGTGGCGTCGCAGACACCACTACGCTCGTCCTCGCGCCGCTTGTGGCGGCATGCGGAGTGCCGATAGCGAAGATGAGCGGGCGGGGACTCGGCCACACGGGGGGGACGCTGGACAAGCTCGAGTCGATCCCGGGGATGCGGATCGAGCTTGCCCCGGAGGAGTTCCTCGAGCAGGTGGCGCGTGTGGGCGTTGCGGTCATCGCCCAGTCGCCGGACATCGACCCGGCCGACAAGAAGATGTATGCGCTACGGGACGTGACGGCAACCGTACCCAGCGTTCCGCTCATCGTGGGATCGATCATCAGCAAGAAGGTCGCGGGCGGCGCAGACGCCATCCTGCTCGACGTCAAGGTCGGTTCCGGAGCGTTCATGAAGACCGAGGCCGAGGCGCGCCATCTTGCGGCCGAGTTGACGCGCGTGGGCGTCGCGCTCGGCAGGGACGTCCACTGTGTCATGAGCGACATGGACCAGCCCCTCGGCATGGCTGTCGGGAATGCGCTGGAGGTCGCCGAGGCGATCGAGACGCTACGCGGTGAGGGGCCGCCCGAACTAACCGAGCTGTGCCTGGATCTCGCGGGGAAGATGCTCGTACTCGGCGGTGTGGCCACCGACTACGCTCACGCTCGACGACAGGCCGAGGAGGTGCTGGCGTCCGGTGCGGCGATCGGGATGTTCGAGCGTTGGGTAGAGGCGCAAGGGGGCGATCCCCGTGTTGCCTCGGATCTCTCACGGCTGCCCCGCTCCGCGCGTACGCGCGAGGTGCGTCACGTGAACGACGATGGGTTCGTCACGGGTATGGATGCTGAAGGGATCGGCAGGGCGGCGATGATGTTGGGCGCCGGCCGTGCCACCACAGACGACGTCATCGACCCGGGAGCGGGACTGCAGCTGCACGTACGCGTGGGCACGGCAGTCGCCTCGGACGACACCCTTGCGACTCTCCACGCTGCGAGCGAAGCCCAGCTGGATGCGGCGGAAGCACGTCTGAGGGCCTCGATCAGGACGGGTGCGGATCGGGTGGAGCCGCCCCCGCTCTTCCACGAGGTGTAGCGGGCGTGGAGCTCATCGTAGGACACGCCAATCCCGACTTCGACGCATACGCGGCCACCGCCGCTGCCACTAAGCTGTTCCCTGGCGCTCGCGGCGTCTTCCTCGGGACCCAGAACGCCAACGTGCGTGCGTTTCACAACCTGCACGAGGACTTCCTGGACTTCAGTGATCTGCGCGGCATCGATCTGGACGCAGTGACCCGTCTGATCATGGTGGACACCCGCGACGCCGGGCGCATCGGGGAGCTCGGTGAGGTCGCCCTGCGCCCCGCTGTCGAGATCATCGTGTACGACCATCACCCTCCCGCTGAAGGTGATCTCACCGACGTCGACGACCGTTCTCTTGAGGTAGGTGCCACGACCTCCATCCTCGTGCACGAGATTCACCGTCAGGGCATCGCTCTGACACCGTTGGAGGCCTCACTCCTGCTTCTCGGTGTCCACGAGGACACCGGATCGCTTACCTACCCGGGCACGACCGCATACGACGCCGAAGCGGTCGCCTACCTGATGGGCTCCGGCGCGGACATGGAGGTCTTGAACCAGTTCCTCACCCGGGCGCTCGACCCGGAGCAACGACGCCTTCTCGAAGATCTCGTCGGTTCGCTCGAGGTGTGGGACGTCCAGGGCCAGCAGATCGCCGTCGGGGTAGCCCGCGCCGATGAGTACGTGGATTCTGCGAGCGTGCTGACGCACTACGTCGTCGAGGACATGGGCTACCGGGTCGCGATCGCACTTGTCGCGATGCCGGGTCGCCTGCAGATCGTCGCGCGCAGCCGCCTGCACGAGGTCGACGTCGGCGAGGTCATGAAGCGCCTCGGTGGGGGTGGACATGCCCAGGCCGCGTCGGCTGCGTTTCGCGAGATGGAGATCGAAACGGCGCTCGAGCGTGTCCGCGACGCGCTCGAGGGGGTCGTGAGACCACCTCTCAAAGCAAAGGACATCCTCTCTGCACCGGTTCACACTATCGGACCGGATGCCACCATGGCCCAGGCCGGGACGCTTATGTCGACGTGGGGCCATGGCGGACTGCCCGTCATGGACGGCGACGACATCGTCGGGCTCGTCACGCGCAAGGACGTGGACAAGGCGATACGGCACAACCTCTCCCACGCTCCCGTGAAGGGGTTCATGGCCCGCGAGATCGTCAGTATCCCGCCTGATGCCGATCTCTACGCGGTAGAGAGCCTGCTGGCCACGAAGGGTATCGGACGTCTTCCCGTGGTCGAGGACGGCGAGCTCGTCGGTATCGTCACGCGCAAAGACCTCCTCGCTGCCGAGCACGGTGACGAGTACCTCGACCGTCGTCTGCCTCGTGCACGCGCCAAGTCGACGGAACGGTTCCTCGCATCGGTGACCTCGCTCCTGCCGGCCGAGGCATACGAGGCGCTTCACGAGATAGGTCGCCTGGCCGAGGAGCACGGACTGCGGGCTCATGCGGTCGGGGGGTTCGTACGCGACATGCTGCTCGGTCGCCGCAACCTCGACATAGATGTCGTCGTCGAGGGGGATGGCGTCGCCTTTGCCGAGGCCGTCGCGTCCGAGCTCGGTGCGCGGGTCAAGGTCCATCGTCGCTTTGGCACGGCCGTCCTCGTGCTTTCGAGGACACTTCATCTCGACATCACGAGCGCCAGAACCGAGTATTACACGCGCCCCGGTGCCCTGCCGACTGTGGAGCGTTCGTCGCTTCGCCAGGATCTGTTTCGCAGGGACTTCACCGTCAATGCGATGGCCGCATGCGTGAACCCCGAGTGCTTCGGGGCGATCGCCGATCCCTTCGGCGGCCTCCGTGACCTCGAGCGCGCGACGCTGCGCGTGCTGCACTCGCTCTCCTTCGTCGAGGATCCCACCCGCGTGTTGCGCGCGGCTCGATTCGAGCGTCGTTTCGACTTCAGCATGGACGGCGCGAGCGAGGAACTTGCACGCCAGGCAGTCGAGATGGGCGTACTGGAAGAGGTGAGCGGCGCACGGATACGCGAGGAGATGCTAGACATCATCGACGAGGACGTTCCGTCGTCGGTCTTCGAGCGGCTCGACGATCTCGGTGCGCTCTCGGTGCTGCTGCCGGAGGGTGTCCCGGCGCATCGTGCGGTCGAGGCGCTGTTCGGGGCGGAGCGCGCCTACCGCGCGCTCGTAGACGCGTTCGAGCGCCCGCCGGGCCGGAGCGCATCCCTCGTGGCAGCGCTCGCGGCTGACAGCGGACGGCACGCAGGGGAGCGCTGGTTGCGTAGGATGCGCTTCGGACGCGAGTACGCAGAGTCCGCACTCCTGCTCGCGGAGCGGTCGGCGTTTCTCGGCAAGCGGCTGAAGGACCGGCGGAAGATGCGGGATTCGCGCCTCTATCGCCTCCTCGAACCGGTGCCCGAGGAGGCGCTGGTGCATCTCTGGGCGGCGGGTGACGCGTTGGCACGTGAACGGGTCCGGCGTTTCGTGAGCGTGCTCTCGCGCATCAAGCCTGCGGTCACCGGGGAGGACCTCATCGCGATGGGCTTGACGCCGTCGCCTGCTTTCTCCGGTATACTCGCGCAAGCGCTCGACGCTCGTCTCGACGGCAAGTCGGTCGGGCGGGAGGCCGAGATGGCGAATCTCAGCCGACTCGTTTCGCGCGCAGGACTTGACGCCCACAGCCCGCGACAGGGTCGCTAGGAGAACGCACACGTGGATCTTACTCAGATCGTATGGCGATTCGGCCTGCTCGTACCCGCGATCGTGATACATGAGGTGTCGCACGGCTGGGCCGCGTACGCGCTCGGCGACACAACGGCCAAGGACAAGGGTCGCCTGAGCCTCAACCCCATTCGCCACATCGACCCGTGGGGTACCGTCCTTCTGCCGCTCCTGATGGTTGCCGTACTCGGCTTCGGCTTCGGATACGCGAAGCCCGTACCCATCAATCCGTACCGCTTCAAGGACTACCGCAAGGGCATGTTCCTCACCGGTATCGCGGGTCCCGCGTCTAACCTGGTGCTCGCCGCGGTGTCAGGGCTGCTCTTCCGGGTGGTGGGTGGCGCGGGTCTCCTCGGACAGCTTCTCTTCTTCTTCGCGCTGATGAACCTCGTGCTGATGTTCTTCAACCTGATACCGCTCCCGCCACTGGACGGATCGCGTGTGCTGCCACTCTTCCTGTCCGACCGGGCCATGGAGGCCTATCACGGGGTGGAGCGGTACGGCTTTCTCATCATCGTTGCGGTACTGTGGCTGCTCCCGTCGTTCCTCAACATCGATCCTCTCGGCTGGTACATCGGCGCCACGGTCTACCCGTTGCTCGAGCTGTTCACGGGGTTGTAGCCGAGCCGGGTGCGGTATCATACGAACCGCTTCCAGCGTCCGTCCCCACGTTCTCGAGGAGTCCCCGCCGTATGACACGTAAGCGCGCGCTGACCGGCTACCGTCCGACCGGCAAACTGCACCTAGGACACTGGTTCGGCAACCTCCAGAACATGCTGGCCATGCAGGACGAGTACGACGCGTTCTACTTCATCGCCGATTGGCACGCGCTGACCAGCGATTGGGCAGACACATCGCGCGTGCGGGAGTTCACCGAGGAGATGGTGCTCGACTGGTGCGCCGCCGGTCTCGATCCCGGGCGCTGCACCATCTATCGCCAGTCCGACGTGCCCGAGGTCGCCGAGCTCGCGCTCTACTTCTCGATGGTCACCCCGATGTCGTGGCTCGAGCGCGTGCCCTCCTACAAGGAGCAACGCGAGCAGGTGACCGACAAAGACCTCGGCAACCTCGGCTTCTTCATGTACCCGCTGCTGCAGGCGGCCGACATCACCATCGTGCTCGCCGACGTCGTTCCGGTTGGCGAGGACCAGCTCCCGCACCTCGAGCTGACGCGCGAGATCGTGCGCCGCTTCAACAACGCGTACGGCGAGTTTCTCGTCGAGCCCGCCGCGCTCATCGCCAGGCAGGGCGCTCGCGTTCCCGGCACCGACGGCCGCAAGATGAGTAAGTCCTACGGCAACGCCATCTTCATCTCGGACTCTCCCGACGAGATCACCGCGAAGGTGCGCTCGATGATCACCGACCCGGCACGCAAGCTCAAGACCGATCCGGGCGACCCCGACATCTGTCCGCTCCACCAGATCCACAAGCTCGTGAGCCCTGACGCGAACGACATCGCCGAGTGGGAGCGGTGCTGCCGCAGTGCGGAGTGCGGGTGTGTGGCGCACAAGAAGCGGATGGCCGAAGACCTCGTCGGTTACCTTGCTGAGTTTCGTGCACGGCGGGAAGAGCTGGCCGCACGGCCGGGCTTCGCGTGGGAGATCCTCGAGGCCGGGGCCGCCAAAGCACGCCCGGTGACCTCGGAGGTCCTCGAGACCTGTCGGCGCCTCGTGCGCATCGACAGCAACGGGTAGGGGGCGTCCCCGCTGGGCTACCGGGTCAAGATCGATGCCTTCGAGGGACCGTTCGACCTCCTGCTGCACCTCGTGGCTCGGCAGAAGGTCGACGTGAGCGCGATCTCCATCACGGAGGTCACGGACCAGTACCTCGCATACATCGAGAGCATGCACGAGCTCGACCTGGACGTGGCAAGCGACTTCCTGCTCGTCGCGGCCACGCTGCTCGAGATCAAGGCGGCGAGCCTGCTTCCCAAAGAAGAGCAGTACATCGGCGAGGACATCGACGATCTCTCCCCCGAGGAGGCACGCGAACTCCTCGTGACCCGTCTGCTCGCGTACAAGCAGTTCAAGAACGTCGCTGCAGAGCTCGCGGCCCGGATGGAGTCGGTCTCGCACATGCACCCGCGTCAGGCAGGCCTGGAAGAGCCCTTCGTGGGGCTCATGCCCGACTATCTCGAGGGCCTCACTCTGCGCGGTCTTGCGGTGATCTGTGCCGACCTTCTTCACAAGCGCGAGGTCTTTCTCCTGCAGGCCGAGCACGTGGCCGCGGCACCGATCAGCCTGGAGCTACACACCGAGAGCGTGTCGCGAACCCTGGCGCGTGCGGGTACGGTACGCTTCAGCGAACTGCTCGGCGCCGATCCCACGCCCGAGGTCCTCGTCGTAACGTTCCTCGCCATTCTCGAGCTCTACAAGCGGGGACGGGTTCAGCTGCGACAGGACGAACTGTTCGACGACATCGTGGTGACAGCCACCGACGTTCAGGAGGATTCGTGACATGCAGGCGGACGTGACGCTCCGCGGTGCGATCGAGGCACTGCTCTTCGTGTCGGACGAGCCGGTCTCGGCCTCGCGCATCGGCAAGATACTCGAGGCCGACGTGTCGACCATCACCCGGGTTCTCTCCGATCTGGCCGAAGAGTACCGCAGCGACGAGCGGGGATTTCAGCTCCGGGAGGCAGCGGGAGGATGGCGCCTCTACACGCATCCGGCCCATCACGACGCGATCGAGCAGTTCGTCCTCTCCTGGGACACGCGCCGCCTCTCCCAGGCGGCGCTGGAAGCGCTGGCGGTGATCGCGTACCACCAGCCGGTGACCAGGGCCGGCGTGAATGCCGTGCGCGGCGTGAACAGCGAAGCGGTGATCTCCTCGCTCATCGAGAAGGGCTTGGTGCGCGAGGCCGGGCGTGACCGCGAGGCGGGAAACGCCATCATCTACACGACGACAAAAGCGTTCCTCGAGAAGTTCGGGTTGAAGAGCCTCGACGAGCTGCCGCCGCTGGAAGAGTTCGCGCCGGACGAGCGGACCGAGGCTGCGATCCGCGACCGTCTGGGTGGTCCGTCTGTGGACATCGGATTCGGAGTGGATGACGCCGCCGGACCCGACGAGGACGACGTCACCGGGATCGACTAGCGATGACCGTCTCCGACCCGACCAGCGGGCCTCACGCCTCAGACGAACGCATCGTCCCGATGCGCTTGCAGCGCTTCCTCGCACGCGCCGGGGTCGCGTCGCGAAGGGGGAGTGAGGACCTGATGACCGCAGGCCGCGTGCGTGTCAACGGCGAGGTCGTCTCCGAACTCGGCTCCAGGGTCGATCCGAGGGTCGATGTGGTCGAGGTGGATGGGCGTGTCGTCACTCCGGGCTCGGCCCCGGCGTACCTCGTACTCAACAAACCGGCCGGATACGTTACGACGATGAGCGACCCGCAGGGCCGTCCCACTGTTGCCGATCTCGTTCCACGCGAACCCGCCGGGCTCTTCCCGGTTGGCCGGCTTGACCGTGAGACGACG
>JAHYJI010000072.1 GCA_019429145.1 Coriobacteriia bacterium | reverse complement strand
GCGCATCGGCTGGCTCGCGATCCTCCTCGTGGTGAACCTGGTCTCCTCGCAGGTCATCTCCGCCTACGAGGAAACGCTTATGGCAGCCATCGCGCTCGCATTCTTCATCCCGCTGCTGATCGCCACGGGCGGTAACACCGGCTCGCAGTCGGCGATGATGATGGTGCGCGCGCTGGTCACCGACGACGTCGGTCCCGGTCAGTGGGCGAGCACCTTTGTCAAGGAGCTCGGTGTGGGGCTGATGCTCGGCGTGACGCTGGCCGGCGGATCGTTCTTCCTCGGCCTGTTCAGAGGCGACTGGCGCATCGGCGTGGTCGTGGGATTGTCCATGGCCGCGATCGTTGTGGTCTCCAACATCATCGGGATGTCGCTGCCGTTCCTCTTCACCAAGATCGGACAGGACCCCACGGTGGCGTCCAGCCCGCTCATCACCTCGCTTGCCGACGTGACGGGGCTCCTCATCTACTTCGGGATCGCGCGGGCCATCCTGCAGATCTGAACACTGCCTGACGGCCGCTGCGCACACAGAGGGGTAGGTACTCTCTGATAGCGAGAGAACAGCGACGAGGGAAGGGGAGTGAGCATGCCCGCGACACCGAGCGTGGTGATCGATCCGGACCGATTCGACGCCGTTATCTTCGACATGGACGGCGTCATCACTGATACGGCGGGGCTCCATGCCGAGGCGTGGAAACGCCTCTTCGACGACTTCCTGCGCCAGTACGCCGAGGAGACCCGTGGCGAGTTCGTGCCCTTCGACATCGAGCACGACTACCTGCCATACGTCGACGGGAAGGCGCGCCACGACGGCGTGCGTTCCTTCCTTCAGTCGCGCGGGATCGAGCTTCCCGAGGGAGAGGACGATGACCCGCCCGGGGCGACGACCGTCCACGGCCTGGGCACGCGCAAGAACGGGTACTTCCTCGAGGCGATGGCGGAGTATGGCGCCGAGGCGTTCCCCTCGGCGGTAGCGCTCGTGCGCACGTTGCGCGACGCGGGCGTGGCCACCGCGATCATCTCGGCATCGCGCAACGCGGCAGGCGTGCTCGCCTCAGCCGGGGTCGATGCGCTCTTCGACGTGCGGGTGGACGGCGACACGGCGGCCGAGCTCGGCCTGGCCGGCAAGCCCGATCCGGCGGTGTTTCTCGAGGCTGCCCGACGGCTTGGTGCCGAGCCGGAGCGCGCGGTGGTCGTCGAGGATGCTGAGTCCGGTGTTGCGGCCGGCGAGGCGGGTGGGTTCGGACTCGTGATCGGGGTCGACCGGGCCGGCAGGCCTGAGCGCTTGCTGGACGGCGGGGCGGATGTGGTAGTCGACGACCTGGTGCAGGTCGAGGTCGTCACGCGAGCGCCGATGCACTCGCTGCCCGACGCGCTCGAGAGCTGGGACGCGATCCGGGCGCGGTTTGACGCCCGCGAACCCGCGGTCTTCCTGGATTACGACGGGACGCTCACTCCGATCGTGGAACGCCCCGAGGACGCGCTGCTCACTCCCCGGATGCGCGAACGGATCGGTCGGCTCGCTGATCGCTGTCTGGTGGCCGTGGTCAGCGGGCGCGACGTCGGGTTCGTGGTCGAGCAGGTCGCGCTGGACTCGGTGCTCTACCTCGGCAGCCACGGGTTCGACGTCGTCGTTCCGGAGGGCCGGGAGCTTCACCAGGAGCGTCTCGGAGAGTTCGAGGCCTTCCTTGGCCCGCTCGAGGCAGCTGAGGCCGAGGTCGCCGAGCGCGTGGAGAAGGTGGCGGGAGCCCGTGTCGAGCGCAAGAAGTACGCGATCGCGGTGCACTACCGGCAGGTCGCCGACGGAGACGTCCCGGCCGTTGAGCGCGCTGTTGACGAGGTGCTATCGCACCACCTCGAGCTGCGCAAGACCGGCGGCAAGAAGGTGTTCGAGCTGCGTCCCGACATCGATTGGGACAAGGGGCGTGCTCTCATGTGGGTGCTCGAGGCGCTCGGCATGGATGACGGCCGCCATGCTCCGGTCTACGTCGGCGACGACCTCACCGACGAGGACGCGTTCGCCGTCGTGCGGGGGGACGGACTCGCCGTGGTAGTGGGCTCCGATGAGCGCACGACCCTCGCCGAGTACCGCGTCCGGGACACCGAGGCGGCAGGAGAAGTGCTGGAGCGGCTGGCGCTGCTGGCGGAAGGGGAGTAGCGGTGAGCGTGTGGGCCCTGACCTACGAGGAATACGACCCCGAGCAGGAGCGATTGCGAGAAGCGCTCTGCACCGTCGGGAACGGCTACCTGGCTACGCGCGGAGCGGCACCGGAGTCGACAGCAGGCCCTCAGCACTACCCGGGAACCTACCTCGGCGGGTACTTCAACCGCCTGACCTCTGAGATCAACGGTCGCGAAGTGGCGAACGAATCCATGGTCAACATGCCCAACTGGCTGCCGCTGACGTTTCGCCCGTCCGGCGGTGCGTGGTTCGACCTGGACTCCGGGGTCTACGAGATCCTCGAGTACGTCCAGGAGTTCGACCTGAAGCGCGGAGTGCTTACGCGGCGCGTTCGCGTGCGCGATACCGACGGTCGCACTACGGCGGTCACGCAGCGCCGATTCGCTCACATGGGACACCGGCACCTCGCGGGGCTCGAGACGACGGTGCTCGCCGAGGACTGGTCGGGCACGCTTGAGTTCCGCACCGCGATCGACGGGACCGTCGCGAACACCGGTGTCGATCGGTATCTGGATCTCCCCAGTGTGCACCTGGAGCCGCGCGAGGAAGGGTTCGAGGGAGAGATCTCCTGGCTCGCGGTCGAGACGAACCAGTCGCACCTGCGGGTCGCCGAGGCGGTCCGCATCCGGGTGTTCGACGCCAACGACGAGCTCATCGAGCCCGGGCTCGAGTACACGACCTCACCCGGGCATGTCGAGTGCGCGTTCGCCGTCGAGGCGGCCGAGGGGGAGGCGATCACCGTCGAGAAGATCGCGGCGGTCTTCGGCTCGCGCGACAAGGCGATCTCCGAGCCGCTGCACGAGGCCCGGACCCACGTTTCCCGCGCACGCTCCTTCGACGATCTCCTCGTCTATCACGGGCTGGTGTGGGGACAGATGTGGGGCCGCTTCGAGACTGAGGTCGACCCGGGTGATGGCGACCGGGTGGGGATGGTGCTCAACCTGCACGTCCTGCACATGTTGCAGACCATCTCGCACAACTCGATCGACATGGACGTGGGCGTGCCGGCGCGCGGGCTGCACGGCGAGGCGTACCGCGGCCACATCTTCTGGGACGAGATCTTCGTCTTCCCGCTGATCAACTTCCGCCTGCCCTCGCTCACCCGTGCGCTTCTTGCGTACCGCTACCGTCGCCTGAACGAGGCCCGCTTCCTCGCGTACCAGGAGGGGCATGCGGGTGCGCTCTATCCGTGGCAGAGCGGGTCGAACGGTGCCGAGGAAACGCAGACGTACCACCTCAACCCGATGTCGGGCGAGTGGAAACCCGATAACTCGCACCTTCAACGTCACGTGAACATCGCGGTCGCCTACAACGTCTGGTCGTACTACCTCGTGACCTCGGATGAGGAGTTCCTCGCCTACCAGGGCACCGAGATGCTCGTCGAGATCGCGCGTTTCTGGGCGAGCCTCGCGACATACAACAAGGTCACCGACCGCTACGACATCCTCGGCGTGATGGGCCCGGACGAGTACCACGACGGGTATCCGGACGCCGACGAGCCCGGCCTGAATAACAACGCATACACCAACGTGATGGCTGCATGGACGCTCTGTCGTGCGCAGGACGCTCTCGATGCGCTGCGCCCCTACCGCCAGGAGGAGTTGTGGCAGCGTCTCGGGCTCAGCCGCGAGGAGATCGAGGCGTGGGACGAGATCAGCCGCAAGCTCACCGTGCCCTTCCACGACGGGGTCATCAGCCAGTTCGAGGGCTACGAGGACCTCGAGGAGTTCGACTGGGACGGCTATCGCGAGAAGTACGGCGACATCCAACGGCTCGATCGCATCCTTCATGCCGAGGGGGATACGCCGAACCGCTACAAGGTGTCCAAGCAGGCCGACGTGCTCATGCTCTTCTACCTGCTCTCGGACGAGCGGCTGGCCGAGCTGTTCGAACGGCTCGGCTACGGGTGTGACCAGCACGTCATTCATTCGACTATCGACTACTATCTGGCCCGGACGTCGCACGGCTCGACGCTCAGCGGTATCGTGCACTCGTGGGTGATCGCCCGCCGTGACCGCGGGCACTCCTGGGACCTGTTCGTAGAGGCGCTCGAGAGCGACATCTCCGACGTTCAGGGAGGGACCACCGCCGAGGGCATCCACCTTGGGGCCATGGCCGGCACCGTCGACCTCCTGCAGCGCGCCTACACGGGACTCAATCCGCGCGAGGGCGTGCTCTGGTTTGATCCCGCCCTGCCCGACCCGGTGCGCGGGCTCTCGATCACCATCCGCTACCACGGCATGTGGCTCGGCGTGCGGTTCACGAAGTCCAAGCTGGTGGTCACCTCGGACGCCACCGACTCCGGTGTGTGCCAGATCGGCGTGCGCGACACGCTCTACGACTACGAGCCCGGTCAGACGCTCGAGGTCTCGCTCTAACGGGCGACTCCGACAGCCGCATGTTTCCGCACGGTTTCCGCCGCGGGTCGGCCGTGCTATACTTCTGCAACGCGACACAACGGCGTGTCGTCCATAGCGCAACGAGCAATGAAGCTCGCCTGGCCCATTCGGGGCCCCGGCGGGCTTTTTCGTTTTTCGGGCAGCGTGACAGGAGGATGGCGGCATGAAAGAGTTCGCGGCGTTCTGGGGGTGCACGATCCCCGCACGCTTCCCGTTCATCGAGAAGGCGACGCGACTGGTGTGGGAAGACCTCGGTGCGCGCGTGCATGAACTCGAGGGTCACACGTGCTGCCCCGAGGGCGTGCTTGTCAAAGCGAACGACGAGCAGGCGTTCTACACCGCCGCGGCGCGCAACCTCGCTCTCGTGGAGCGGGCCGAGCTCGACGTCGTCACCCCGTGCAACGGCTGCTACTCGACGTTCAAGGAGGCTCAGAGTCACCTGCGCACCGGGTGGCGTGAGCGCGACGCCGTCAACGAGCGGCTTGCGCGCGAAGACCTGCACTACTCCGGCTCGAACAAGGTCGTCCACTTCGCCGAGTGGCTCTCCGACGAGATGGGCGCCGGGCTCGTCGCTTCCAAGGCGGTGCGGCCGCTGTGGGGGATGCGCATCGCCGTCCACTACGGCTGCCACCTGCTCCGCCCGCAGCCGGCGGTGCGCTGGGACGACCCGTTGCACCCCAGTAAGGTAGAGGAGATCGTCACGGCTCTGGGCGCGCGCGTGGTCGACTATCCGACCAAGATGCAGTGCTGCGGCGGCGCGCTGGACCGGGTCGGCGAGCGGGACTCCTCGCTGGCGTTCGCGCGTCGCAAGCTCGAAGACGTGCAGCGCGAGGAGGTCGACGCGCTCGTGGTCGTGTGCCCGAGTTGCTTCCAGCAGTTCGACCTGAACCAGGCGGCGCTCCAGCGCGCGAACGAGGACATCCACGTACCGGTCTTCTACCTCGCCGAACTCATCGCACTGACCTACGGCCACGAACCTGCCGAGATCGGGCTCGACATGCACCGCGTCTCGGTCGAGCCGTTCCTCGAGCGGTGGGGGTCACGCACCGCCGACAAGGTGCGCCTGGCCTCGCACTTCGACGTGGCGATGCTCGGGAAGTGCTATTCGTGCCAGGCGTGCAAGGACGATTGTCCGGTGTGCAAGGTCGACCCGAGCTTCCAGCCGACCGAGATCATCGGCGATCTGGTCCGCGGCTACCTCGACGACGTCGTTGCCGACAGCCAGCTCTGGAAGTGCCTGGAGTGCTACACGTGCCAGGAACTCTGCCACTCCGACATCGGCATGGCCGGGACCTTCCGCCAGCTCAAAGAGCTCGCGATGGCGGCAGGCACCGGTCCGGAATCCGTCGCCGCCGCCTACGAGGCCTTCCTCGAGACGGGTGTACTCGGCAAGCCGAGGGAGTCCGCGCGCAAGAAGCTCGGACTCTCACCCCTGCCTGCGACCGGTGGAGACGCCGTGTCCCACCTGATCGACCGCGCGACCGAGATCAAGGGAGAGTAGAGATGCGATACGAACCGCTTCTGGAGCGCATGCCAACCACGCGCATCCCGTCCTTCACCGATCGTGAGGGCGTATCTCGCGGGGAGCGCCCCCGCTACGCCGAGGAGGCCCCGTTCAAGATCCACGGCGGGTGCGGGCTGATGGGCATCTGCGACGAGTCCGGATCGCTCATGAGCGGGCAGGTGCCGATCCGCGCGATGGCGGTGCAGCGCGACCGCGGCAACGGTCTGGGCGGGGGATTCGCCGGTTACGGAATCTACCCCGAGTTCCCCGACCACTTCTGCTTCCACATGATGTACCACGACCTGCGGGCCAAAGAGGACGCCGAGGCGCTCTTCGACCGGTACTTCCAGGTCGATCTGGCCGAGCCGATGCCCACCAGACCCGTGAAGGGCATCGCTGACGCGCCGCTGCTCTGGCGCTACTTCCTCAACCCCGATCCGCACAAGCTCGATGAGGCCGAGATGACGCCCGAGGACTTCGTCGTGCACTCGGTCATGCTCATCAACTCCACGGTCGACGGTGCCTTCGTCGCTTCGAGCGGCAAGAACATGGGCGCGTTCAAGGGCGTGGGCTTCCCCGAGGAGATCGGTCACTACTACCTGCTCGAAGAGTACGAGGGCCACACGTGGGTCGGACACAACCGTTTCCCGACCAATACGCCTGGCTGGTGGGGCGGCGCGCATCCGTTCACGCTGCTCGACTGGTCGATCGTGCACAACGGCGAGATCTCGAGCTACGGCATCAACAGTCGCTATCTCGAGCAGTTCGGCTACAAGTGCACGCTCGGCACCGACACGGAGGTTGCCGCCTACCTGTTCGACCTGATGTTGCGCCGTCACCAGCTGCCGATCGAACTCGCGTGCAAGGCGCTCGCGAGCCCGCTGTGGTCCGAGATCGACCGGATGCCCGAGCCAGAGGCAGAGGTCATGCGTTCGCTCCGCGCGGTATACGGGCCGGGCATGCTCAACGGGCCGTTCGCCATCGTGCTCGGATTCAACGGCGGGATGGTTGCGCTCAACGACCGCATCAAGCTGCGGCCGCTCGTCGCCGCCCGGCAGGGATCGATCGTCATGGTCGCATCCGAGGAGAGCGCGATCCGTGAGGTGCTCGATGCGCCCGACCGTGTGTGGGCGCCGAAGGCCGGCGAGCCCGTCATCGCGACGGTGGCCGGCAACGGATCGCCCGTCCACTCAGACCTGCATCTGTCCGCCGATGAAGTCTCGTGCGCCGTCACCGGCATGCCCGAGACCTGCGAAACCGTCGAGGTGAGCTAGAGATGCCGATTTCGCTCATACAGCCCGAGTTCAAGGTCCACATCGACTACGACAAGTGCCACAAGTGTGGCCGGTGCGTGCAGCAGTGCGGGTGGAGTGTGTACTCGTTCAACGAGCGGCCGATCCCGGACGATTCGAAGTGCCGCGCGTGCCACCGCTGCGTGACGTACTGCCCGGCTCACTGCATCACCATCAAGAAGAATGACCTCGCACTGCGTGACAATGCGAACTGGTCGCCCTCGCTGAGGCAGGGTGTGTGGCGTCAGGCGGAGACCGGCGGAGTCATGCTGACCGGCATGGGCAACGACAAGCCGTACCTGTCGATCTTCGATCACCTGCTGCTCGACGCGTGCCAGGTCACCAACCCGTCCATCGACCCGCTGCGCGAGCCGATGGAGCTGCGGACCTACCTCGGCCGCAAGCCCTCGGCTGTCGAGGTGACCTCCGACGGCAACGGCGGCTTCCGGCTTGCCGAGGGCGCGGGCGTGCAGAAGAACATCAAGCTGGACGTCCCCATCATCTTCTCGCCGATGAGTTACGGCTCGGTCTCGCTGCCCGTCCACCGCTCGCTCGCGATGGCGGCCGAGCGGCTGGGCATCCTCATGAACACCGGAGAGGGCGGTCTGCATGCCGACCTCTATCCGTACGCCGATAACGTCATCGTCCAGGTCGCCTCGGGCCGTTTCGGTGTCGACCCCGAGTACCTCAACCGGGGTGCGGCCGTAGAGATCAAGGTCGGGCAGGGCGCCAAGCCGGGTATCGGCGGACACCTGCCGGGGGAGAAGATCAACCGCGAGGTCTCCGAGACGCGCATGATCCCGCAGGGTTCGGACGCGATCAGCCCCGCGCCGCACCACGACATCTACTCGATCGAGGACCTGCGACAGCTGATCTACTCGATCAAGGAGGCGACCGACTACAAGCCGGTGGGCGTGAAGATCGCGGCGGTCCACAACGTGGCCGCCATCGCGAGCGGCATCGTTCGCGCCGGGGCCGACTACGTCTACCTCGACGGCTTCCGAGGGGGCACCGGAGCGGCGCCGCAGATCATCCGCGACCACATCGGCATGCCCATCGAGCTGGCGATCGCAGCGGTCGACCAGCGCCTGCGCGACGAGGGTATCCGCAACCAGGCGTCGATCATCGCAGCCGGCTCGATCCGCTCCTCGGCCGATCTCGCCAAGGCGATCGCTCTCGGGGCCGACGTGGTGGCCATCGGCTCGGCCGCGCTCATGGCGCTCGGTTGCCACATGTGCCAGGGCTGCCACACCGGATCGTGCTCGTGGGGGCTTACGACGCAGAAGCCCGAACTCACGCGGCGCGTCGATCCCGAGTGGGGCGCGGAGCGGCTGACGAACCTGGTCAGCGCGTGGAGCCACGAGCTGCAGGAGATCCTCGGAGCGCTCGGGGTGAATGCGGTCGAGTCACTGCGTGGCAGCCGGGAGCGGTTGCGTTCGATCGGCCTGGACGAGCAGACCGGCAGGATCCTGGGCGTCAAGCCCGCGGGAGTATAGGGAGGCATCGCATGACACCGGTGACAGAGCTGACCAAGCCGGCTGCGGCCGAGGTCGCAAAGCCGATAGAGGGTTACCTCCAGGTTGTGCCCGAGGCGAGGGTCGACGGAGGTGTTGCGACGATCGATGCCCGCGGCATCTACTACAAGCACCTCAACGAGGTCGTTCGGAGATGTCTCGCCGACGGTGCGAAGAAGGTCGTCCTGGAGAACGTCAACGGCCAGCGCTACATCGGCACCGGACTCAAGGGCGCGGGCACGCGGATCGAGGTCCACGGAACGGCCGGTCAGGACATGGCGATGTTCATGGACGGTCCGACGGTCGAGGTGTTCGGCAGCGCGCAGGACGGCGTGGGCAACACGATGAACGCCGGCCGCGTGATCGTGCATGGAGACGCGGGCGACGTACTCGGATACGGCATGCGCGGGGGCCGGGTCTTCATCAAGGGCGACGTCGGCTACCGGGTCGGGATCCACATGAAGGCGTACGAGACCCGTCATCCCGTCATGGTGTGCGGCGGCAAGGCGAGAGACTTCTTCGGCGAGTACATGGCCGGGGGAGTGCTCGTGCTGCTCGGGATGGAGAGCCGGATCGAGGGCCCGCTCGTCGGCGGATACATCGGCACCGGCATGCACGGAGGGGTCATCTACCTGCGGGGCGAGGTCGAGTCCTGGCAGTGCGGCAAGGAGGTCGGGACGTTTCCTGCGAATGAGGAGGACCTTGCGAACCTGCGTCCGGTGCTCGAGGAGTACTGCGAGGCGTTCGGGATGGATGTCGACGAGGTGCTTTCGGTGCCCTTCACCAAGCTCGTGCCGGTCAGCCACCGCCCGTACGGGAAACTCTATACGTACGTGTAGGCGCTCGCGCGATTGCCGTATCCTGGGGTCAGTGACCCCCAGGACTGCGAGGTACGCATGAAGATCGGACTCGTCGGCTTCGCCGGCTCGGGCAAGACCACGGTGTTCAACACGATGACCGGTCTCGATGTGCCGGTGGGCTACGGCGGCGAGGTGCGGCTCGGGACGGTGCGCGTGCCCGACGATCGCATCGATCGGCTCTCCTCGATGTTCGACCCGAAGAAGACCACCTACGCCGAGATGACCTTCTGCGACGTGCCCGGGGAGCACGGGGCCGAGCGCAAGGGGCTCTCGTCACGGGCGCTTTCGACTATCCGCGAGCAGGAAGC
>JAHYJI010000071.1 GCA_019429145.1 Coriobacteriia bacterium | reverse complement strand
GTCAGGGAGGACGGCGGGGCGTGGTGCCGCATCTCCGAGCGCCACCCCTTCGGCAAGGTGCTCGTGGGCACGGACCTCTGCGACTCGCTTCGCAGCCAGCTCGACGTGGTCGGGCAGCTCCCCGGCCTGGGTGAGGTGCGCGTCGTGCACGTCGCCGACGAGGGCATGGATGCCGAGCGCGTGACCGAAGCGTGCTTCGCACTGGTCGCCGAGGCCGCGCCGGAGATGTCCGCCGAGGCCGGCGTGCGTATCGGGGGCGACCCCGCCGAAGAGCTGCTGGCCGAGGCCGCCGAGTGGGGCGCGAGCGTGGTCGTCGTCTCCCCGCGCGCCCACGGGATCGTTCACCGCGCCATCTGGGGCTCGACTGCGCGTAAGATAGCACGTGAAAGCTCGGTGCCCGTGCTCTTCGTACCCACCGGCGACGGACTGTAGGTGACGATAGATGGCTTCTGAACGCTTGATACTCCTGCCCACCGACGGGTCTGCGACCGCCGAGGCGGCCGCTCGCTTCGCCGAGGACATCGCGCTGGCCGAACGAAGCAGAGTGCTCGTACTTGGCATCGCGGAGCCCGCCATCGTGATGGGTATCGACCAGAAGACGGTCACCGAACCCCTCGTCGAGGCCACGCGGGACATCGTCGCCGGCGAGGCGGCGCGACTGCGTCAAGCCGGTGTCGAGTGCGAGGAGCTCGTGATCGTGGCCGCTACGCCGCATGCGGGCATCCTCCAGGTGGCCGAGGAGCGCGGTGCCACCCTGATCGTCATGGGAACCCACGGGCGCTCGGCACTGGCCCGGGCCATCCTCGGGTCGGTGGCCGACCGGGTGGTGCGCCACTCGAACATCCCGGTGGTGCTCGTCCCGCGCGCGACAGATTCGCAGTGAGGAGGGCGCCCCGCCGATAGCCGGGAACCCGCACGCTGAATGGGCCCGGTCGGCTCTCCTCTCCATACCCGGTGCTCGAGACTCCTCCCTCCCTACTTGGAAGTCACGAACCCGAACGATCCGACGAGCAGCCCGCCGGACGGCCTCCACACCTCGACGAGGTAGCTTGAGGGCTGCTTGGCGGTGGTGAAGTTGGTGATGTAGAGCTCGTCTGCGACATCGATGCGGTAGTCTTTCGCCTTCGGTCCGAAGCGCGAGACCTGCAGCGGGGTGCTCGGCCAGCGCGCGTCGTAGATCCTGACCTCGAGCTCCTCGTTGTAGACGAAGGGCGTGGACGCGTCGACCGCCTCGCACACGCGCACGCTGAACTTGATCGGCACGGTGCGCCCGGGCTGGTAGCGGGCGGACGCGGGCAGCAGCTCGACGAGCGCCCAGTTGCGCACGGTGAACGCGAGAGCCTGCGTGCGCGCCTCGTTGCCGTAGGCGTCCAGCGCCCGCGCGCTCAGCGTGTAGGCGCCATCGGTAAGTGCGGAGGTGTCGAAGGGAAGCGTCCAGGTGCCGTCGGCAAGCGTACCGGCAGCCAGCGCGGCGGGCATGTTCTCGCAGCCGACCGGCTCGCCCGCACCGCCGTCGTCGGCTCGCAGCGTGAGCCAGACACCGGCCACCCCGCTCAGGTCAGACGCGTGCGCGCCGAGCGTCACGCCGTCTTGCAGCGCGTCGCCGGCATCAGGCACGGTGATGGAGAGCGCGGGTGCGGTGGTATCGACGACGAGCACGTCGACGGTGTCGGTGTCTGAGTCGGTGCCGTCGCTCACGGTGAGTGTCACGGTGGTGAGGCCGATCGGCAGCACGACGACCGGCGAGACGCCGGTGGCGATACCGCCCTCCCACGTCCAGGCGAACGTGAGCGGAGTGCCGTCCGGGTGGAACGAGCCCGAGCCGTCGAGCGTGACGCTCGCGCCTGAAAGCGAGTCGCGCTCGACCGTCCGGTCCGGACCTGCGTCCGCATGCGGGGTCGCGCTCGCGAGCTCGAGCGTCAGGGCGTTAGAGACCCGCCCGGCGTAGTGGGCAAGAGCGCGTGCGGTGTAGACGCCCGGGGCGAGCCCGGCGGTGTCCCACGCGAAGTCAAAGACGCGCGCGTCCCCGGCCGCAAGACCGTCGAAGTCCTCGCGCAGGGAGGCCACCTCGGCACCGGAGGCGTCGAGCACGGTGAGCACGGCGCTCCCCTCGGCCGGGATGTCGCCTTCGTTTGCCACACCGAGCGAGAGGCCGACCGTCTGGCCGGGCGTGAAGTGCTCCGGGCTCGCGGTAAGCGAGTCGGCGCGCACGAGCGGTGCGCCGAGCGAGAACTCGGCCGTCGCGCGATCGAACACGCGGCCGTCCGGGCCGCGCACCACGACCTCGGCGATGCACGGGCCGCCGGCCGCGGCACCGGGCTGCCAGACGAGCGAGAGCGCCGAGTACGGGCCGGGGGCGCGAAGCGTGCGGACCGGGAAGCCGCCGAGCGCCTCGCCGGCAAGACTTCGCACCGCAACCTCGATCGTGACGTCGGGCGCCGCCTCGTCGGCGGCGAGCGCCACGTCGAGGGTGACCGGCGAGCCGGCCGGATAGGTGGCCGCGCGGGTCTTGGCGCCGGCGATGCGCACCGGCGCCTCGTGCACGTCGACCGCGAGCGTCCAGTGCTTGAAGAAGCGCGCGTCGGTCGTGCGCGCGTCGTACTCGAACGGCCGCAGCTCGATGACGAGCGTGTCCGATTCGATGCCTTCGATCACGGTCCATGCCAGATTCTCTCCGGGCCACCAACCGCGGGCCGACGAGTCGGCCTCCGCTTCGACACCCGGGGCTCCTTCCGGGGTACCCTGCGCATCGGATCCCGAACTCGCCACCACATCGTAGACCGGCGGCAGGTCCAGCCCGCTGGTCACAAGTGGCTCGGAATGTTCGACAATGCGCACGTCGCCCACCGCAAGCCCCTTCGGTACCTCGCGAGTCACCACGTGAATCGGTACTTCGGGCCTACCCGTCTCGCTCAGCACGAGTCCGCCCGGAATCTCGACCTCGTCGTGGATCCCGATGGTCGAGACCTCGTAGTCGGGCACGGTCACTTCAAGGACCGTGGCGCCCGGCGCGCCAAACGTGTCACCCAGGCCATCTGCCGAGGCGTCCGGCAACGAGTACGCAGCGGCCGAACCGCCAGGCGGCGCTTCCGTCCCGAACGCAGGGTCTCCGAAGAAGTGGGAAATCGCCATCCAGTAGTGCCCCTTCAAAGACGTGATGGTGCCGACCGATGCCATGTACCGCTTGGTGTCACGGAGGCCCACACCCGCGGGCACGCCCGGCTGCCAGCTCAGGTAGAAGCGCTTGGACGCCATCTTGTTCGTGCTCGCAACGCTCCACTGCGTTGCTCCGATATAGGCCGCTGCTCCGCCGTCGAGCATGGCGTTCGCGAACGAGTTGTGGTGCGTGTACACTCCCGTGCTGCACGAGGCGGCGAACACCACCGGATTGGACCCACCGAACGGATTCTGCTGCGCTCGCACGTCCGTCGCGTATATCTCGTCGCAGGCACTCGGCGAGCCGTGACCGGCCAGGAAGACTATGTCGCTGTGCTGAGCGTTCCCGAAGAAGAGCTGGCGGATCCAGTCCCTGGTGGCAGCGTCGTCGACGATTCCGAAGAAAGGGTGCCTTACGATGAAGTTGGGCGTCTGGAGCCACACCTGGTTCGTTACGCCTTGCCCGAGAAGAATACTCTCGACGCGCAAGACCCACTCGGTGAAGTCGATGCTGTCTGAGCCACCGCTAAATCCTGAGGGGAACCCGCTCACGAGCAGCGCCTTCGAGCGGTCGAATCCGTACCCGGGCTCCCCGCGGGCAACTCCTATGCTGGCGCGCATCGGCTTGCAGAGCTCCTCTACCGAGTTGCCGATGATCCGTCCAAGCGCGAGCTCAGGATAGGCATCGGTGCCGTACGTGTTCGAGTACGGCATATCCGTGAGGTCGGCGAACATCGACTCCGAACCTCCCCTCTTCATGCGCAGTGAGCCGAACTTGCGGTTGCCCCACGACGGCACTATCTCGGTCTCGCCCACGATCGTGAGCAAGCCGTCGGTCACCCATTCCGGATGCAGGCGCGTGCTCCACTCGCCGGCTGCTTGCGTCTCTGCCGCCTCGCCCTTGCTCGCAGAGATGAGCGCCAGCAGCTCCCCGGGGCTGCTCTCCGCCGCATGATGCAACTCGATGCGGTCGTCCGAGACGTTTCCGATCAGTACGGAGTCGCGCGCGCCCTGCGTCAAGCCAACCGAGGCGAACAGGTCTCCCTGTTCGAAGTTCGTGTTGTCCAACACGAACTTCCCGGTGCCGTTCGCTTCCCGGCCGCTCACCCATCCGGATATCCTGCTCGCGTGGACGATGAGCGCCTTGTCGGTGACGCCGTACTTGGAGCCCTCTATCGGGCGGCCGACAGCGATGCGATCACCTGCGGCCAGGACTGCGGGGAAGCTGTGCAATAGGGCACCCGTGCCGGAAAGCACCAGCACCTTGCCTGCACTGACATCGCCGACGATGATCTCGTCGCGCTCGTCGCCGGTCACGTCGCCAACAGCCAGCAGATCGCGGTCCTCGATATCGCGCTTGAATGAGCCCGAAACCTCGACCGGATTGGCGACGTACGTCGAGCCTCCGGGCGAGCCGAAACGGGTATCCAGCGTGAAGACGCTGACCTCGTCCTCGTCGGGGGAAAACCTGATGATCTCGTCACGCTCGTCGCCGATCACGTCGCCGCAGAGCACCTTCTGTCCCGCCAACGCCGTTCCCGGCTGCGACAAGCCCACGATGTCGCCCCACGGATCCATAACCCGCAGTCTCTGCTCACTCGCCCGGAGCCACACGATTCTGCCTTTGCCGAAGGGGCCTCCAGAGTAGCTGACCGCGATATCGTCGCCCTTTGTGAAGCCCTCAAGGCTGCGCAGTGTCATCTCCTGCCAGCTGTAGACCCCTTTGAACGTGGGCGCGAAGCCTGCGGGCACCTCGCCGACGCGGCCCATGACGACTTGCTCTGCAGACGCGTCCCACAGCAGAATCTCGTCGCGGTCGTCACCCGTAAGGTCGCCCACCGCCAGCACGTCCTCGGCCTCGAGCGAGCGGGAGAACTGCGACGGCAGGTCCAGATACCCGAGCACGGCGTCGCGCACGATGGCCAGCTCGGCTGCGGTGGACAGCACCTGGTCCGCACCCACCGCGCCGTAGAGCTCCTGCAGGTTGTCAGGGCTGGTGACGATGAGGTGCATCGACGCCTTGAGCGCGTCTGCGTGCGCCTGGAAGATGGGGACGCCTGCGAGCGTGGCGTACGCTACCGCCCTGTCGTAGCCGACGAAGGTCCCCGGCTGCGAAGGCGACTCCCACCGCATCTCCGTCTCACCGTTGCCGATCATGGGCACGACGCCCGACGTGACGGACATGAACGGAACGACCTTGTACGAGTAGGTCCGGGTCCTGCCGCCGGGGATAGCCTCCCTGGGTCTGATCTCCATGTGCGGGGTGGATGAGGCAGTGCGGCCGCCGGTCGCCGTATACACGGCCGAGAGGCCGTCGCTCGAAATGGGCTGGAACGAAGTCACGGGATCGACGATCACCACGTTGCGCGCCTCTTCCTCACCGGAGTTCTTGACGGTGAGGACAACCTGGAATGCGGTACCCAGCTGAGCGACCTGCCTCTTGACGATCGTGAGCTTGGGGGGCGCGAGCGTGACGTTCTCAACGTCCACATCGATGGTCGCGAGTTCGGTCCCGTAGCCCACCCGCCAGGTCCCGTCGGAGGCCAGGACCGCGATCCTGTGCTTGCCGTTGTCGAGATTCCGCGTGTCGAAAACGAACTCGGCAGCGGTACTCTTCGGGTAGGGCATCGGATACTCGATGCTGTCGCGAGATTCGCCGTCGATGATCAGGGAGAGGCCGGTGACCCCGATATCGTCAGTCACCTTCGCAGAGACCGTGATCTCGCCGGAGAGGACCTCGCCTGTCAGAGGGGAGAGAATCGTGGTCTTCGGTCGCTCGGGATCGATGACTCGTGCACTGGAGTAGCTTGCATGAGCCTGGCTCTCGTTGCCTGCTCTGTCCACCGCAGTCAACGTGAACTCGTGCGAGTCCTCCGTGTAGCGCAGCGGATCGATGAGGAACTCGAACGGCGCGCTGTAGTCCACCGCCTGCTCGACGCCGTCGACGGCCAGGCGCACCGAGGCGATACCGCTGTCGTCTGTGGCGTCGACGAGCAGCCGGGAGGGCCACTCGGCGATCGGCATCTCGAGGACGGCGATCTCGGGCGCGGTGGTCTCGGCGGGCGGCAGGGTCTGGAAGTTGAGCAGCTCGCCCATCATCCGGTTGCCCGCCTCATCGGCGCACGAGACGACGAACTGGTAGGTGGTGGCGGCATCGAGGCCGGCGAGCGTGAAGGTGTGTGCGGTGGCGAGCTCCCCGGAGAGCAGGCCGGAGTCCAGCACGCCTGCAGCCGTGCCCCAGCGCACGCGCGCCTGGCTCGGCTCGTCGGTCTGGATGCTCACGACCGCAGAGGTCTGCGTGATCGCCGAGACGGCCGGGCCTGCGGTGATGCGCGGCGGCTCGGTGTCGGCACGCCACGTCTCCTCGTAGGCGTTGGCCTCGTCGTGCTCGAGTACGACGTCGTCGGCGTCGGCGATAACGCGCACGACCTCGGGCTCGTCTGCCAGGTGCCACTCGCCGCGCAAGCTGCGCGTCTGGCGCTCGCCGGGGCCGAGCACGACGTCGACCTCATCGGTGGCAAAGAGCTCCCCGTCGCGCAGCACGGCGGTGGTGTGCCCGGCCTCGGCCGGCCCGTCACCGAAGTTGCAGAGCTGATAGCAGACCTCGGTGCCCTCCAGCCACACGTCGCTCACGACAAGGTCGGGCAGCAGCTCGGAGGCAGAACCCAGGGTGCCTGTCCAGGCGACGGTGTTGATGAACAGCTGCTCGCCTGCGGTGGTGAGCGCGTACGGGGAGCCGGTGAAGCCCCACAGCACCGCGCGCCCCTCGCGCACGAGGGGGTAGTGGTCCTCGCTGGCCGGCTCGTAGGCGACAAGCTCGACTGAGGCGGAAAGCGCAGGAGCGTACTGGCCGATGTGGTCCGAGGCGGTGTAGACGGTAACGCCGCCGTCGGCGGCAAGGTCGATGGCGTAGGGGGTGGTGAAGACGGGGTGTGCCGGGTCGCGGGCGATCAGGCGCGTCTCGGGGCCGACCCAGCCGTTGCCCCACTCGATCGAAAGGCCGAGGCGTCCGAACAGGCACGCGCCGCCGTAGCCGAGACCGAGCAGGGGCTTTCGCGCCTCGCGCAGCGCGCGCACCGCGCCGGCAGGGCCCCACTCGTAGGCGTAGCCCGTGTCGGCGCCCACCACGAACAGGTCGAAGGCCGACAGGTCCGCGCCCGCCACGTCGTCGGCGTGCACGACCGTGACCTCGAAGCCGGCCGCCTCGATGAGTGACTTGTAGCCGTCGGCGGCCGCGACGTCGCTGCGCCATATGTAGGCGGCGACAGGCGGCGGGGGCTCCTGGGCCGCAAGCCCTCCTGCGGGCAGGAGCGAGACGAGCAGCGAGACGATGACGAAGACAGCGGATACCCGTCTGAGCTTCTTCATGATGACCACCCCTAAGAACGGCGCCCTCCTGCGACAGGCTGTGTTGTGGCCTGTACGCCACACGCCGGAGCGATGCGCCGCTCATGACCGGCCCGGACTCGTGCCGGTACGGGGCCGTCCCGCACACGCCGATACGATCCCCCGGATCTTGAAGTGACCGGCGTGCGACAGTTTGGTATGCCCTCATCCGGGCGGATACTAACGCTTCACCGAAGACGCGATCCCGAGATGAGCCATCGGGGTGCTATCATAATGCTATCTCTCCGTGGTAGGATTCCGGCAAGAGTAAGGTCCGCCCGCCGTGTCATGCTGCGCGCACGCTGAAGCTTGGAGGTGCAGCATGACCCGCGCGATGCGAACACGGGGAGAGACCATGCCCGATCTGTTGATACGCGGGTTGAGTCCCGAATCGGTAACACGGCTGAAGCAACAGGCCTCCCGTCACGGGCGCTCGATGCAGGCCGAGGCAAAGTCCATCATCGAAGCCGGCATCAGGCCCACGATGGGCGAGTGGCTCGAGCGCGTCGACCGCTCGCGTGCCGCAATCGAAACCGAACGTGGCACGTTCGAGACCTCCTCTGCCGGGCTCGTACGCGAGCAGCGTGATGCCCGCACAGGTACCCCGCCGCGCGGCGGCAGGTGAGCGGGCCGTGCGGATCGTCGCGGATGCGAGCGTCGTTCTGGCGGCCATGCTACCCGAGCGACACACCGTCGAGGCACGAGTGACGCTCGCCGGGGCCGGGGAGGTCCACGCGCCGGACCTGCTGCTATACGAGATCGTCTCGGCTCTGCACGCCCGCGTGAGACGGAGAGACCTCACTTCCGGTCAGGCCGACCTGAAGCGCCTGGAAGCCCGCGCGCTTCCGGCACGCTACGCCTCGGCTCACGAGCTCGACGCCGCAGCACTCGCCCTCGCCGACCGGCTCGGTCACTCGGCCTACGACTGCTTCTACCTCGCGCTCGCGATCGAACGCGAGTGCGTTCTCGTCACGGCGGACCGCGCACTTGCCGCCTCGGCCCGCTCGGCCGGACTCGACCGGTATGTATACCTGCTTGGAGAGGAGTCCGTCCGGTGACCTGCCGACTCGAAGCCATCGCCCGGCGCGGGCCGTGGCTCATGCTCCTCGCCCGCACGGCGCTCTTCGCGTTCTACCAGGCGCTCATCGCACTCGTGTTCTTGGTGGCGGGCTCGCCCGAGCCGTGGGCACGCTCGGTGGCCTGGTGGCCGCTTGCCGCCATCCTCGCAAACGCCGACACCCTCAGCCTGCTGTGGCTTGCCGCACATCGCGAGGGGATGCGGCTGCGGGACCTCTACGGTTTCGACCGGACGAGCGTGAAGCGTGACCTTCTCTGGCTGGCGGGTGCGGTGGTGGTGAGCGCGCCACTCGCCTACTTCCCCAACGTCTGGCTCGCCGAGGCGCTCTTCGCCGACCCCGCGACACCGGCCACCATCATGTTCCAGTCGCTCCCGGCCTGGATGCTCTGGACGGCGCTGCTCCTCTTCCCGCTGACCATCGCGCTGGCCGAACTCCCCGCCTACTACGGGTACGCCATGCCGAGGATCCGGAAGGGCGTCGGCGGCGTGTGGTGGGTGCCGCTGCTCGTCGGGATCGCCCACGCGCTCCAGCACGTCACGCTGCCGCTCGTGTTCGACGTGCCGTTCGCGCTCTGGCGGTTCGGGATGTTCCTGCCCTTTGCGGTCTTTCTCGGCTACGCGATCGATCGCAGGCGCTCGCTGCTGCCCTACCTGATGGTCGTCCACGGGCTGCTCGACCTGCAGCTGCCGCTCATGCTGTTCGCGGTAGCAGCGGGAGTGACGCCCTGGTAGGTGGCGCTGCGGTCAGCCGATGATCTCCGCGCCGGGAAAGGTCTTGTGGGCACGCGCGTCTGCCGAGTAGAGCGGTGCCCCGAGGACCTCGGCAAGAGCCGGAGCGAGCGCATCGTAGAACGAGCAGCCGAGGCGCCGACACTGCTCGAAGGCCGCCAGTGCCACCGTATCGTCGAGTCCGACGACGGTCAGATCGGCCTTCATGATGCTCGCCCAGGTCTGTGCGCCGAGGAGGGGCCCGCCATGGCGCACGGCGACTCCCACCAATTCGTGGATGAAGTGACTCGGCACGATGATGCGCACGTGCCCTTCGCGATGAGCGACGAGGAGGTCACGAGCTTGGTCCCGACCGGACTCGGGCTTGATCCACTTCACGCCCACCGAAGAGTCGAGCACCACCGACCGTCGTTCAGCCACGGCCGGGACCCTTGGTGCGAGCCGGCTCGCCGGCCCCGTCCTCGCCTCTGATCTCACGCAGCAGATCCAGGCTCGAGCGCTCGTCGACCCCCCACCGGGCGGCCACTGCATCGAAACCTTCTATCGCCTCTCCGACACGCCGGCTGCGCTCGGCCTCGTAGACGGCGGATACCCGTGTGGTGACGTATTCAGCTGTCGCCTCGCGGATCACGGCGCTGCGCGACAGCCCGTCGGCGCGGGCGATGCCGTCCACCTCGGCCAGGAGATCGGCAGGGAGCGAGATAGAGAACTTGTCGACTGCCACAGGGGCCTCCAGATGGTCGTACCCGCCGGTCATACTCACAGTACGACTGTCCGGTCGAGCGGTCAACCCGCGCCGCAGCGCTCGGCGAGCGCGGGTCAGGGTATCTTCTCTGACGCACGGCGTCGAACAACGGAGGTGCCCTATGCCTATCCATCTGATCCGCGGTGACATAACCCGGGTCGCCGGTGACGCCATCGTGAATGCGTCCAACGCCGACGTCTCTCCCGGCGGCGGGGTGAGCGGCGCGATCCATGCAGCGGCGGGCCCCGGGCTCGCGCAGGCAGGCGCGTCCTACCGCCGCGAGCACGGTCC
>JAHYJI010000070.1 GCA_019429145.1 Coriobacteriia bacterium | reverse complement strand
CCAGCGCCGAGCCGATCGCCTCAGCTGCACGCGCAACGGCGCGACAGTGAGCGACCCATGGAGCATCGCCTGCATGACTGGCGAGAACCTCTGCGGCTTGTGCGCGATCGTTCACCGAGGTTGTTCCTAACGTGTTTGCGCATGAGCAGACGCCCACGCGCTCTCACGTCGATTCTACTCCGTGGCGCTCTGCTCGATGCGCTTGTTAGGAATGTCGCCCTACTCGGAGGCGGCGACTGCCGCCAGCAGCTCGCCGGGGTCGAAGACCGGCAAGGTGGCCTTCATGAAATCCCGGCCATTCCTGGTCACGATCGCCGATGCGCCATCTGCGGCTGCCGCCTCGTGGAGTACGGCATCCTCGTAGTCGGCCAAACCGAGATCGAGCGCTGACGCGAGCACGCCCTCGTCAACCGGCGCGACGGCGAACATCGCGAGCAGCTCGCGGACCTGCCGGGCGGCCTCTCCGGGAGTCGTCGCCTTGGACGCCAGATAGTGGATGGTAGTGACCGTGGTCGCGCAGAGCACGCCGTCCAGCCGTCCCGAGTCGACGAGCGAGAGCAGCTGTGCGGCGATCTCGGCGTGCGGCTCCCGGTCGAGAAGCACGTCCAGGACGACGTTGGTATCGAACAGCACCCTCACCGGTGTTTGTCCTCGAGATGGCGCCGATAGTCACACTCTTCGAGCCCGGAGCCGGCGAGAGCACCGCGAAGCGATCTCACCCGAGGGGTGATCTCGGCGGGAGCCGTGTCGGCATCGATGAGGGAGAAATAGTCCGAGACCAGCTTGGAGACGGACTTGCCCGATTTCGCCGAGTGGCGCTTGGCTCGATCGATGAGCTCCTCGTCGAGCCTGAGAGTGAGTTTCGTGTTCACGGCAGGCCTCCTGACGTACAATGTGCCTACATTTTATACGTCATGCAACCACACCGCAAGCATCCCACGGGCGACCATTCCTAACGTGTTGACGCTTCAGCCGCGGCTTAGTGCTCACTTCGTAGCTTAGCGCTTGCGCCGTCGGCTGGAAGCGCTTGTTAGGCCGGGCCCGCACGCAGCTCATCTGCGTCGATGAGCTCGCGCCCGCGCCTTATCGTAAGGATCTCGACCGTGTCTCCCACGTCGTAGAAGACGCGGTACGACTCGAACACGAGCTCGCGGGCATCATCTGTGTCCACGTCCCGGGCCGGCTTGCCGCTGAACGGAAACGCCGCGAGCTGCGTATCGACGTGGCCGAAGAGCCGCTCGATCCACTCTCTGGCGGCAGCAGGGCTGTCTTGGGCGATGTAGGTCGCGATCTCGACCACGCGATCGATCGCGCGCGGCGACCAGACGACGCGCATCCTAGGCAAGCCTGCCGAGGACCTGCGCCTTGGCTTCCTCGTGCGCGACACCCTCGCCGGCGGCAATCTGTGCCCGTGCAGCAGCGATGTCCTCGATCGTTTCGAGCCGCTCGCGCATGGCGGCGTACTCCGTGATGTCGACGACGACCACCGCGCCGCGACCATGCTGCGTGAGCACGAGGGGACGCTTCGTGTCGTTCACATGCTTGACGAACGAGGCGATCTCAGCGCGGAACTCCGAGAGTGGGCGGATGTCCTCATCGAGCTTGAGTGGGCGCATGATGGTGCTCCTTGTACGCTAGAATGTACAAATTGCAGTATACCCTTGCGGGAAGCCTTGACAAGGCCGCATGGCCACGGCCTAACGTCGGGCGCATGACCCGCAAACCGGCCTTGCGCGCTTACCACCCGAGCTTACCTCGCGCGGCCGGTTTGTGTCGTGGTCGATGCGCTTGTTCGATGCCACCAGCCTAACCGAAGAAGCAGCCGTACCAGTTCTCATCAACGACCTTCACTAGGCGAGCTAGGTTGCGGGTCGGAGCAACCTCATCGAACACATGCCACTTCAAGTCACGACGCATCCAATACAGCTGCCACTCATCCCGCGAACGGAAGTACCTGAACCGTGCCACACCCATACGCGTCCAGTCGCCGGGTGAATCGTCCCACGGCGGGCGTTCCTCCCAGATGCTGACTGCGTGTCCATCGACCTCATAGGAGAACCGCAGCTGGTCGGCGTGCTCAGGACGCGAGACACGACGGCACAGCTTGCCTACGGTCTGGTCGATCCGCTTCAGTTCCAGGTGATTGAAAGCCATGACTACCTGCCACCCACCGCGCGCATCGACAGACGCTTGGCGGTACTGCTGCGGCACTCCTCGACGTGCCGCATGAAGTCTTGCACGCCGGATGCATTCAGGGACTCCACTGCGAGGAGCAGGGCCGCGAAGAGCGCGTCGACCACCTCACGATTCACAAACTCGTCCTCGACCTGCATCTCGATGGCGTTCAGAATCCCGTTGAGCTTGCGGACGCGCACAAGGGGCAGACCGATCTTTCCAAGCTCGGAATGGAGCTTTGCGATGGCCTTCGCATCCCGCTCGTAGTAAGGCAAGGAACCGCTCCTCCACTTGTGTGCATCGAACGTGTTAGGCATCAGCTGCGAGCGAAGTGAGTCTGCTGGATGCCTTTGTTCGACACACGCCCGCTACCGTCGTCCACTCCAATAGAACGGCCTCCGACGATGGTGTGCGACGGCCAAGACCCGCACGTGTCCATCAACGAACGAGTAGATGATCGAGTATGGGAACCCGTCCACCAGCTTCGCGCGATTGCGGCCTCGCAAAACCTCGCATGACTCCGGGAACTTGCGAATCTGAGTCACCGCACGACTCACGCCGTCGATGAACAGCAGTCCGAGCCCACGATGCTCCGCGTCGTAGTAGTCCGCTGCCTCGTCAAACTCGATGCGCGCGGTCTCGTGAAAGGAGTATGGTGCCATCACTTCAGACGGGTCCGGGCTTGCGCAAACACCTGGTCGCCGGGAATGAGCTTCGCCGTGCCGGCGTCTATCTCCGCGTCACGCCGTGATGCCTCTTCGAGCCAAAGATGTTCGATCTCCTGTTCGCTGAGGTTGTCGAGACTCAGGAGAAGATCGGATGCAAGTTCAGCTCGCTCCTCAGGAGAGAGTCCGAGCACCATCGATTTCAGTTCGCTGATCGTCATGATCGGCCTCACACTCGTCAGTTACCTTGCGGCTCCATTGTACGACGGCGTTCCGACACGTGCGCGATGGCTTCGTTGTGGCTAACGCCTAGCGCATGAGCAGACGTCCACGCGCTCTCAGGTCGATTCTACTTCGTGGCGTTCTGCTCGATGCGCTTGTTAGCCACGCGCGACATCGTCGGGCTCCTCCGGCAGCTGCCGCGCATGCCACACCGCGACGATCCATACGGTGTCGTCGACCACACGGTAGAAGAAGCGATACGGCGGCGCCGGCAGCTCGCGGTGCGGCAGGTCGGGGTACTCCGGAATTGCGTGACCCGAATGCGGGTGCTCGCGCAGTTGGGCAATCACCGCCTCAGCCCGACGCATCACGGTGAGTGCTCCGGCTGGGTTCTTCGCCTGCAGGTACGCGAGCGCCCCGAGGTACTGGCGGTCAGCCTGTGGCGTGAAGCGCACCCGCATCGGGGCTACTCCGCCTCGAGCAGGGCGCGGGCCTCGGCCATCACGTCTTCTGCATCGCGCCCAACCCCGGCTGCGATCTCAGCGTCGCCGCGTGCGAGTACGCGAAGAAGCTCGTTCTCGTACTGGGTGCGCTCGTAGGCCTCTGCGCTGACGAGCACCGCGGAGGCACGTCCGCGCTGAGTGATGACGACCGGCTCGTCAGTGGCAACGACCCGTTTGATGATGCCGGCGGTGTCCTGACGCAAATCAGAGATGGGAATGATTGCGGGTAGAAAACTCATTGGTAGCACCTCCTAAGGTACAACCAATGATACCACAGAGCGCCGTGGCTAACGTGTAGCGCATGAGCTGCGCGCCGTGCGCTCTCCGGTCGATTCTACCTCGTGCGCGTCAGCTTGATGCGCTTGTTAGCTACTCGCGAGCCGCATCAGCAACGGCGCTCCATACAGCCAACTTCTCCTCGAACGAGGCGGCCGCGTTTGCGGGACTGGTGGAAGGCAACCGTGTCGCGTTGATGCCACGGCGCTCGAGCAGGTCGTCGTGGTGCCGCTTGAACGCGGCTTCAGCCTTCGCGCCGTTGAAGAACACATGGGTGATCGACGGATGAGCATCGAGAAACCCTGCGATGTCGTTCGGAACCTCTGAGCCCGGCGCGATGGCTGAGTCGAGGCTACCGACACGTTCAGCGGAGGAGAGCACGTCCCACACTGCGATGCGCGCCGACAGAACCAAGTCGACCCGGGATGGATACTCGACCGAGGCCTCGCTCCCGAGGAGACGCTCCATCAGCGGCCAGAACGCGTTGCGGGGATGCGCGTAGTACTGACCGGCCTCCATCGAGGCCTCACCGGGGACACTCCCGAGAACAAGCGCACGGGCATCATCTCGGACCAGCGGATCAAAGCACTCAGCCAAGGAACGCCTTTCGATGTAGCTAACGTCGAGTGCTTCAGCCGCGAACGAGCGGCTTCAGCTCAGCCTAACGCGTGCGTGAGTCGGCTGGAAGCACTTGTTAGATTCATCCCGCCCGGCGTTCGCGCCAGTAGTGAGGCCTGCGCCTCTGGTGCGCAACGGCGAGAATCAGGATGACGTCGCCATCAATCTCGTAGATCAGATTGAAGGGGAACTTCGCGAGAACGAGCCTTCTGATGTCAGAGTCGATCTCCGCCGCAGCATGCGGATTCTCGAGGATGCGCTGATACCCGACATCAACTTGGTCGAGGAACAGCGTGCCGAGTCCGGGACTCTCCGAGTCGTAGTAGTCCGCTGCGTCGTTGAGTTCGCGGTCAGCGTCCTCGTGAATGTCGAGGACCACGGGGGCTACCGATTGGCGCGGGCGCGGGCTAGTGATTCATGGGCCGAGAGGGTCTGCGCGCGTCCGGCCTTGACATCAGCGCTGCGGCGCTTGGCTTCAGCGATCCAGAGACGCTCGACCTCAGCATCGGACAACGACTCCAGGCTGGACAGCAACTCATGAGCAATCGAGGCGCGCGTCTCGACATCGAGCGTGAGTGCCTCTCGCATGATTTCTTCGACCGTCATGTTGATCACCTCAGTAAACCGAAGACCCGTATACCGCGATTGTACCCGCGCGCGCTGACATCAGGGGGATCCAGATTGAATCTAACGCGTGGCACATGACCTGCAAACCGGCCTTGCGCGCTTCCAAGCCGAGAGCATACCTCACACGGCCGGTTTGACTGGTCGATGTGCTTGTTCGACCGATCTCAGCCGCCGAGCGAGTCCGCATCCACATCCTGCCTCGAGTGGAATACGCCGATGATCACGACCTCATCCGGATCGCGGCGGTAGATGAGGCGGTAGGGCTCGACGATGACCTCGCGAACCTCGGGGCGCCCGGCTTCAGGCATCATCCGGCCCATGTCGGGAAACTCCGAGAGCGACCCTGCGCGCTCTACCATCTCCTCAAACCAGCACAGCGCGGCCGAAGGGCGCTCCGCCGAGATGAACGCAAACGCATCCGCAGTCTGCTCGCGAGCGAGCGGCGCCCACGTCAACTTCACCCGAGCAGCCGCTCTCGCAGTTCTGCGACTACCTGCTCGTGGGGGATGCCCTCGCCTCTCGCAATCTGACCTTCAGCTATGTGCAGATCGCGCAGTAGCTCCATCTCGTCGAGAAGTCCCTCGTAGACTTCGACATCCATGACGACTGCAGTACCGCGCCCATGCTGGGTCAGAATGACGGGGCGCCTGTTGGCGTGCATACGTGTGAGCATCGCCGAGGTATTCGCACGGAACTCGGTGACGGGCAACACGTCGGTCGATGGGCGGATGCTGGGCATGACAACCTCCTGAGAGTAGCTAATAGGTACACCATAGCGTACATCAGGCCGACTGTCACTAACCTAGACCAGATTCGGTCGAACGTGTAGCGCATGATCTGCGCGCCTTCGACTTTCAGCGTACGACGACTCCGGCGCGTCAGCTGGAAGCGCTTGTTGGGCGGCGTATGCTCGCCTATCGGGCCGGCATTCCCGGCGTGAGCGCGCCCTCTCGGCGCAGCGCAATTCCTGTCCAGATAGCGCAGCCGGATTCAAACGCTCCGATGACAAGCGCTATCCAGGGCGCAATCCCGACTAACACGAACAGCACGTACGCCGGCAACAACGCCAGGCGCCCTAGGGAAGTCCAGTAGTAGAACCGAAAGGCCTGCTCGCGAATGGCCATCGCATAGTAGAACGCCAGTATACCGAGCACCACGCCGAAGATCCGGATCCAGAGCGGATCGGGCGTCGCGAACCCAAGGAACGTGACGAAGGGCGCGGGAGCAAGTACGAAGGCGATGCTCAGCAAGGCCATGTAGATCGCGAAGACCAGCATACTGAGTGTACTCTGCTTCATAGTTCACCTCTCTTAAGACGGGTCTGTTGGACAGCGACGACCGCGACCGAGCAAGGCCGCCCAACGTTGTTGCGCATCACCCGCAAACCGCGGCCAGTGCGCTCTCATTCAGGGTACCGCTCCCCGCGGCGGTTTGTCGCGGTGGATGCGCGGGTTAGATGCGTCACCCGGCCCGCTCGGTGATTCGACGCAACACTGACCTTGCCATGAGATAGAGGTAGGACCTGGTCTTCAGCCCCCCGGAGAAGACACGCTCTTCCCAAGATCCGTGCGCATCGACCTTGTCCTGAAGAAGCTCAGGGTGTACCAAGCTCAAGACGCCAGTCGAGACGTCCGACCAAGTCGGGAACTGCTTGAGTATCTCTTGCTTGTCCGATCGCACCGCAAGAAAGCAGTTCTGCCTGTACCAGTAGGAGATGCGGGGCTCGTCCCAAACGAGAGGGCGGACAACGTCGGCCATGACGTATTCATGCGCTGCAAACAGCGCCGCCCAGTACTCTGGCCACTGTTCGTTCACATGGTGTTGCCCGCCTTGTCCGGGAATAGCGGCGGAGAACAGCACACAGTCACTCGCTGCCACAAGTGACTGTACCAATGATGCTGCGCACGAACCGTCTAAGTGTTCTGCGACTTCCAGACAGATCGCTAGGTCGTGCCTAGGCAGTTCCAGCGGCATGTCAGTCGCCAAGTCGACTGAGCGGAACTCATGAGGAGAGATGTGGCCGAAGAGCAGATCTCGGTCGACCCACTCCCCGTCGACGCCGAGGACCTGGGACACTCCCAAGTCCTTGCAGACATGAAGAAAGGTTCCTATCCCACAACCGACATCGACCACGGATTCCGGACGGATGCGATCAATCACGTGGGGAAGCAGGATCTGGGGATCAACCAGTGGGTGATCCGCAACGTCATGGATGTAGACTGCTTCATTCCGCGGCGGCGTCGTGGTCAAGCCTTGTCCCCAATCGTGATTGGCCATCTGGACTGCATCTAACGATGTTGGGCGTCAGCTGCGAGGCGTAGCGAACACTCCCTGCCCGAGTCTATCGTGCGGGCGCCGAGTCTGCTGGACGCCCGGGTTAGACGTACTTCACTTGAAGGCATCGGCGACGGTGGCACTCAGAGATGCCGGGAAGGCCACGATGACGACCCTCTTCACGGCAAGAAGCCACTCCGTCGACCAGGGGCTTTGCTGGATGACGGTCAGAAGCACACCCACGACGAACAGCGAGATCACGTATATGGCCACGACGCGCTTCACGTAGTCGAGCACGTACTGGCCGAGGAAGCCCCGATAGAAGTGAAGGTGCACGAAGAGCGCGATGAACGCCAGGGAGATCAACGCCAAGGCGACCACGTTCGCGAGAGGCAGGGTCCGGCCCAGGTCCCAGGTCTCTTCAGTGAAGCCCACTGGGATGGCCAGGATCGACGCGCCCACGAATATCTGAGCGATATCTCGGGCATGGAGCTCCACCATGAGAGGCCGGAGCACATGCTCGACCACCTTGCCACTCGAATCGAGGATCGGAATCCGCCGATGAAGGTGCCCGTCGATTCTGTGGATCGTCCCGTGGGGATCCACGTCAGTCGCACTCGACATCATACGTCCCCCTAGGTTGCATCTAACGTCGGGCGCGTCAGCTGCAATACGCCGTGCACGCGTCTACGACCCCAGGTTACCGCTCACGCGGCGTATTGTCTGCTGGATGCGCGTGTTCGGTATGGCCCCGGCTCGGCTCGATGCGCCCTCGTGGGCTGCGACGTGAGTTGCCCCGAGTCATCTGAATGACTACGCTCGCAGGAGCGGAATGCGACCACGGAGGCTGCTCGTGGAGCCCAGAGTATATTCAGTCGACGAGGCCCTCCGGGCGAATGCAGAGGAGATCTTCGAACTCCAACGTGGTTTCGTCAACGAGAAGTTCATCGAATTGCTCGATTCCTACAGGCTCCTTCGCCAATTCGTGAAGGCCGAAGGCCTACGCGTCTGGGACTCCGAAGGGCGAGAGCACCTCGACTTCCTTTGCAGCTATGGGGCGCTCACCCTTGGGCACAACCATCCAGTGATCGTCGACGCCGTGCGCCGGGCGTCCTCGCTGCCGAACCTGCTGCAGACTGCCCCTGGCTCAATGGCCGCCTGCCTTGCGTCGAGTCTAGCGGCGATCACGCCCGGCGGACTCCAGCGAAGCTTCTTCGCCAATAGCGGGTCTGAGGCAGTCGAAGGAGCGATCAAGCTTGCGCGCGCAGCTACAGGTCGCAGCAGGCTGATAGCGACTGTGGAGGGATTCCACGGCAAGTCCATGGGCGCGCTCAGCATGACCGGACACGAGCCCTTCCGCACGCCTTACTACCCGCTGCTCCCCGACGTGGATCACGTCCCCTTCGGCGACGCGGATGCGCTGGAGGCGTGCTTGCGCCGTGGAAACGCCGCCGCCTTCCTCGTCGAACCCATCCAGGGGCCAGCCGGCATTATCGTGCCGCCGGAAGGCTACTTGAGGGACGTCCGCGAGCTCTGCGACCGCCACGGCGCTCTCATGATGCTCGACGAGATACAGACGGGCTTCGGTCGTACGGGACGGATGTTCGCTTGCGAGCACGAGGACGTGGTCCCGGACGTAATGTGCCTCTCGAAGGCTCTCGGCGGCGGCCTGTACCCGATCGGTGCCTACATCACGACGGACGAGGTGTGGCGCAGGGCATACGGATCGACCGAGAAGTGCCTCCTGCACACGTCGACTTTCGGAGGCAACTCGCTCGCCTGCGCGGCGGGGATTGCCGTCATCCAACTCACCGTTGAGCAGAACCTGCCCTCTCGCGCGCAAGAGATCGGGGCCTACTTCTTCTCGCGCTTGCGCGACTTGGCTGAGCGACACCAGCTGATCAAGGCGGTGCGAGGCCGAGGCATGATGATTGGGGTGGACTTCACTCAGGCATCGGAGGTGAAGGACCGTCTGCTCGCGGGTGTCCCCAACCAGACAGCATCGATGATCTGCGTCCACCTGTTGCACGAATACGACATCATCAGCCTCTACACGTTTGCCAATTCGCGAGTGATCCGGTTCTCCCCTCCGCTCGTCGCGGAGCGCGAGGATCTCGATCGTCTCGTTCACGCCTTGGACGAAATCCTCACACGTAACGACAGCGTCTTGAAGCTAGCTTCCTCGACTCGGAGGCTGCTGACGAAGAAGTAGTGCGCTTCCCCACCCCGACGACACTGACGACAGCAGTGCCAATGATGCGTTCGGGCAGCGGGGAGGGGTCCTACCGAACGCATTGCGCATCAGCTGCGCGCCACGTGCTTGCATGTCGATTCTACCTCGTGCGCGCCTGCTCGATGCGCTTGTTCGAAGTCAGCGCCGCATGCGAATCATGAGGCCTTGTGCTCCAGCTTCTCAGCAATCCATACCTTGATGACGGACTGCCGAGTGACCCCGAGCCGCTTGGCTTCACGATCGAGCGACTCGACCATCCATGAGGGGAAGTCGACGTTGACGCGGCGCGGAGTCTGGTTGGGACGGCTCGCGCTGGACATGTCCAGGTCATCGACGACGTCCTCGACACCCTCGTCGAACTTCTTGTCGAACTCATTCGCCTTCATAGATCGCCACCTCCTTTGCCCGAGAGCGCCTCACCGAGATGATCCGGGTGCGGCCCTCGCGATGCGTGATGACCGCCGAGTAGTGCTTGTTCCCGATGAGGCCGATGATGAGCGAGCGCGGTTCGTCCACGGTCTTCGCAGGAATCTCGATAAGAAGCTCATCGAGCCACAACTCCTGGGCCGCGATGAAGTCGATACCGTGCTTGGCCGCATTCGCCTTCGACTTCGCCTCATCGAACTCGAACTCCACCGTGTAGCCTTCCGTACGCCCATAGGGTATAGAAACTATACCATAATGTCGGGAATTCAACACAGTAGCGGCGACCGCTGTACTTCGAACGTTGGGCGCATGAGCAGACGCCCACGCGCTCTCAGGTCGATTCTACCTTCTGGCGTTCTGCTCGATGCGC
>JAHYJI010000069.1 GCA_019429145.1 Coriobacteriia bacterium | reverse complement strand
GAGCGCGGTCGGCATGAACTGCGGGCTGGGCCCCGAGCAGATGCTCCCGTACGTCGAGGCGATGACGGCCGCGACCGCGCTGCCGGTCATCGTGCAGCCCAACGCCGGGCTGCCGCGCCTCGAAGACGGCCGGACGGTGTTTCCCGGGACCGCCGACGAGATGGGCGGCTTTGCGGCGAGGTTCGTGCGCGCAGGCGCCTCACTCGTCGGTTCGTGCTGCGGTTCTTCGCCGGCGTTTACCGGTGCCATCGTCGACTTCGCCAAGGAGCTGCCGGTCGTCGAGGGTCGGGTCGGACTGCCCGGCGTGGTCATCGCCGGTCCCCGGCGCACGCTCCGGATCGGAGCGGGAGCACCCATCGCGAAGATCGGCGAGCGCATCAACCCCACCGGTAAGCCGGAGCTCGCCGAGTCGCTGCGTGCCGGCTCGATGTCGGTCGTGCGTGCGTACGCCGCCGAGCAGGAACAGGCCGGAGCCAGCGCACTCGACGTCAACGTAGGCGCGGCCGGTGTCGACGCGCCGTCGGCCCTGCGCTCGGCGGTGCTCGCACTCTCCGGCGGCAGCGACCTGCCGCTCGTGCTGGACAACACGGACCCTGCCGCGCTCGAGCCCGCGCTACGCATCTATCCGGGCCGCGCGCTCATCAACTCGGTCAGCGGCGCTGAAGACTCGCTCGACTCGATCCTGCCGCTTGCGGCGCGGTACGGCGCCGCCGTGGTCGCGCTCGCACTGGATGACGAGGGGATCCCCGCCGACGTAGCGGGCCGAGTCGCGATCGTCCAGCGCATCCGGGCTCGCGCCCACGCCGCCGGACTGAGCGACGCGGACCTTCTCGTGGACACGCTCGTGATGACGGCGGCGACTGACGCCGATGCGCCGCGCACGACCGTTGCCGCGATGACCGCGGTCCGTGCGAGCGGGCTTGCGACGCTCCTCGGCGTGAGCAACGTGAGCCACGGCCTGCCGGCCCGTCCCGAGCTCAACGCGGCGTTCGTCTCGGCGGCTGCGGCATCCGGGCTCGACGCGGCCATCGTCAACCCGTCCGACGCGGTCGTCTCCGGGGCGGTCGGTCTGGCCGACTCCGCGCGGGCGGCGGGCTCCAGCCCGGACGCACACGGCGACGTGTGGGCGGCCTGGGATGCCGCGTACGCTGCTGCGCTCGAGCGTGCGGCGGGCGGCGAGTCGGGTGCTGTCGCGGCACGTGCGGCCGACACGCGTTCGGACGGCGAGCGTCTCGCCGATGCCGTGTCGCGGGGAGATGCCGACGGTGCCCCGGCTCTCGTTGATGCCCTTGTCGAAGGCGGCATGGCGCCCGGCCGGGTCATCGGCGAGGTGCTGACCCCTGCGATCCAGCGCCTCGGCGACGCATTCGGCAGGGGAGAGGCGTTCCTGCCGCAGCTCATGGTGGCCGCCGAGGCGATGAAGGCCGCCGTCGCGCGCGTGAAGACCTACCTGCCCGAGGACGCGGGTGCATCGGAGGGTAGCGTCGTGTTCGCCACGGTGAAGGGCGACATCCACTCGATCGGCAAGGACATCTGCGTCTCGCTGCTGGAGAGCCAGGGATTCGACGTCAACGACCTGGGCGTGGACGTTCCCGCCGACCGCGTGCTCGAAGCGGTCGGCGATGCCGACGTCGTGTGCCTCTCGGCGCTGATGACCACGACACTTCCGGCGATGGAGGCCACGGTGCGCGCGATCGCAGGAGAGCACGAGGGCGTGCCGGTGTTCGTCGGCGGCGCGGTGGTGACGGGCTCGTGGGCCGAGAGCGTCGGCGCAGGGTACTCTGATGATGCACCGGGCTGCGTGAGAGCGGTCCGCGAGGCGGTTGCCGCAAGGAGGCAGGGATGATCATCACCAAGCCGCGCGAGTGGGAGCGCATCCTGCGCAACCTCGACGAGGTGCATGCGCGCACGGTCTTCATCATGGGATGCGGGCAGTGTGCGACCGTCGCTCACACGGGCGGCGAGGAGGAGATCCTCGAGGCGAAGACGCGGCTCGAGGCCGATGGCCGGAAGGTCACCGGCTGGGCGGTCGGCGAGGTCGCCTGCCACTCGGGCGGCACGCGCCTGGAGACCCGTCGCAACTCGGGAAGTATCGAGGACGCTGACGCGGTGCTCGTGCTCTCGTGTGGCGCGGGTGTGCAGACCGTTGCGGATGCCACGAGCAAGCCCGTCTTCCCGGGGCTGGAGAGCGTGTTCCTCGGCAACGTGGTGCGCCACGGAGTGTTCGAGGAGCGGTGCCAGATGTGTGGCGACTGCGTCCTCGACCTCACCGGCGGCATCTGCCCGGTGACCACCTGTCCCAAGGGGCTGCTCAACGGTCCCTGTGGCGGCATGTGGGACGGCATGTGCGAGGTGCTCGCCGATCGCGAGTGCGCACACGTGCGGATCCAGCGCCGCCTCGCCGAGCAGGGGCGGGTCTCGCTGCACGCCGTCATCCCACCGAAGGACTTCAGCGCCAAGCTCAAGCCCGGGAGCGTCAACCTGCGCGAGGGCCGCGAGCGCGGGCGCAGGAAGCCCTCCGCACCCGGGGCCCCCGAGAGCGAGGGGGGCCGATGAGCCGCCTCCGCGAGCTGCTCGAGCGGGGAGAGTTCGTCGTGACCGGCGAGGTCGCGCCTCCGCTCGGCACCGACATGAGCGCGATGATGCGCTCGGTGGCCGTTCTCGGCCCGGTGACCGACGCGCTGAACGTGACCGACAACCAGGGAGCCACGCTGCATCTGTCCAGCCTCGCAGCGTCCCGTGCGGTGCTCGAGGCGGGATTCGAGCCGATCTTCCAGCAGACCTGCCGCGACCGGAACCGGCTCGCGCTCCAGTCCGACCTGCTCGCGGCCGCCACGCTCGGCCTGCAAAACGTGCTCATCGTCACCGGGGACGACCCGCGTGGCGGTGACCACCCGCAGGCAAAGGGCGTCTTCGATCTCGATTCGACGCAGCTCATCGAGATCGCGACGGGCATGAACGACGGTCACGACATGCTCGGCCGGGAGATGGCGGGGAGCACCGATCTCTACATCGGAGCGGCCGCCTTCCCCGAGGCCGAGCCCTTCGACATCCAGTCGATGCGCGCGGTGCGCAAGATCGAGGCGGGAGCGCGCTTCTTCCAAACGCAGGCGGTGATGGACGTCGAGCGCTTCGCGCAGGCCGTCGAGGCGTGGCGCCCCCACGGCGTCAAGGTCATCGCCGGCATCTTGCTGCTCAAGAGCCCGCGGGTCATCGACTTCATCAACACGCGCCTGGCCGGCCTCATGGTTCCCGACGAGCTCGCCGAGCGGATCAGGAGCGCGGGCGATCCCTTCGAGGAGTCCGTGAGACTTGCGATCGAACAGGTTCGTGCGGTGCGCGAGATAGCGGACGGTGTGCACATCATGCCGCTCGGCGCCGACGAAGCGGTCGTCAGGATCCTCGAGGGCGCCGGCATCCGGTAGGGACCGACCGCGCCCGACAGGGCGCTGCTGGGAATGTATGTAATGAGATGCCATGCGCGTTCTGCCAGCGCCGGTCCTGGTGACGGAGCGTGGACCCCATATGGACGTGCGCACCAAGGCGGTGACCGAACGGCTCTTCCCACAGCGGTCGAGTCGCTGGCTGGCGTACGCCCTCGTCACGTCGTTCCTGATCGTCCTCGGCGGCAGCCTCCTCATGTGGGGTCTCTTCGCCGCCCAGCCGGTGGAGACGGGCATCGCGGACAACGAGGGGCAGCAGTCGATCACCGTGCTGATCGACCGGACCCCCGGCGGCCCCTCGCAGTGGACTCCGTACATCGCGGTTCTCAAGCAGATGCGGGACCAGATGCGGGTGCCGGTGCGGGCGAAGTACGTTGCCGGGCGCGCTGAGGTGACGGATGCGATGGCCGACCCGCGGATCGACGCGGCATTTGTGTCGATCTACCAGTATCTGGCACTTGAGGACGACACGGAGTGGGAGCTGCTCGCAACGCCGATCGTCGCCGGCCGGCCGCTCGAGACGGCGGTCATCGCGGTCCGTGCCGACTCACCCTACCGTAGCTTCGAAGATCTCGAGGGGACGGACATCGCGCTCGCGCCCGGCGCGTCGATCCGCGGGTTCGCGTACGCCCGATGGCTTGCAGTGCGCTCCGGCAGCACGCTCGACGGCTACTTCGGTGCGGTGCACACCGGCGGAGAGAACGTGGAGAACCTCGAACGCCTTGCCGGAGGTGACGTCGACGCTGCGTGCGTGGGCCGGTCTCACCTGCTCGCCTGGCCTTCCGGGACCTTCCGCGTGGTGTCCGAGTCGCCGGAGATGGGTCTGCCGCCGATCCTCATGCGGACGCGTCTGCCGGAGTACTTCCGGGACAATCTGCGGGCCGGGCTGCGGGGTTTGGGCCCGGGTGCGGGGCTGCCGGCTGACGGGCCGGTGGGGGGATTCTACTTCCCGACTGCCGGGGACTACGATTTCGCGCGGACCCTCTTCGAGTACGTGGACCTGAGCGTCCTCGAACAGCAGTGGGGTGGGGTCGATGAGTGACACCGGCTCGGCAAGCATGGAGGATCCGGGGTTGAGTCTCGGTCACTCGCTCCGCACTCGCTTCGTCGCGCTGGTACTTCTCGGGGAGCTGTTGTTCGCGCTTGTGGTCGGCCTGACGGTGGGCGTATACAGTGCGCGAACCGCCGCCACCGAGCGCCGTCAATCGCTCGAACGGGTGAGCCTTGCGACCTCCGCCGCACTCGCTCCGATGATCGCCGATCAGGACATCGCTCGCGTCCAGGCGCTCATGGACAGCATCATGGCCAGCGATGCGACAGGCGAGATCGAATGCATCCAGGTTCTCGACGGGACCGATGCGCTGATCGCATGCAGCGCGCCCGGGGGAGGGGGGCGCTGTGAGACGTACTTCGGGAACGACACGCCCTTCGGCGTGCTGACCAGGCCCCAGACCGTCCGCGCCCCGGTGATCGTGGAAGGATTCGAGATCGCCACGGTCTCCATGAACTTCGGGCCTCCTGACCTGCTCCAGGTGTTGGGCAGCCATGCCATCGCAGCGTTCATCGTGGTGCTTTCCGTAGCGCTTGTCTCGGCTCCCTGGACAGCCTGGCTCGTGCTGCGAACCGTCATCGAACCGATCGCCCGTCTGCGTGACGGTGCCCACATGCTGGCCGAGGGCGAGGAGGGCGTGACACTGGACACCGGCCGTCGCGATGAGATCGGCGAACTGGCCCGAACCTTCGAAGAGACGGTCCGGCAGCTTGCCGACAAGGAGCGCCGGCTCGAGATCTCCCTCGCGAGTCTTGAAGAGGCGTACGAGGACCAGAGCAAGGCCCGCGACGCACTCGAAGAGGTTGCTCGCATGAAGTCGGACTTCGTGGCGGTCGCCTCGCACGAACTGCGCACTCCGCTCTCGGTGATCAGGCTGTACGCGGAGATGCTTGAGGAAGGGGAGCTCGGCGGGTTGTCCGAGGAGTCGCACGAGGCCATCTCGTCGATAGCGTCGGCCGCCTCCCGCCTCAGTTCGATCGTCTCGGACCTCATGGATGCGGCGCTCCTCGAGCGAGGGCTCATGCCGCTCGAGTTCAGCCGCGTGGAACTCGACAAGACGGTTCGTGCATCAGTGAGGGATGCCAACACTCTCGCGGCCGCCCGCGGGGTTCGTGTGGTGCTCGATGACGACGTTCCCGAGATCGATGCGTGGATCGACCCGCTGCGCATCCGTCAGCTTCTGGACAACCTCATATTCAACGCGGTCAAGTACTCCGACGGGGCACCGGAGGTGCAGGTCCGACTGAGAGACGAGGGCGATCACGCGGGTATCGACGTGATCGACTCCGGCCGGGGGGTGCGTGAGGACCAGCGCAACGAGCTGTTCAAGCTCTTCGCCAAGCTGGACTCCGAGGACAGCCGCGATACGGCCGGACTCGGGCTGGGGCTCGCCATCAGCGCGCGGATCGCCGAGGCGCACGGCGGGTCGATCGGCTACGCGGGCAACCCGCTCGGCAAGGGCTCGATCTTCACGCTCAAGCTCCCGATCGGAGATGCCAGCGTGTCGAGGCAGGACGCCTCGATATCGGTCGTCAGCGAGAGGGGCAACGGTGACCAGTGACGAGGTACCGATCCACGGGCTGATGCGGGTGCTGGTCGTAGACGACGACGTGCAGCTTCTGCGCGGACTCACCATCTCGCTCTCGCACGAGGGATATGAGGTCACAACGGTGTCGAACGGAGCGAGGGTGCTCGATGCCATCGCTCAGGTCGACCCGCACGTGGTGTTGCTCGACGTGATGATGCCCGGCATCGACGGCTGGGAGGTCCTGCGCCGCATCCGGGCCAACGCGAGCACCATCAACCTGCCCGTGCTCATGCTGACCGCCAAGGACTCCGAGGACGCCAAGGTGCACGGCTTCTCCCTCGGCGCCGATGACTACCTCACCAAGCCGTTCAGCATCCGGGAGCTCCGGTGCCGGGTGGCCGCGCTCCTCCGTCGCACAGCGAGTACGGAGCAGGCCCCGTCGGAGTCGGTACAGGTCCCCGTGACCGCCGGTTCGTCCGGGTTCGAGTTCGTGGAGTCACGCGACGTCCACTACATCGAGGGTATCCGGAACTACACGTACGTCCATACGTACGACGGTCGCCACCTGAGTCGACTCAGTCTCGGCGACTTGGAGCGCAGGGTACCGGACACCCTGATGCGGGTGCACCGGTCTTACATCGTGAACCTCGACCACGTGCACGGGTGCCGCTGGGCGACGCGCTCGTCGTACCGCCTCGTGCTCGCGGACGTGGATTCCACGGAGATCCCCGTGAGCCGCATGCTCGTTTCCGAGGTCGAGCAGCGCCTGAACCTGAAGTAGCCGATTTACCCGCTCTTAGGGCTCGGCGTGGCCGAGCAGGATGCGGATCGCGGCGTGGGCCTGGTGTGCCGCAGCGACCATAACGCGCGAGGCGAGCAGCGGGAGCCCGTCGCGCACGTCGCTGGTGCAATCGCCTATCAGGTAGAAGTGTTCGCCGATCTGCTCGGTCACCACGTCGTTCGCCGACCGGACTCCCGCCAGCCCGGACGCTCCGACCAGCGGCAGCTCCGGCGCCGCCCCGCAGAGCACGTTGGTGATCATCGCCTTGACCTCGGCGCGGTCGACCGCCTCGATCACCACGTCCGCACCTCCGACGGTGGCGAGCAGGTTCTCGGGGGTCATGCACTCGTGTACGAGGGTGAGCGCCGCGTCCGGGTCGATGCGGCGCAGCGTCCCGGCGAGCGCGTCTGTCTTGCGCATGCCGATCTGGTCGTGAAAGAAGAGCTGCCGGTTGAGGTTGCCCTTCTCGACGACGTCGAAGTCGATCAGCGTGAGGTGGCCCACACCCGAGCGCAGGAGCATCGCCGCGGCGTTACTGCCGAGCCCGCCACAACCGATGATCGCCACGTGCGACGCCGCGAGTCGGGCGCGCATCGCGGGATCGTCGCTCGGTACGAGGGGTGGCGGACAGGCGTTGTGTTCGTCTGCAGGCACCGCTAACCACCAGCAACCGGTGGAAAGATCGCGAGCCGGTCTCCCCCGGCAAGCACGGTGTCTTCGTCAGCGTGCCGTCCGTTGATGAAGAGAACGCGCGGCTCGTCGGGCAGCCCGAGCGACTCGATCACCGCGCCGACCGTCGTGCCCTCGGGCAGGTCGAACGCACGGGGCCTGCGCCCCGCCTCGCCGTCGGGCTGGAAGCTTGAGAGGTGTGCGAACAGGGCGACGTTGACCTGCATGTGCAGCCTTTCGGAGGAGAAAGCGCGAGGGGCGCGGGGAGCCCGCACCCCTCGCTTCAGTATCCGGTACCTATGAGATGCCCATCTCCTTCGCCGTCTCCGGCACGAAGTCGAAGACGCTGTCCAGGTCCTCGTCGGTGACCTGGAAGACGATGTTGTGCGGGGGCAGCGGCACGGACTTGAAGAAGCCCGGCAGGCGGTCGTCTGCAGCCGTCATGCCCGCCTTCTCGTTGAAGAGCCGCTCGAAGGCGAGCGTCTCCTTGCCCAGCTGCATCAGCGCGTCCGGGTCCCACGAGTCGCCGGTGTGAGCCTCGACCATGTCGTGGATCGCGGTGAACGCATCCGGGATGTCGAGGACCGCGAACGCCACGAAGATGCACAGTCCCACGCTGTCGAGCATCGCGGTGGCGATCTGCAGGTTCTTCGAGAGCTCGGCCTGTCCCTCGGGCTTCAGCGGATCGACGGTTCCGCCGACGCTCAGGATGTTGGCAGTGATCGTGTAGCCGGCCGTGTGATCGGCGCCTTGGGGAGTGGTTGCGTATGTAACGCCGATACCCATGACCGAACGCGGGTCGTACGCGGGGAGTGCTTGTCCCTTGACAGTCGGGATGTGCGCCACGCCGAACGCCGTGCCGGTCGCGAGCGCCCCGTCCCAGATCACGCGGCCCGGCTCTCCGCCGTCAGCCCCGCTCATCAGTGCGTCGAGCGCTCCCTTGGCGTCGCCGAACTCGAGCTTGCCCGAGTCCATGTAGACGGCGAGCGTGGCGCCCATCTCGATGGTGTCCAGACCGAGGTCTCCGCACGCGCGGTCGAGCTCGGCGATATCGTCGAGGTCACCGATGCCGCAGTCGGCACCCATCGACCATACGGTCTCGTACTCCGGTCCCTTGGTCTTGTAGTGGCCGTCCTTGTCCATCCAGTAGCGCGAGCACTGGATGGTGCATCCGGTGTGGCAGGCGTGGTGCTCGTGGCCGCCGCGCGCCTTGATCGTCTCGGCCTGGCGCTCGCCGCCGATGTCGTCGGCCTTCTCGAAGGAGCCCTCCGAGAAGTTGCGCGTCGGTAATCCGCCGGCCTCGGAAAGGATGTTGGTGAGGACGTTGGTGCCGTATGCCGGAAGCGCCTGTCCGGTGACGGCGTGCTCCTTGAGCGCCGCGGCGAACCGCTTTATCGCTGCCTGGAACGCCTCCTTGTCGGCGTGTTCGGTGTACTGCAGGCCCTTGTCCGAGAGCACGATGGCCTTCAGGCCCTTGCTGCCCATGACCGAGCCGAGGCCTCCGCGGCCGGCGAACCGGTTCGGGTAGCCCTTCGGGTCGGAGATGGCGATGCCTGCCGCCTTCGCTCCCACCTCGCCGGCAGGGCCGGTCTGGATGGTCGCGTAGCGGTCGTTCTCGGGACGGGTAGCAGCGATCTTGTCGGCGAGCTCGTAGTTGCCGAGCCCCGCCCACTCGTCGACGCGCTCGATCTTCGTCGAGCCGTCCGCCTCGATGACGAGGCAGTAGCGGGCATCCGGATCGGCCGGCTTCCCGCTGACGATGATGGCAGCGATGCCGAGGCGGGCCAGCGCGTGCGCGGCCTGGCCGCCGGAGTTCGACTCCTTGATGCCGCCGGTGAGCGGGCTCTTGGCGCCGACCGAGAGACGACCGCCGTTCGGAGCGCTCGTCCCGCCGAGGATGCCGGGCGAGAAGACGAGGACGTTGTCCGGACCGAGAGGATCGGCAGTGGGAGGAACCTCAGAGAAGACGATAGCGTCGGTCAGTGCCCGGCCTCCGTAGCGGCGCCAGCCTTCAGGGAGCGGTTCCCGGGTGATGCTGAGATCAGACATGTTGACGCGCAACAGGTCACGTTTCATGCGCTACCTCCGATCAACGAAGTTCCCTGACAGCACAAGCAGAGGGGAAGACCTCTCCTCATCTTTGATGTTCCCGATAAAACAGAACTTAGGGTGACCAGGAGAAGGGAATCCACAAAACGCACCCATCTTGAGTTCACCAGCTCGTCGCTGCGGCGGGCACCGACCGGCGGCCGGCGAGCGAGAGAGCGTCGTTGGGACATGACGCGCGACAGGTGCCGCACCCCCAGCACGATTCCTGGACGAGCGCGACCGGTCCCCCGTTGCGGGGCCGCGAGAGCGCGCCGAAGGGACACGCGGGCACACACGCGCCGCACGCGGTGCACTCCTCCTCGGCAAGGCGGGCCACCCACTCGCCCTTCCACATGACCTTGATGTCGTGCTTGAGCGTCAGATTCATCGCCATGCACCCGCTGGAGACGTCGCAGTTGCAGATGGCCGCGATGAACGGGGTCTTGAACGTCCAGATGGTGTGGGCGAGGCCGCGACGCTCGCACTCGCGCAGTACGGCAAGCGTGCCTTCCCGGTCGAGGCGCTCGAACGACGAGACATCCGGGCCGTCCGCGTACGAGGACCAACCCTCGGCGAGGACGTCGTCGACCGGGCGCACGGTGGTGACCAGGCACACACCCTCCTCGGCCCTGCGCTGCCCGCGACAGAGGCACGGGATGCGCACGACGCTCGTCGCCATCGAGACGATCTTCTCGCACTCCTCGATCGGGACGGGCTGTCCGAAGTGGTTCTCCTGCATGTGGCTCTCGAAGCGCGCTCGCACCGGATCGGCCACCGGCTTGGGCACGAAGCGGAGCGCTGCGAGCCCTGCGCGGATCTTGCGGCGGTTGTCCTCGAAATCCCCGATGAAGGAGACCACGTAGCCGCGGCGCGCGAGGTCGCTCTCGAGGTCGGCGGCGTAGTTCGCCGCCTGCAGGTACCACTTCTCGCCGTCACCGTGCTGTACGCAGAACTGGCACATCTCTGCTCCCCGGCCGCGACTCCCTTGCGTCTATCCTACCCCGCCCTGCGTCGCGGTGTCCGCGGCCTGCCGACCGATGCTAGAATGCGCACCACGTCAACGGGTGTC
>JAHYJI010000068.1 GCA_019429145.1 Coriobacteriia bacterium | reverse complement strand
GACGAGCTCCTGCCACGGATCGGGCTGGGTCTGCTTCAGGCCGAGCGAGATCCGCTCGCGGTCCATGTCCACGTCGAGAACCTTGACCTCGACCTCTTCGCCGACCTTGACGACCTCGGACGGGTGGTTGACGTGGCTCCAAGAAAGCTCCGAGATGTGGACGAGTCCGTCGATGCCGCCGAGGTCTACGAACGCACCGAAGTCCACGATGCTCGAGACGGTACCCGGCAGGATCTGGCCCTTGGCGAGCTTCTCCAGGATGGCTGCGCGCTCGTGCTTGCGGCCCTCCTCGAGTACCACGCGGCGGGAGAGCACGACGTTGTTGCGGTTGCGGTCCATCTCGATGACGCGCGCCTCGAGGCGGTCGCCCATGAACGAGGCGAGGTCCTTGACCCTGCGAAGATCGACCAGTGAGGCAGGCAGGAAGCCGCGAAGTCCGATGTCGAGGATGAGCCCACCCTTGACGACCTCGATGACTTCGCCTTCGACAACCTCGCCGGCGTTGAACTTGTCCTCGATGTCGGACCAGGCGCGCTCGTACTCTGCGCGCTTCTTGGAGAGGATGAGCCGGCCGTCCTTGTCCTCCTTCTGGAGAACGAGGGCCTCGACAGCATCGCCGAGGGAGACGACGTCGGCGGGATTGACGTCCTTGCGGATCGACAGTTCACGCGCGGGGATGACACCTTCGGACTTGTAGCCGATGTCGAGAAGGACTTCGTCGCGCTCCACCTGAACGATGGTGCCGCTGACGAGATCGCCTTCATCGAAATCGGTCATAGTGCCGTCGATGAGGGCGTGCATCTCCTCGTCGGTGTACTCCTCGTGCTCGATGACCGTGCCGTTGTCCTGCTGTTCACTCACTGTGGGGTGGCCCCTTTCCTGAACGGGGCCCTCCGGTCATGTACCGTCGTCGCCTACAGGTCCGTCGATCGCCGTGATCAACACAATCCGTCGCCTACAGGTGTCATGCTACATGTCGGGGGCCAACATTACCGTGGCGCCAGGATTCCTGACCTGGCAGCCGACCCTATATGTTACCCGACGGGCGCAGGCTGTGCCAGGGGTCTGCCGAAGAGTTAGCCGAGGAGGACCGGTGCTACTTCGCAGCAGCCCAATCGGGCCCGCTCGAGACGTCCACGAGCAGCGGCACCGCAAGCTCGGCAACGCCCGACATCGCCTCCCGTGCGAGCGCAGAGAGCGAGTCGACCTCGGCCGGCGGAGCCTCGAACACGAGCTCGTCGTGGACCTGAAGTACGAGACGCGCGATGAAGCCCTCACTGCGCAGGCGGCGGTCGACCTCGATCATCGCGAGCTTCATGATGTCGGCAGCACTCCCCTGCATGGGGTGGTTCATGGCCGTCCGCTCGCCAAAGGAGCGCACGTTGTAGTTGCTGCTCTTGAGCTCGGGGATGCGGCGCTTGCGGCCGAACATCGTGACCGCCACCCCGGTGCGGTGCGCCTCGGCGACAGTCTCGTCGAGGTAGGTGCGCACGCGTGGATAGGCGGCGTAGTAGCGGTCGATCATCGCCTGGGCCTCGACGCGCCCGATCTTCAGGGTATCGGCAAGCCCGTGGGCGCTCTGACCGTAGACGATGCCGAAGTTCACCGCCTTCGCACGGCTGCGATACCCGGGCGTGACCGAGTCGACCGCCACGCCGAACACGCGCGCGGCCGTGGCTGCATGGAAGTCCTCGCCGCTCGTGAACGCCTCGATCAGCCCCTCGTCACCCGAGAGGTGCGCGAGTATGCGCAGCTCGATCTGCGAGTAATCCGCGCCGACCATGAGGTGCCCGGGCTCGGCCGGGACGAACGCTGCCCGGATGCGGCGGCCGAACTCGGTGCGCACCGGGATGTTCTGGAGATTCGGGTTGCTGCTCGACAGACGCCCCGTGGCGGCAACCGTCTGGTTGAACGTCGTGTGGAGCCGCCCGTCCTCGGCGATCAACCGCGGCAGTGCCTCGATGTAGGTCGAGGTGAGCTTGGCAAGCTCCCGGTAGTCCATGATCATCTGCGCGATCGGGAAGTCCGCGGCAAGCGAGCTCAGCACCGAGGCGTCGGTCGAGTAGCCGGTCTTGGTGCGCTTGGAGCGCGGCAGGCCCATCTTGTCGAAGAGCACCTCGCCGAGCTGCTTGGGCGAGTCGATGTTGAACTCGGTGTCGGCCTCGGCGAAGATCCGCTCCCGCAACTCTGTGATGCGGCCGCGTGTCTCCTCGGCCAGACCGGCAAGCACGCCGGTATCCACCCCGACCCCGACGCGCTCCATCCGGGCGAGCACCGGCACGAGCGGCATCTCGATGCGCTCGAAACACTCGGTCGAGCCGTCCTCTGCGAGACGGCCCTCGAGAACGGGAGCAAGTGCGGCCGCGGCCCGGGCCTCGAGCGCCGCGCGGCCACGCTCCTCCGTCGGTTCGGGCAGCGGTGCGCCGAGATAGTCGGCGGCAAGCGCGTCGAGCGTGTAGGCCGAGCGGTTGGACTCGAGCAGGTAGGCCGCCAGCGCGCAGTCGAAGAGCCGTGCCGGGTCGGCGGCGTCGAAGGACAGGTCGCAGCGGCCGTCGGAGACCGGCGGGCACAGCTCGTGCAGTAGCGCCTTGGTGTCGCCTGCGGCCAGACGGGCATCGGCGAGCAGCTTCGCAAAGACCTTCGGAGTGTCCTCGCCGCCCACTACCGCGACCTCGTCGCCGCATGCCACCGCGAGATCGCGGCGCACGGCGAAGAGCGACTCGGTGGTACCGTCATCGAGCGCGACACCGAGCCACTGTTGACGTGTGGCCCACCCACCAAGCCGCTCGAGGGCGGCCGGTCCCTGGATGACCGACCACTCCATCACGGTGTCGGTCGCAGGACTCTGTGCAGTATCCCCGGGCTGCTCGAGCCCATCGGTGGCGAGCACGCGATCGAGCAGCGAGGTGAAACGCAGCTTGCCGAAAGCCTCGGCGACGCGCGTCGGATCGAAGCCGCCCCACGAGACCGCTGTCAGGTCGACATCGATCGGCACGTCTGTGCGGATGGTCGCAACCGTGCGGCTCACCCGCGCGTCTTGCGCATGGGCGGCCAGGTTCTCCCCCAGCTTGCCCTTGATCCCGGGTGCCGCGTCGAGCACCGCATCGAGCGAGCCGTACTCGGCGATGAGCTTTGCTGCGGTCTTCTCCCCCACACCTGGCACACCGGGGATGTTGTCGGAGGTATCGCCTTTGAGCCCCAGGTAGTCCGTGACCTGAGCGGGCGTCACACCGTAGCGCTCGAGCACGGCCGCCGGGTCGTAGATGACGATATCGGTGATACCCTTGCGCGTGCTCACGACGTGCACCGTGTCGGTCACCAGCTGCAGAGCATCGCGGTCGCCGGTCACGAGCAGCGCGCGGATCCCGGACTCCTCCGAGAGGCGTGCGATCGTGCCGAGAATGTCATCGCCTTCCCATCCCTCGACCTCGAGGATGGGGATCCCCAGTGCGTCGAGCAGCTCTTTGACGATCGGGAACTGAACCTTGAGCTCGCTTGCCGTGGGCGGACGGTGGATCTTGTAGCAGGCGAGCGCTTCGGTTCGAAACGCCGGCTTACCGCGGTCGAACGCCACGACCACGCCGTCGGGGTGCAGCTCCTGCACGAGCTTGACCAGCATCGAGATGAACCCGAACGCGGCATTGGTGGGCCGGCCGTCGGGCGCGGTCATCGTCGGGGGAAGCGCATGGAAGGCGCGGTGGAGCAGGCTGTTGCCGTCGATCGCGGCGACGGTGCGGGAGGTCATTCGGCCGACCCTTCAGGGGTATATTCGGTACGTCCGGGCACGCGCGGGGATACCTGCTGATTGTACCCGACACGGATGACGGCACGAGGCCGGCAAGCGGGGGTGACGGATGGGCTTCTTTAACTGGGCGGCCCCTGTGTTCAACCGGGTCGCAGACCGCTGGTCGCCCGAGAGCGTCGAGGACATCGCCGAGTGGCTTCGACCGTACGTACCACCCCGTGGACGCCTGATCGACGTCGGGGGCGGCACCGGTGCGCTTGCGGTGAAGCTCGCGCGGGCGCTCGATGCCGAGGTTGTCGTTCTCGATCCCACCCCCGAGATGATTGGCTACGTGCCCGAAGACCCATCGGTACGCTCGCTCCTCGGAACCGCCGAGCAGATACCGTTCGCGGACGACTGGGCGGATGCGGTTCTCGTCTCCGACGCATTCCATCACTTCCGCGACCAGCCCGCAGCCGCTGCGGAGTTCTCCCGAGTGGTGCGCCCCGGAGGGGGCGTGGTGGTTCTGGAACTCGACCCGCGACCGTGGTTCATGCGGGTGATCGTTGCCGCAGAGAAGCTACTCGGCGAGCCAGGGGCGTTCTTCACCCCCGACGGGATGTGCGCCTTCTTCGCAGAGCACGGTATCGACGGGCAGTGTACGCCCATGAAGGGCCCGTCCTACCGCTTCACGGGTACACCGCGCTGAGATGCACCGCACCGCTGCGGCAGGCTAGCCGTTCCAGAGGTAGCCGACGTTGCGCACGGTCTCGAGTCGCTTGCCGAGCTCGGGACCTATCTTGGCCCGCACCCGTCTGATGTGGACGTCGACGGTGCGCGAGCCGCCGTAGTAGTCGGTGCCCCACACACGCTGGAGCAAGATCTCCCGGCTGTACGCCCGGTTGGGATGGGTGACCAGAAATGCGAAGAGCGCGTACTCGAGGTAGGTGAAGTCGATCGGCGTGCCGTCGAGGTAGGCCTGGTAGGTGGCCAGGTTGATGGTGAGATGATCGATGCGGAGCAGCTCCTGCGAGCTCGCCTCCTCGCCCGGCCACAGCAGTGCCCTCACTCGCGCAGCGAGCTCCTCGGAGGAGGCGCCCCGCACGAGGAAGTCAGCAGCCGTGCGCGCAGGCAGGCGCAGGCTCGGAAGGGCCCCCGCCTCGACGAGCAGGAAGAGCCGCGTCTCGAGCCCGATGTTCATGGCCTCTTCGACGCCTTGTACCACAGGCTCGGGGTCGCGCCCCCCGTCGACGACGATGAGATCGACCTCGTCGGTCGAGAGTACGGCAGGAAGATCGCTCGCAGCAGCCTCTCGCGACGTGATATCGAGAGTGTCGAGGGCGCTGCGAGCCCACGCACGCGTGTGCGCGTCGTCTGAGGCGATGAGGACCCGTTTCATGTGCATGATTGTAGCGCTCCCAGCCCGTCCGCCAACGAGAACGGCGCCGGGCGGATCGACCGCCCGGCGCCGTTGCCGAGTCGTGCACTAATGGTCCGACCGGTCCAGCCGGGCGACCCTAGAGTATCGAGAGGTACTTGTCCTGCTCCCACTGGGTCACGTAGGCCTTGTACTCGTTCCACTCGGCCTTCTTGTTCTCGACGAAGAAGCGGTGAACGTGATCGCCGAGGATGTCCTTCATCGCCTCTGACTCCTCGAAGAGCTTGATCGCCTCGCCGAGGTTCTCGGGCAGCATACCTATGCCTGCACTCGCAAGCTCCTCCTCCGTCATGTGGAAGATGTTGTTCGTGGCCTCGGCCGGAAGCTCAAGGCCTTCCTCGATGCCCTTCAGGCCGGCGCCGAGCATCACGGCGAAGGCGAGGTACGGGTTGGCGGAGGGATCCGGCGAACGGAGCTCGACGCGGGTCGCGTTCTCCTTGCCGGGCTTGTACATCGGCACGCGGACCATCGCCGAGCGGTTGCGTCGTGCCCAGGTGATGTAGACCGGGGCCTCGTAACCGGGCACGAGACGCTTGTAGGAGTTGACGAACTGGTTGGTCACGGCGCAGAACTCCGGCGCGTACTTGAGCAGGCCGGCGATGTACTGCTTGCCCACGGTGCTCAGGTTGTAGCCCTGCGGATCGTCCGCGTCGAAGAACGCGTTGCCGTCCTTGTCGAAGAGGCTCTGGTGTACGTGCATCCCGGAGCCGTTCTCACCCTGGATCGGCTTGGGCATGAAGGTCGCGTAGACGCCGTTGGCATACGCGATCTCCTTGACGGTGAGGCGGTACGTCATGACGTTGTCGGCCATGGAGAGCGCATCCGTGTAGCGCAGGTCGATCTCGTGCTGCGACGGTGCGACCTCGTGATGCGAGTACTCGACAGGGATCCCGAGCTTCTCGAGAGCCAGGACGGTGTCGCGGCGCAGTTCTGAAGCGACGTCGAGCGGAGTCAGGTCGAAGTAACCGCCCTTGTCGAGCACCTGGGTGCTCTCGGAGTCGGCGAAGTAGAAGAACTCGAGTTCGGGACCGACGTACATGGTGTAGCCCATGTCGGCCGCCTTCTTGAGAGTGCGCTTGAGGATGTAGCGCGGATCACCATTGAAGGGGCTGCCGTCGGGGGTGGTGATGTCACAGAACATGCGGGCCACGCCGCCCTCCTCGGGGCGCCAGGGCAGCAGCTGGAAGGTGGATGCGTCCGGGAACGCGACCATGTCCGACTCCTGGATGCGTGCGAAACCGTCGATGGAGGAGCCATCGAAGCCCATCCCCTCTTCGAACGCGGTCTCCACCTCGGTGTCGGTGACGGCGAAGCTCTTGAGGAATCCGAGTACGTCGGTGAACCAGAACCTCACGAAGCGGATGCCGCGCTCTTCGAGAGTCGTGAGCACGTAGTCTTTGTCGAACGTGGGTGCCATACCTTCTACCTCCTCGATTGAGTGATAAGCCCACTCAGTCCGTGACTGTCCCCGGCGGTGTGCGACCGCTGGTTGTAGGTAGACTACGGGCACAATGTTTCGTGAGTGTTTCGGCTGCGAGATATCTTCCGAGGGGTCGCAGCGCGCTCCGACATCCGGGGCACCCAGGGCGCGTGTATCCTAGGGTCATGCCCGCAGCAACCGCGCACGGGTGCCACCGGCGGGCCCGGCCCGCACGTGCGGCGAACTGCTGACGACACCGGGGGCGTCGATGGAGAAGCGCAAGGACTTGAGCTCGGGGGTCCCCGAACTCGACCGGGTACTGGAAGGGATCTGGGCAGGCGACAACATCGTCCTGCAGACCGACCGGCTCGAAGACTTCCTCCCCTTCGCCCAGCGGTACTGCGCCTACACGCAGGAGGCGGGAAGGAAGCTCATCTACTTCCGCTTCGCCGACCACCCCTCGTTGCTGCCGGAGGGCGTGCCTGCAGAGGTGCACGAGCTCGACCCTCGTGGTGGCTTCGAGCAGTTCATCGCCCGTATCCTCACGATCATCGACCGCAACGGCCACGACAGCGTGTACTACCTGTTCGACTGCCTCTCGGGTCTGGCCACCGACTGGTACAGCGACCGCATGCTCGGCAACTTCTTCAGGTTGACCTGCCCCTACCTGTACGACTACGACACCGTGGCGCTCTTCGTTCTCCTGCGCGACGTGCCCACTCCGCTGGCGTCGCGGGTCATCCACGACACCGCTCAGGTGGTCCTCGACGTCTTCCGCAACGATGACCGACTCTACGTCCTGCCCCTGAAGGTGTTCGAGCGGCACTCCCCCACCATGTACATGCTGCACTCGTGGGACGAAGACGGAGTCAACCCGGTAACCCAGAGCACCGTCCTCTCCGAGATCCTCTCGGCTACGCCGCAGCCGTGGATCGACCCGAGCGCCGACCTGCCCGGACCATGGACGCGCACCTTCATGAGGGCCCAGTCCGTCCAGGCACGCATCGCCGCGGGAGAGGACCCGGGCGAAGATGTGCGGGCACTTACCGACCGCCTCATCCGCATGCTTCTGAGCCGGGACGAGAACGAGGACCTCTTCCGGCTCTGCAGTGAGTACTTCGAACTCGAGGATCTCGTCGCGATCGGCAAGAGGATGGTCGGCACCGGGCTCGTGGGCGGCAAGTCGGTGGGCATGCTGCTCGCGCGCAAGATCCTCACCCGTAACGCCCCCGGGATCGCGGAACGGCTGGAGATCCACGACTCGTTCTACGTGGGCTCCGACGTCTTCTACAGCTACCTGGTGCTTAACGACTGCTGGTGGGAACGACATCACCTGAGGGGAGCCGAGCACTTCTACGAGCAGGCGCAACACCTGCGGGAGAAACTCAACACGGGAAGCTTCCCGGCCAGCACGATCGCCCAGTTCAGGGAGATCCTCGAGTACTTCGGACAGTCACCGGTGATCGTGCGCTCCTCCAGCCTGCTCGAGGACGCCTACGGCAACTCCTTCTCCGGGAAGTACGAGAGCGTGTTCTGCGCGAACCAGGGCGATCCCGAGCAGCGCCTCGCCAACTTCATGGAGGCGGTTCGCACCATCTACGCGAGCACGATGAGCGTCGAGGCCCTCTCATACCGGAGACACCGCGGGCTGCTCCATCGCGACGAACAGATGGCGCTGCTGGTGCAGCGGGTGTCCGGCGAGTTCCAGGGCGACCTGTACTTCCCGCACATCGGCGGCGTCGGTTACTCCTTCAACCCCTACGTGTGGAGCAAGAAGATCGACCCCGCTGACGGCATGCTGCGCCTCGTGTTCGGACTGGGGACGCGCGCGGTCGACCGTCACGACGACGACTACACAAGGGTGGTCGCGCTCAACGCACCGATGCTGCGCCCGGACGGGTCATCCGACGAGGTCCGCAAGTACAGCCAGCACATCGTGAACGTGATCGACCTCGAAGAGAACGCTCACGTCTCCCGGCGCTTCGAAGACGTGGCCCGCGTCTCCGATCTCCCCATCGACATGTTCGCCTCACGTGATACCGACATGGAGACCCGGGCCCGCGACGCCGGCATCAAGGACGTATTCTCCTCGGTCCTTACCTTCAAGAAGTTACTCACCGCCACCCCGTTCGCCGAGGTGATGCGCGACATGATGCAGACGGTGGCACAGGCATACCAGCACCCGATCGACATCGAGTTCACGGTGAACTTCCTCGACGAGCAGGACTACCGGATCAACCTGCTGCAGTGCCGGCCGTTCCACTTCGCGGAGCGCTTGATCCACGTCCAGTCTCCCGGGCGCATCCCGGTCAAAGACATCCTCCTGCAGACCAACGGGCCACTCATCGGTCAGAGCCTGGCGACCGAGGTCGACCGCATCGTCTACGTCGTGCCGGAACGGTACGGCGCCCTCCCGACGAGAGACCGGCACGAGGTCGCGCGTCTCATCGGCAAGATCACCAACCACCCCGACCGGCTCCAGACAACCGTCCTGGTGGGGCCCGGCAGGTGGGGCACGAGCATGCCCGAGCTGGGGATCCCCGTGACGCTCTCGCAGATCAAGAACGTGACCATGCTCTGCGAGATCGCCCGGATGCACGAGGGACTGACGCCCGACCTGTCGCTGGGCACGCACTTCTTCAACGACCTCGTCGACCTCGAGATCGGGTACATGGGCGTGTCGCCGGAGCGCCCGGGTTCCATCCTCAACACGGAGCTGATCGAGCAGTGTCCCAACCGCCTCGGCAAGTTGCTGCCCGAGTTCGCCGACCGTTCCGACCTGATCAAGGTGATCGACGCGGCCGACCTCGGAGGCCGGTGGATCTTCCTGTGGGCGGACATGCTCAAGCAGCAGGGGGCGATCTACCTGTCGGACGTCTGCGCCGTGGGCCAGGACACGGACTGATTCACTAGCATTGGTTCCCAGGGCGGTTTACCATACCCTGCACGAGTACCCCACGGCTTCATCGGAGGCGACGCATGTCGGACAGCACCCTTGAGATCATCGAACAGATCAGAACCAGGAACCCCGGTGAACCGGAGTTCATGCAGGCGGTGGCCGAGGTCGTCGAGTCCTGCTCGGCGGTGCTCGACCGCCATCCCGAATACCGCGACATGAGGATGATCGAGCGGATGGCCGAGCCGGAGCGCGTCATCATCTTCCGCGTGCCGTGGCAGGACGACAGCGGTGACTTCCAGGTGAACCGCGGCTACCGCGTCGAGTTCAACAGTGCACTCGGTCCCTACAAAGGAGGCCTGCGTTTCCACCCTTCGGTCAACCTTTCGATCCTGAAGTTCCTCGGCTTCGAGCAGATCTTCAAGAACGCGCTGACCACGCTGCCGATGGGCGGCGGCAAGGGTGGCTCGGACTTCGATCCGAAGGGCAAGAGCGACGGCGAGGTCATGCGCTTCTGCCAGAGCTTCATGACCGAGCTCGCGCGTCACATCGGCCCGGACACCGACGTGCCTGCCGGCGACATCGGCGTGGGCGGACGCGAGATCGGGTTCATGTTCGGCCAGTACAAGCGGTTGCGCAACGAGTTCACCGGCGTCCTCACCGGCAAGGGGCTCGCCTGGGGTGGCTCGCTCATCCGCCCGGAGGCGACAGGCTACGGCCTGATCTACTTCGCCGCGGAGATGCTCGCCACCCGCAACGACGACTTCCACGGCAAGACGTGCCTCGTCTCCGGCAGCGGTAACGTCGCCCAGTTCGCCATCGAGAAGATCCTCGACATGGGCGGCTCGGTCGTGACCGTGTCGGACTCGGGCGGCTTCATCCACGACGAGGTCGGCATCGACCGCACGAAGCTCGCCTACATCGCCGAGCTCAAGAACATCCGTCGTGGCCGTATCAGCGAGTATGCGGAGAAGTACCCGAGCGCCACCTACACCCCCGTCGACGACGACCTCGACTACAACCCGCTCTGGAACGTCAGGGCGGACTGCGCCTTCCCCTGCGCGACCCAGAACGAGATCAACGGTACCGATGCGGCGCACCTGCTGGGCAACGGCGTGACACTCGTCGCAGAGGGCGCCAACATGCCCTCGGACGCCGCAGCGGTCGACGCGTTCGTCAAGGCGGGCATCCTCTACGGACCCGGCAAGGCAGCGAACGCGGGTGGGGTCGCCACCTCCGGACTCGAGATGACGCAGAACAGCATGCGGCTGAACTGGTCG
>JAHYJI010000067.1 GCA_019429145.1 Coriobacteriia bacterium | reverse complement strand
CGGGTGACGGAGCGTACTCGCCCGACCAGATCCTCGTGAGCTTCAAGCCGGGTACGGCAGCGTGGGACCGGGCCGGGGCGCACGCATCTCTCGGGACGAAGGCGAAGGGCCGCATCCCGCAGATCGACGTGGAGATCGTCGACGTGCCCAAGGATCGCAGCGTCGAGGGCCTCGTGAAGATGTACGAGAAGAACCCGAACGTGGTGTTCGCCGAGCCGGACCACACCTTCAGCGTCACCTCGCTCGTGCCTGACGACGCCTACTACTCGTACCAGAGGACCTACATGGAGAGCATCGCCGCGCCGGGCGGCTGGTCGGTCGCCACCGGAGCAAGCGACGTCGTCATCGCGATACTCGACACCGGCGTGAGCGGTTCGCACGGCGACCTCAAGGGCCGGCTCGTGGCCGGTCGTGACGTGGTCAACAGCGACGACGACGCCTCCGACGACCACGGCCACGGGACATCAGTGGCCGGCATCGCTGCCGCCAACGGCAACAACGCCTTCGGAATCGCCGGCATCGACTGGGGCGCCAGGATCATGCCGGTCAAGGTTCTCAACGCCAGCGGGAGCGGCTCGGCGAGCGGTATCGCCGCCGGCATCGTATGGGCAGCCGACAACGGGGCTGATGTCATCAACATGAGTCTCGGCGGCCCCTCGAGCAATACGACCTTCCAGGCTGCGTGCGACTACGCCTACGGCAAGGGCGTCGTCCTCGTCGCGGCGGCGGGCAACGACGGCGTCGAGCAGGTCCGCTACCCCGCGGCGTACAAGAGCGTCATCGCCGTCGGGGCGCTCGCCGGCGAGACGCGCGCGTCGTTCTCCTGCTACGGCGAGGGCCTCGAGCTCTCGGCACCCGGCAGCCGGACCTACACCACGACCCTGAGCGGGGCCTACGGGTACTTCTCCGGGACCTCGGCCGCCTCGCCGTTCGTCGCCGGGCTTGCCGGCCTCGTCCTCTCCGTCAACGGCTCGCTCGCTCCGGCCGAGGTACGCACGGTCCTGGCCAACGCCGCAGTGGACCTCGGAGCCCCGGGGTGGGACAAGGAGTACGGCTGGGGCAAGATCAGCGTCGAGCGCTCCGTGCTCGCCGCGGGCGGGGAACCGCCCGGGCCTGCTCCCGACCCCGACAGCACCGCACCCACGGTCGCCATCACGAACCCCGGGGACGGGTCCGCGGTCTCGGGTAACGTGGTCGTTGCGGCATCCGCCAGCGACGACCGGGGCGTGAGCCGGGTCGACTTCTTCCTCAACGGCACGCTACTCGGGTCCTCCTCGTCAGAGCCCTACAGCGTGCGCTGGAACACGCGCAAGTCCGCCGAGGGAGCCTACCGGATCGAAGCGGTCGCGCTCGACACCTCCGGCAACGTCGCGCGGGCGAGCGTGGATGTGACCCTCACGGCTCCGGTCAAGAACACGCCGCCGAAGAAGAAGTAGCGCGCCGGACCGCATCACCACCCCGCTACGACGGAGGGCCCGGTTTCCCGGGCCCTCCTCATCTGTGCGGTTAGAGATATCTGCGATGCTGAAGCGCGTTCGCGTCCTAGTTGCAGGGCACCGCGAGGTCCATGTGCACGCCGTAGTAGTTGTTCACAGGGACCACGATGCTGCCGGTGGTGCTGTGGACGTCGACCATGGTCTTCCAGTCGAACAGGCCGACCCGCGGGTTCCTGGCCTTCGGCTTACCCTCGTAGTCCTGGACCTTGAGGTTGTTGTCCTCCAAGTCGTCGTCCAGGTCGTAGTAGAAGATGGCGCCGTCCAGGTTGATGGTGATGGTCACGTAGTTGTCTACGGGATCCGAGAATGTGGCCGTGCCGACGATGGTGCCGACGCCGTCGCCGCCGTCAGCGCGCACGTCAACAGTCTTCTCCTCGCCATCGTACTCCACGTACATCGCCCAGCTGCCCCTCTTGACATACCTCTCGCCGACCGCCCACGCGGTCTCCGCACACCAGCCGTTGTCCGGCTCGTTGAAGCCGAAGGTGACGTGGCTGATGCCCTTGCCGTCCGGAGCCACGAGGCCGGTGTCGCTGTACGCGCCACCCGGGTAGTAGTACAGATAGGCGCCGGTGCCCGCCTTCACGATAACGACGCACACGGGCCACTTGGACGTCCAGTCGAACGTCTTGCCGTCGCTGTTGAGCACCTTGATGGTGTTGCCGGCATGGGTGTAGGTGTCGTCCATGCCCACTTCCTCGTCCCACTCGTCCACCTTGTAGGCGAAGTCGGCGCAACCGCCGGCCTGTGCGGCCTCGAAGTGCGCGTCTCCGGACGCCCACGGATCGACGAGCACGGGGTTGTCAACGACCCCGTCGCCGTTCAGGTCCGGATTCCATGCGTTTGCAGTCCCTGCCAGCGCCAGCATCGCGACAAGCGCCAACACCAGCAGTCTCGATACGTTCCTCATAAGAGATCACCTCTCGTCATGCGATGTTCCATCGCATCCCGTTGACCGCACGGACCTAGCCGTGCGGCGATACCCCTACTGTACGACCACGACCTCTGCCCGCTCCATGGACAGCCCTCCTCACCGGCGGGGCCGCAAGCCACCGCCCAACACCTACCGCCCTGACCCGTCCCCGGAGACGACAAAGACCGACCCTGTGAAGGGCCGGTCTCACCATTTGCTCCCCGCCGGACCATGGGTGACCGAGTACACCCGGCGGATCTTGGCATTCCCCTGCGAGCTGTCTTGCGCCCAGAGACGTAGTACGGAATCAGTATGTCCTACGCAGGCTCGTTAGTCACGTTAATGAATCCTACACGGTAGTATGATTCGGACGAACGGTCACGAGAAGGCGACTAACGGCAGCCTCACGCCTCCATACCCGCGCAATGGAAGGGGCCGGGCGTGATGCCCGGCCCCTTCTTCTCGCTTCGCTTCTCGTGCGAGTAGCGTGTCAATCGGCTTCGTTCCGGTCGGTGGTTCCTAGTACATGTTGCCGTTGTTGTAGTAGTCGAGCAGGCCAGAGAGCTCGGAAGCCCTGGCTCCCCAGGTCTTGTAGTCAGCGCTCTTCTTGTCCTTCGGGCCGAGGTAGCTTCCGGTCCCGTTGAACTCGAGCTCCACCAGGATCTCCTGGGCCTCCGCGACGTAGGCCACAATCTCAGGTCCGGTCTCCGCACCCGCAGCGAGGTTGAGCTTCGCTGCGAGCAGGTTGCGGGCGAGATTGTAGGCAGTGTCGTTGGACATGCTGACCAAAGAGGTCGCGCCCTTCTTCCCGACCTGTTCAACTACGTCGTAGTTGGACAGGATCCTCCAGGCCTCGACCGCATCGTTGTTCCACGGCAGATTCGTGTTGAGGTTGATCGCGGGATTCTCGAACAGATAGTCGTCGTCGTCCCAGACGCCGTTGAGCGTCATGAGACCGATGTCGAAGCCCGGGTTGTTGAGCAGGTCATCCAGGATCCAGAAGCCCTCAGCATAGCCACCGTTGTCGAACGCGGTCTGCATCTGGCCGCCGTTGGTGACCGAGCTCCAGTTCTTCCAGTAGCCCGGAGTGCGCGGCTCGCCACCCGGATAGGTGTTGTCCACCGTGAACTCGAGCAGTCCGTCGGCTGGGATCTGGAAGTCAGTGCCGTACCCGATATCCAGGCAGACGTTGCCGAAGTTCTCCGGCGGAAGCGCGAGCCCATCAGGGTTGTAGAGACCACTCGAGACGATGACTCCGTTGAAGTACCACACACTCGTCCAGCCAGCGGGCACGTTCTGCTCACAGATGGTGTACTTGACGAGCGGGTCGAACTGGAACCCGCCGAAGTCCAGGTGCCCATCGGTCGGGGTCGTCGTGTCGGTCACCAGGTAGTCGGCGGCTCCGAACTCCTTGATGCCGAACGTCCAGTCGGCGACTGTGTTCGGCCCACCGTTGGTGTACTTGACCACCTCGACGAGTCCGTAGGCCGTGAACCCGGAGTCGTCCTCGTCGTCAGCGTCACCCTTGTTGTCGAACTCGTCGGTCCAGTCACCCTCGGCATAGCCCGTGTTGGTGTACGGGTTGCCGCCCGAGAGCAGCAGATCGTAGGTGACCACGCCGGCCGCTTCGTAGATCCACGTCTCGTCGAGATCGAGGATGTCGTCGCCGTTTGTATCACCTGACACGTAGACCGGCACGACGCCAGCCTCGGAGTCGGTGACCACGATGTTGGACAGCGGAGCGGTGCCGGTATTGGTGACCGTATAGCGCCACAAGATCGCATCGCCGAGCTTCAGGATCTCCTCGTCGGAGCCATTGGTGGTCTTGTCGATGTCGATCTCCGGATACAGACCCAGGTAGTGCGACGGGTCGCTGTCGGTGACATCGGGGCCCACTGGCGGCGTGCCGGTGGCAGTACCGATATTGGCGTACTGGCCGGCAGTTGCACCACCATAGCGCCTCACGGTGGCAGTCTGGGAATCACCGGGAGCGATACTTGACCACACGACGACGACGCCGACGTCGTCGTCGTTGATCGTCACGTCGTAGAGGGTCACGTCACCGGTGTTGGTCACGACGTAGGTCCACACTACATCGCCGCCGACGAGAATCTCCGGACCGGTCGGGTCATCAGCATCGTTGCGGTTGGTCGACTTCTCGATGTCGATGGCCGGGTGGATGACCGTCCACGAGACACAGTCCTTCTCGTCCGGGAACTCATCCCAGGTGATAACCTTGCCCGCTGGATCCGTCCCGAAGCCGATGGCACACAGTTCGCCATTCGCGTCGGTCGCCTGCGCCGTGTGCGTGAAGATCCAGGTGTCGCCCGCGGCCAGATTCTCGCCCCTGACGTACTTATGGACGAACTCGCCGTCGACGTAGACCTCGACGTAGACGTCGGTCAGTCTCACGTTGCCGGTGTTCTTCTCGGTGATGATGACCTTCACATCATCACCCTCACGGAACATCGTGGCGCCGTCTTCGATCTCGGCTTCGAGCTTGGTGTCAGGCGCCGCGCCGAAGTAGCTCGACGGGTCTGAATCGTCCACCTCGTCGTCGGCCGGTCCGTAACCTTCAGCGGTACCGACGTTCTCGTACCAGCCCTTCACGGCCGTGCCGGACGCGTAGTAGACCCAGGTTTCGCCGGGATCGAGCAGGCCATTGTCGTTGGTGTCGCCGGAACCGAACGCGACCGTGACGCCCTGGTCGTCCGTGACCACAACGTCCTTGAGCGGAACGTTGCTGCCGGTCGCGGTCACCTCGTACTTCCAGACGACTTCGTCGCCTTCGTAGAGATACACCTCGTCGCCGAAGATGCCGTCATAACCCTTGGTGGTCTTGACGATCTGGATCTTCGGATCCGAGCCGAAGTAGTGCGACGGGTCGGAGTCGGTGACATCATCGCCCACGGGCGGCGTGCCGGTGACAGTACCGATGTTGGCGTACTGGCCGGCGACTGCCACGCCCGATGCCGTGCCGGTCATCGACTCACCCGGCGCGAGCGTCGTCTTGGGGAGTGTTACCGCCACTCCCTGATCGTCGACGACGGCTATGCCGGTCAAGGTCACGTTGCCGGTGTTGGTCACGAGATACGCCCACGTGACATCAGCACCGACGTGGATGTAGGGACCGGTCGGCTCATCGGCGTCCTCAGCGTTGGTGAGCTTCTCGATGTCGATGGCCGGCAGTGCGCCGAAGTAGTGCGACGGATCGGTGTCGGTGACGTACTCGTCAAGCGGTGGGAAGTAGCCCGACGCCGTGCCGACGTTGGCGTACTGTCCGATACCTGCCGTGCCGAGTGCCTGATAGACCCAGGTCTCGGCATCAGCCTCAATCGAGTAGGGATCCAGAATGCCGTTCTGGTTCAGGTCTCCTACGTTGTAGCCGTTCACTTCCACCGGCAGCGGCACGACGAGCATGTCGTCGGCCACCGAGATGTTGTGGAGCGGCTCTTGGCCGGTGTTGGTCACGTAGTAGGTCCACATGACCTGACCCCCGGCAAGAATGTACGGACCGGTCGGCACGTCGGCATCGAAGCCGTTCGTATGCTTCGCGATGTCGATGGCCCGGGTGCCGAATTTCTTCAGTCCGCCCGTGTAGAAGTCGATGTGGCTTACCTCTTGGCCACTGGGCGTCATGAGGAAGATGTCTTCCCAGATGAGCGTCACATAATCGTAGTAGTAGTAACAGTACGCTCCGTCGGAGCCACCTTTGACGACTACCTTCTCGATGTTGTAGTTGGACACGAAGTTGAAGCTGTTGTCGTCGTTGAACGTGATGGTGACCGAGAAGTCATCAGGTACAGGCTCCACGTATTTCTCAGCCGTGTACTTGGTGTACGTACCGTCCATCGGGGGGGACATGTCGACGCGTATGCCCCCCTCCGTCAGCGGCGGGTTGTCATCGTCACAGACCACCGGGGGCACCAGTGCCGCCATCGCAGTCGTGGCGCCGAGGAGCAACACCACGGCAACAAGGACGGACAACCATCTCCTAGGTTCCTTCATCGAGTTCTCCCCCTAACATTCGACGTTGCCAGGAGCAGGTTGGCCGCTCGTCACCTCCCGTCAGCCTGCAGTCTCGGGCGCACGTTGCGCATACCGACACAAGTCAAGCGGGCGTGGGAATCGGTTCGATGAACGCTGACGTCCGGTTCACCGCTGCTGTGGCTGCGCCCCCCGCAGACAGCCCGGGAAACGACACAGACCGGCCCCGTGTGGGACCGGTCTCACCTCTCGCTCCCCGCCCGGTATGGGTGACCGCACGCGCCGGGCGGATCGTTGCGTTTCCCCCGCGAACCAACTGGCGTTTCTGAACGCCTGCAAGTACTTTGTTTCCCCAATCGTGCCTGCGCTCACAAGTGTAAGCACGATCTCATGGGTATGACTCTGATGAACGGACTTACAGCCGTGATAGACGGTCGTCAATGCGGGTCGCACGGTGACCTCGGCAGATGAACGCACAGTTGTCTGAACTCGCAGCCTGAAACCAGGAATTCCCAGTGCTCAGAAGCCTAATCTCTGCTGTCTGAACTGCCGATACACCGGCCATGCCCCTATCTTGCCGTGGGAAGGACCGGTGCCCCATGCTGCCCCGCCTCAAGCACCCCTCGCTCCGACTCTTACTCTCGATCGCACTGCTGCTCTCGCTCGCTGTGACACCCTTCGCGACCGCAAGCTCCTACACCCTCGAAAACGATGCTCACGCGCCCGACCGCATCCTCGTCGGGTTCAAGCCCGGCACGCCTGCCTGGGACATCGCTGGGGCGCACGCGAACGCCGGCACCAAGGCCCGCGGCCGCATCGGCCAGATCGACGTCGAGATCGTCAGTGTGCCGAAGGGGCGCACCGTGGCAGGGCTCATCAAGGCCTACGAGAAGAACCCGAATGTCGAGTTCGTCGAGCCGGACCATGTCATGCAGACCATGCTCACGCCCGACGACCCGATCTATCCCAAGCAGTGGGCACACGCGTACACCAACACCCCGGATGCGTGGGATGTCACCGCGGGGAGCGACAACGTCGTGCTGGCGGTGCTGGATACCGGGCTGGCGATGGGCCACCCAGAGATCGCAAGCCGTGTGATCGACGGATACGATTTCGTCAACAACGATGCCGACCCCACCGATGACAACACTCACGGCACACTCGTGACCGGAGTGGCCGCGGCGACCGGTAACAACGCCATGGGCGTGGCGGGTATGGACTGGAACGCCCGGATCATGCCCGTGAAGGTCCTCAACTCGAGCGGGTCGGGTTCGACGAGTACCGTCGCCAACGGCATCACCTATGCCGCAGATCACGGCGCTCAGGTCATCAACATGAGTCTCGGCGGCTCGCCGAGCAGCACGCTCGAAGCTGCGGTCCGCTATGCATACGAGAAGGGCGTCACGCTCGTCGCTGCCAGTGGAAACGACGGGGCTGAAATCGCGCGATATCCAGCTGCGTATCCCGAGGTGATCGCGGTCGGGTCCGTGTACCAGGACACCCTCTCGACCTTCTCCAACTCCGGGTCGCACCTAGCCGTTGTCGCCCCGGGCGAGCGGATCGACACCATCGGCGTGCGCGACGACTACTGGTACGTGTCCGGCACCTCTGCCGCCTCGCCCTTCGTCGCGGGACTCGCGGCGCTGCTGCACGCCGCCAAGCCGGGGATATCACCGGACGAGGTGCGCACCGCGATCACTGCGACCGCGCGCGATCTCGGCGATCCAGGCTGGGACAAGTACTACGGGTGGGGCCACATCGATGCCGCTGCGGCCGTGGCGTACGTGGGTGGCACCACACCGCTACCCGCACCCGAGGAGCCGGTCGCCGAGCCAGAGCCTGCGCCGGAGCCTGAGCCACAGCCGTCCCCCCAGCCTGAGCCCGAACCCGCTCCTGAGCCCGTCGACACGACCGCTCCGTCGGTGGGCATCACGTCTCCGTCTGACGGTGCAGCAGTGTCCGGCCTCGTCGCCGTGCAAGCCGAGGCGAGTGACGAGATCGGAGTCGTCCGCGTCGAGTTCTACGCCAACGGCGTGCTGATCGGCACGTCGCCCTCTGCCCCGTACTCGACGAACTGGAACACCAAGAAGCTGAAGGGCGCCTACGCTCTCACGGCGATAGCCTACGACGCGGCGGGCAATGCAGGGGTCTCGGCGACGGTGAACGTGACGGTCGGCGAGGCGACCAAGAAGGCACCGCCCGGCAAGAGCAAGTAGGCCGATAGGCTGACACAGAAGGGCCCGCCTCCGATCGGGGGCGGGCCCTTCCAACAGAAGTTCTCGCGTCTTCGAGCTAGACTCTACGGCAGCTCGTAGATGTCCACCGTGATGAAGCCACTGTTGTCCGCGTAGTAGTCGTCCATGATCTTGAAGACGACAGGCGAGTCAGCGCCCGTCACTTCGACAGTGTAGATGTGCTCGGAATTGAACTCGTCCGGATCCCAATCGACAGCAGCGCCATCGACCCAAACCTGGAGCCACGTCGATTCCTGCTGGTACCAACCCGCGACCCCACCGGGAGCATTCGCTGCCCGCCGGTGGTTCCAGGCAGCATCGGCGATGCCGTACTCGCCCCAGTTGGCGAACCGATACGTTCCGCTCGCCTCGAGCAGGTAGCTCTTACCTGCTGCGAGCGCGATGCTCTGGTGCTCCGCGCCCTTAGCGAAGACCTGGACCGTGTCTACCAGCACCGGCTCGGCCGGCTCGCAGTCCTTGATCGTGTACTCCATGTACGTCGCCCAGTTGCCCTTACTGACCATCCGCTCTGTGCCGCCCCACGCGGTCTCGGACGCGGCCTCGCGACCGACGACTTCCTCCTCGGAAGTGATGCAGAGCTCGTAGCGGACTCCGCCCGGGTTGGCCCTCGGTGAATCGGTATTGTAGGCAGCGTTGACGGCCGTGACCTCAAGCTGGTTGAACTCCTTGCCGATGAACTCGTCCAAATCGAAGGTGTAAGTGTGGACGATGCTCCATGCGGCTGGAGACGGGTCCGGCACGTATGCGAGGCCAAACGTGCTTGTATCGCGCCAGTCACCAGCAAGGTTGACCTCGGCAATCGGGTTGCCGTTGACGCTGACCGCGAACGCGTTGTCTGCAGCGATCTTGAGAGTCGCTCCCGTTGGGGTCCCTACGACCTCGAACTCGTCAAAGAAGTCCACCAGGCCGCCGTTCCTCGGATCCTCGACTTCGTAGCTGCTCCAAATCCACTTCGCAGCGTCGTCGAGCGGCTCGGTCAGGCTCGGGTTCCAGTTGGGATGCACCCAAGTGTGGACAGCGGGAACAAATATGTCGCCCTCGCCCTCCATCTCCGTATCGACGCCGCTGAACACGCACAGCTCGTGGGTGACGGTCTGGGTCTGCGCATCTCGCGCCACTACCGCGTGCGCCGCGATGATCAACTCTTCTCCGGGCGCCCCTTCGTATTCGAAGCAGTACACTGATGTGTTGGGTACTCCCGAGTCGAAGCTCTCGTTGACCTCGAACTGCCCCGGAATCGGGTTACCCTTCTTCGTCTGCGGGATGTCCGAGAAATCCGAACCGATGGCAAGGTGCACCTCGGTGATCCCGAAGTCGTCTGCGACCACTTCGTCGTCAAGCACGTACTGGACACAGACCTTGTCCTCGCAATTGTTCACGAGAACCTCGCCCACAAGCCAGTCCTGGCCTGCGTACAGGGGGTAGCTCTCCCAGTCGCCGCAGGGCGCGCACTCTTCCGGACTCACAACCGAAAAGGCCGCACTTCCGACCATCGACATGATGAGCAGACTCGCCAGGAGCAGCGGGACTGCAATCTTCCTCGACTTCTTCATAGCTATCCTTTCAACGTTTCACTGATCCCTACGCGCGACGGACGTCTCGCCCTCGGCATCGGGTTCCACTCGAGCGTGCTGCTACCGCCGGATCGCCTTGACGATCCCCCCTTCTTTGATCCGTAGTCTCACTGCCCGACAGTTGACATCTCCACGGGCCGGAAACGACAAAGACCGGCCCACAGTTGGGCCGGTCTCACCACTCGCTCCTCGCCAGTATCAAAGGTGACCGTGTATACCCGGCGTATCGTCGCGTCCCCGTGCGGCGGCCACGATACTTCCCCTTCGCAGCTTCCGCACCCTCTTTGTACCCAGGATACGCGGTTTCCGCGCGCGACTCCATCCTACAGCAGTATGAATCGGCGAGTGCCAAGCGACTCCCGTGGTCGCGCAGCCTACCCCTCCCGCAGCTCCTCGGTCGCGATCGTCTCCTCGGGGTGCACGAGCCCGGCAAGTGCGCCCTCGAACACGTCGCTCATCTCGACGACACCGGCCTCCACGAGCCCCTCGATGCGCAGCACCTCGCCGCCTACCGTCCCGATGACCGCGAACGGCACGCC
>JAHYJI010000066.1 GCA_019429145.1 Coriobacteriia bacterium | reverse complement strand
GTACGCACGAGCGCTCCAGTCCTCGGCACGAGCACGGCTCGAGATGCTCGAGCACGCCGAGCCTATCCTCGATGCGAACCGCAAGGCCGCCTCTGCGCTCGGCCCGGCGACGCGGGGCTGGGAGCTGATCCTGGAGGCCAACGATCTGTCCAGGAGCGCGGTCGAGGAGTACAACAAGCTCACCCGGGAGAGCGTGACCCGCTCTGCCGAGCTGACGCGGGAGTCCAACGACAAGGTCACGCAGGCATCCGATCTCTTCAGCCAAGCCGCAACGGGATTCCCGGAGGCCGATCTGTCGATGTACGTCGAGTACGCCGAGCAGAAGGCGGCGGCGCTTGCGATATCCATGCAGGCCGACGAGGCGTTCCTCGCGAACCGTCCCGCCGAGGCCAACACGCTCGGCGACCGCTTCAATGAGGCCGAAAAGGAGCTCGCCGAGAAGGCCAGAGAGCTGCCGGACTCGCCCGCCGAGCCGATCGCGGCCGCCTACGAGGATCTTGCGGGAACGGCGACGGAGTCGTACTTCCAGGCGCGCGCGCGGGCAACGGAGGCCGATGCGCGGCTGCGGGAGGCGGACGGCCGCAGCGAGTAGACGCGAGCAGTGGCGCGAAGGACGGCCGAAGCCGACTACTCCTCGGAGTAGCCGCTGCCGAGAGTCGCCAGCCTACGGACGTCCAGGACGGTGACCCATTTGCCATGGACCTCCACGAGTTCGTCCTCTCGCAGCTTCGCGAACGCCCGCGAAAGGGTCTCCGGCACGGTGCCCAGTGCCGCTGCCAGCTCGCTCTTCGGCATGCCGAGGTCGACCTCAAGGCCGTGCGAGCTCGGCGTTCCCACTGCCAGTGCTCGCTGGAAGAGGTAGCGCGCCAGGCGCGAGGGCACGTCGAGCGCGAGCGTCTGGACCACGCTCGTCAGGCCCACGACGCGGTTGGCCAGGTCGGTCATGACGGCGCGTGCGACGGCTGGCTCGCTCTCCATAAGCTCGAACAGCGCCTCGCGGGGAAGCCACGCAACGGTCGCCGGGGTGACGGTCTCGGCGTGTGCCGGATAACGCCCGCCCGCTAGCGCCGCAACCACTGCGACGGGGTCTCCGGCCGAGAGCGTCTCGAAGGTGATCCGGCGACCGTCGGCACCGAGGTGAAAGACGCGCGCCTTGCCGGTCACCAGCACGCCGAAGTGCTCGGCGGGTTCTCCCTCGGTCACCAGTGTCGTCCCCCGGGGGACCTCCTTGACTCGCGCTGCCGATACAAGCGCGTCGATGGCTGCGTCGCTCGCGCCACGCCACAAACGGCACTCGCGCAGAGCAGCGTGCACGTCCGGGCGCAGAGGGGTCTTGTCGGCGGTCACTGGGCTCCCTGTGGTCTCAGGCGGGCGACAACATCTCCTACCGTTCCGCACAAGATTCTTCCCGAACTTGACCCCCGTCAAGGTCGGGTCCGTTTCGGGCACGTAGTCTTCGAGGGGCACCAGGTCGATCGGTCGCAGCCGAACCGGAGAGACCGTCGAAGGAGCCGGAACGTGAACGAGCGGTTCGCCGAGAAGATGAGTGACGCGCAGGTCGTCAAGGACACGCGCCTGCTCGGTGACTTCTCGGTGATCTACTGCCGGGGCAATCACCCCGACGCCGATCGCGTTCCGCTGACAAGCGACGGAGCCTCGCTCGGGGTGTACGGCCGCAAGCTGCCGATCGTGTGCGAGGAGTGTGCGCGGCTGCTGCGCTACGCGGAGAAGCGCCGCGCGTTCTGCCCGAAGGACCCGAAACCGTTCTGCAGCTACTGCGACACGCACTGCTACTCGAGCGAGATGCGCGAGTTCATGCGCGAAGTAATGCGGTATGCCGGCCCCCGCTCGATCACACGGGGCCACGCGATCGACTCGGTGCGCCACCTCGTCGAGGGCAGGCGTGCCAGACGCGAGGCAGAGGCGCGAGCCTCGTCCGACCAGTGACGACCGTCGCCCGTGCGGCGAGAGAATGGACGACCGTCCCGACCCAACAGGAGGAACCAGATGAGTACTGCCACCGTGACCCGACAGATCGTCCGGATCGATGAGGAGCTGTGCAACGGCTGTGGCCAGTGCGTCTCCCCGTGCGCGGAGGGCGCGATCGAGATGGTCGGCGGTAAGGCCAAGGTGATCCGCGAGGAGCTCTGTGACGGCGCGGGCTTCTGCCTGGGCGTCTGCCCCACCGGCGCACTGACGCTCGAGGTTCGCGAGACCGTCGCCTTCGACCACGAAGCTGCCGAGCCGATCATGGCGGAGAAGAAGGCGACCTACATGGCGCAGCACTGCTTCCGCTGCGGCGTGTCCGAGGACGACCGCCCGCTGCTGCCCGTCCGTACCGGCGGTGACAGCACCTGGGTCTGCACAGGCTGTCTCCCCGCCCTGATCCACGGGTAAGCATGGCGGAAGAGCGGCGGCGCACCACAACCGAGAGGACGAACATGTTCTGTAACCAGTGTGAACAGACCGCCAGAGGCGTCGCATGCACCACCGTGGGTGTGTGCGGCAAGAAGGAGGACGTCTCCGCCCTCCAGGACCTGCTCGTCAACGCGTGCCGCGGGCTATCGACCGTCGCCATCGACGCTGCCGGGCGCGGTATCGACACCACCGAGGCCGGCCGCTTCGTCGCCGACTCGCTCTTCACCACGCTCACCAACGTCGACTTCGACGCCGCCTCGATCGCCGAGAAGGTCGACGAGGCCGTCCGTCTGCGCGAGGAGCTCGCCTGCGAGATGTGCGAGGGCGGAGAGGGGCTGTTCGCCGATCTCACTCCGGCCGCCAGTGTCGAGGGTCAGGTTGCCCAGGGCATCGAGCTCGGCAGCCCGTGGGACACCTCTCGCGACGATGACGTCCAGGCGCTCCAGCAGACCACGCTCTACGGCCTGAAGGGCGTTGCGGCCTACGCGCACCATGCGCGCGTACTCGGCCAGGAGGACCCCGCTGTGTACGCCTACCTCTTCAAGGCCCTCGATGCGCTCGGCGACGCCTCGCTCGACCTGAACGCCTGGGTGGGCCTGACGCTGGAGTGCGGCGAGGTCAACCTGCGCACGATGGAACTGCTCGACGCGGGCAACACCGGCACGTACGGTCATCCGGTACCCACCGAGGTCCCGCTCGGACACCGCCCCAACAAGGCCATCCTCGTCTCCGGACACGATCTGCGCGACCTGCAGCTGCTGCTCGAGCAGACCGAGGGCACGGGCATCGACGTCTACACGCACGGCGAGATGCTCCCCACCCATGCCTACCCCGAGCTCAAGAAGCACCCGCACTTCTACGGCCACTACGGTACTGCGTGGCAGAACCAGCACAAGGAGTTCGAGGCGTTCCCGGGGGCGATCCTCATGACCACCAACTGCCTCATGCCCCCGCGCGACAGCTACAAGGAGCGACTGTTCACCAGCGGTCCGGTGCACTTCCCCGGCATCCCGCACGTGCACGGGGACTTCTCTGCCGTCGTGGACAAGGCGCTTGCGATGAGCGGCTTTGCCGATGAGGCCGATGGAGGCAGCGTGCTGGTCGGGTTCGGGCGCAACACCGTGCTCGGTGTGGCCCCGCAGGTCATCGATGCCGTCAAGAACGGCGCGATCAAGCACTTCTTCCTCGTGGGCGGGTGTGATGGCGCCAAGCCCGGCCGCAACTACTACACCGACTTCGTGGAGCAGGCCCCGGCCGACACGGTCGTGCTCACGCTCGCGTGCGGCAAGTTCCGCTTCTTCGACAAGCAGCTCGGCGACATCGGCGGCATCCCGCGTCTGCTCGACGTCGGGCAGTGCAACGACGCCTACTCGGCCATCAAGATTGCCGTGGCGCTCGCCGACGCGTTCGAGGTCGGCGTGAACGACCTGCCGCTCTCGATGATTCTCTCGTGGTACGAGCAGAAGGCCGTCGCCATCCTGCTGACGCTCTTGCACCTCGGCATCACCGACATCCGCCTCGGGCCGACCCTGCCCGCGTTCATCACCCCGAACGTGCTGCAGGTTCTCGTCGACACCTTCGACATCAAGCCGATCGCGGAGACAGCGGCCGAGGACCTCGCGACGATCCTCGGGACCGAGGCGGCGTAAGATGAAGCGCGGCTGGCTTATACTCGGACTGGCGGCCGTGTTCGTGGCTGCTCTGGTAGGGCTGGCATTTGCTTTTGGAACGCCGCAGGCACCCCCCTCGCCTGCCGTCGTGAGCCCCCCGTCCTCCGCTGAAGCGGGGGACGGGGTGGCACCACCCTCCTCCTCCGGTGCGCCCGGTGGCGCGCAAGCCGGTGATGACGGTGCGCCCTTCGGTGGCGAGATCGTTGAGGGTGAGGTGCCCGAGCCCGATCCGCAGAGCCCCTTCGCGTTCCAGATCCCCGGATGTAACTGCCACAGTGACGATCCGGTCGTCGTCGAGGAGCATGCGAACTACCGGCTGAACCAGTGCCGCGGATGCCACGCCGGCAGCCCGTGATGACCGTTCGCCGACGCATGTCAACGGAGTTGGCGCGCGGGTAGTAACGTGGTGTCATGAGTGACACCCGCGACACCCGCTCCCGCCTCCGTGCACTGCCGGCAGCAGTGCCTTCTCCCGTACGCGTCGCGCTCTCACTCGCGGTCGCCGTGGCGGTGGGTCTCGCCGCCTTCGGGGGCTTCGCGAACCATGCGTACCAGGTCGGTCCTGCGCGGGTGAACGCCGAGGTGGCGCCCGCGCTGAGCGGTGGAACGGTCGTCACCGTCCCGCCGTTCGGTACCATCTCCGCCCCCACACACGCCTCCCCGCTGCGCCTCCGCCTCACGCTCACCGAGGTCGACCTTCCCGCCCTACAGGAGCTTGCGGCCCTGGGCGTACCCGATGACTCCGTGCAGGAACAGCTGCGCGACGAGGCTCTCGGTGGAGCGCGCCGTGCGGTCTTCGAGGGGCTCGCGGCAGCACTGCTGGCAGCCGGTTTCGTCGGCTGGTCGCTGAGGCACCGGTGGAAGATGGTCGCGGCGTCGGCGCTTCTCGGCGTGCTCGCGCCGGCGCTGCTCCTGGGCTGGTCGCTCTCCGCCTACGATCTCGACGCCTTTCAGACGCCGACGTATCGCGGAGCGGTGGCGTACGCGCCGTCGCTCATCGAGCTCGTGCAGCGCAGGGCCGAGCAGGTCGACGACCTGCGGCGCCAGATCGAGAAGCTCGTGCGAGACCTCAACGGTTACTACCGGGCACCGCAGAGCTTCGCCGCGGCGGGCGCTTTGGAGGACACGGTTCGAGTGCTGCACGTCAGCGACATCCACCTCGACCCGGTGGGCCTGGCGCTCGTGCGCGAGATCGCGAGCGAGTTCGAGGTCGCGTTCATCATCGACACCGGCGACATCAATCACTACGGGTCGGACGTCGAGGCGGGAGTCGCCGCATCCCAGGTGCCGACCGGATGGCCGTACGTCTTCGTTCCCGGTAACCATGACTCCCCGGCGATCACCGCCGCGCTCGACTCGCTCGAGCAAGTCAGGGTTCTCGACGACACCTCCACGGTCGAGGCGGGAATCCGCATTTTCGGCGTGGCGGACCCCGCCTCCCGCGGTGCCGGTGTAGAGCCGGACCGCGACACGATGCTCGCCGAGGGCCAGCGGATATCTGCGCGCCTGCAGCTCCGGATGCGTTCGGGTGAGGCGACGCCGACGGTGATCGCGATCCACAACCCGGGGATGGCCGAGCCGTTCGTCGGCGTTGCGCCGCTCGTTCTTCTCGGCCATACGCACACCCCGGCACTCTCCGAGCGCGACGGCACGTGGGTCCTCGACAACGGCACCACAGGTGGGATCCACTTCTCCGAGCAGCGGCCCGAACCTCACATTCCGCACACTGCGTCGGTGCTCTACTTCACGGCCGAGCAGCCGCGCAGGCTGGTCGCGATCGACCAGATCGAGGTTTACGGCATCACAGGCCAGTCGTCGCTTCGCCGGACGGTGATCGGCGCCGAGCTCCTCGCCGCGTCCGAGGAGTAGCGGATGGGGTCTCAGGCCCGTGGTGAAGTATCATAGCCACGGATGGCGCGTCACCGCCGCGCGCTGCTGACCGCACGGACCCGGAGGGCCGCATGTCGCAGGCAACCGAGCACCTTCACCAGCTGGCCACGGTGATCGGGCCCCGTCCCGCCACCACGGACGCCGAGGCCGAGGCCGCCGACTACATCGAGTCGGTCTTCCGGCAGCGCGGAGTCGACGTGGAGCGCCAGGAGTTCGACTCCCCGCGCACCTACGGGTGGGCGTTCGTCGTTTACCACGTGCTCACTATCGGCGCCGCCGTCGCTTCCGGCTGGACCTTCCTGCGCTGGCCTGCCTTTGCCGTCGCGGCCCTGGTCGCGTTTCTTTTCTGGATGGACATCGACACCCGCTTCGGGCTGTCCGGCTGGTTGCCGCCCAAGGGTCCGAGCCAGAACATCATCGCCCGCCACATGCCAAGGGTCCGCCGCGGCGAGCGGCCGACGCGCGTGGTCGTCGTCGCCCACTACGACACCGCGAAGGCGTCGTACGCGTTCTCTCCTTCGATGGTGAAGAACTTCAGCACCACCTTCGCCGTGATGAAGTGGTGCACGCTGCTGGTTCCTGTGTTCGTGCTCGCCGGGGCGCTGCCGTTTACCGATTCGTGGGATCCGTGGCTGTGGTACGCGACCATAGCGGCGAGCGCCTACCTGGCCGTTCCCCTCGTCATCAACGTCCATCGCGAGATCTTCATGCCCGCCGTCGACGGTGCCAACGACAACGCGTCGGGTGTCGCGGTCATGCTCGGCGTGATGGAACGCATCATCCCCGAGCCCGACGATGCCGGTACACGGTCGTTCCGCCCGGTCCGCCAGGGTCCCGAGGCTGCGCGTGCGGCGGACGTCGTTCCCGAGGGTGCCGAGCTCCGGTACATGCCGGACGGCCCGGCCGATGGGGAGGACGTCACGGCGCTGCCCGACGACTTCGAGTGGGCCGAGGAGAGGCCGGCGCCGAGCACCCGGCAGGAGCACCTCGACTTCGAGACCATCGAGTTCGACGCGATCGGCGAGCAGGAGGCGTCCGCCGCAGCGCCCCCGCCCGCCCGGGAGCGCTTCACGGACGAGGAGCAGCAGGAGGAGCCGCGCGAGGAGCGCAAGGGGTTGCTCGGGCGCTTCGGGAAGAAGCGCCGCGACGAGGCGGCCGGCGTCGGGGGATGGCTTGGCGTCGATGACGGGTTTGACGTGCGCGACGCGGGCCGCAAGATCGGCTCGTGGGAGAAGTTCGGCGACGACGAGGACGAGGAGGACTTCGGATTCAAGGGCGGCCGCGCGGGCGAGGACGCGCTCGGCGACCCCGACTTCGCCGCGGTCCATGCATCGCGGATCCGCCGCCGCATCTCCGAGACGGTCGACCGGGCGCTCTCGGACAAGGAAGTGTGGTTCGTCGCGACCGGTGCCGAGGAGGCGGGCACGTGGGGGATGCGTGCGTTTCTCGATGCCTACGGGCCCGATCTCAAAGGCGCGCTCATCATCAACCTGGACAACCTCGGTACCGGGGTCCTGCACATGGTCACCGAGGAGGGCATGGCTCGCAGGTATCGCTCCGACCGACGGCTCGTGAGCGCGGGCAAGCGCGTGTCACGCGAGAACGACATGCCGGTGCGCGCGCGCCCCTACACCGGGCTCTCCACCGACGCGACTCCCGCGCTCGCCAGGGGCTACCGCGCGATGAGCGTCATGGCCTTCGATGCCAACGGGCGCCTGCCCAACTGGCACTGGCATACGGATGTCGAGGAGAACGTGGACCCGGGCAATCTCGAACTTGCGGAGCGCTTCGTCACCGAGACGGTACGCTCCCTCTAGCTGCGAACGCCGAACCCGTTCACTACCCCTGTGGCTCGTCGGCGAAGGAGCGGTCCACCTCCACGCGCACGGTCTTGCGCCAGGCGAACCGGTCCGCATAGAAGGCGAGCAGGGTTCCGAGGAGTGTCAGCGCTGTTGCGATCCAAAACGCCGGGAGCATGAACGCGGAGCGCTGGAGTGCCACCACCACGAACGCAAAGCCGATGAACCCCTGGTGCAGCAGGCCCGACCCGGTCTTCACGAGCCGCCCTTCCGTGAGGTAGGAAGGCCCGCGCGCGCCCGCCACCGTCATGACTACCACGGCCGCCTGTATCAGCGCAGCGAGCGCGAGGTACACGGCGAGCCCGTTCTGGAAGCTGCCCGTGAACGCCCAGGCTCCCAGGCCGGCGGCGATCATCGCTCCGGAGACCACGACGAGCGCGGTCCGGTCGAAGAGCCGCTTGGGGACGCACAGCCCCATCGCCACGACGAGCGCGATCACCTGGGGAGCGGCGATCGCGTTCATCCACCAGACGAAGCGCGCGTAACCCGAGATCTCGAAGCCCGGTATCGCGGTAGCGGCCCACCAGACGTAGAGGGTGCCGATGAACGACTGCACCCCGAGCGTGCCGAGCAGCGCCACGGTGATCACCGTCAGGGCGAAGTCCCAGTTCTTGTGGCGTACCGGATCGGTCATCTCACTCATCTCACAGGTAGCTGTGCGCGCCGGGGACGATGTAGGTAGCAAGGTAGGTCAGCATCAGGACCAGGAACGCGATGATCGAGATGGTGGCGACCCAGCGCCACATACCGCGTCGTCGCAGGTAGAGCCGCGCGTGCAGCAGCGCGGTGTAGAGGACCCACATCATGATCGACATGTTGACCTTGCCCGACCACCACCAGCTCTCGCCCTGCCAGGCGATGATGGCCCACGGGAAGCCGAGCAGCATGCCCGCGGTCAGCGGCAGGTAGCCCAAACGCGCCCACCGGTACGCGGTGGTCTCGAAGGCCGAGTGGCGCTCGCGCACCATGATCAGGGTGGCGATGAACGAGATCGCGAACGTGGCGTAGGCGAAGAACAGCGCCGGCGGGTGTACCCACATGTAGATGGTGTTGTAGTAGAACTGGCGCGCGCCCTCCATTCCCTGATACGCGCCGAACATGCGTGCCGGGTCCCCGCTCGCCATCGCCTGCAGGTAGCCCAGGTACTGGCCGAGGAAGGAGGGCAGCGGCTCGGTGAAGGGCTTGCCCCAGATCGCGGCTCCGGCCATGAGCACGGCGAGTATGACCGCCACGCCGGGGAGCAGTTCCTGCCGGTGCCTGCGGATGAGGACCGCCATGAGCGCGAGCGCCAGCGCCCACACGTAGAGCTTCTCGGACTCGACCCACAGCGGCACCGCCACCCGTCCCACGATGCGTCCGGTATCGGGGCTCACCACCACGGCAAGGTCGTAGAGGCGCCAATGGAACCACGCAAGCACGATCTCGCCGAGCAGCAGCATGAAGGCGCTGGCGGCAACCGCCGGGCCGAGGAGCGGTCGCCACGCTGGCACGGCCGCAAGCGCGACAAGCAGCACCGCAGCCGCAGGCAGGAGCGCCTGCAGCGGAGTGCCGATGGCGCCGAGCGTTTGGATGAGCTGTGCTATCTCCGCCTGCACGAGGGCGGGGTTCATGGGCATCGACTCCGTGGGCTCGCGTGCGTCCAGTATACTGTGCCTGGATTTCTGATGCCGTGTCGCACCCGTTGCCTGGGAGCCTGTGTGGTCAGTCCGAACCGCCTCACGAAAGCGCTCGCGCGTCGCGCGATGGTGTCATGGCGCGAGCGGCCGACTCGTTACGACATCGAGGCCCTGCAGGCGAACATCGCGCGGGTCGGTCTTGTCATCCACGTGCGATGGGCGCTTGTAGCGGTCTTGAGCGTCTTCACGCTTCTCGGCGTATGGATATACGGGACCGAGGCGTCGTGGGCAGAGCTCGCACCGAACATCCGCGTGCCGGCGCTGGCCGTGGCCTTCGTCTGCCTCTACAACGCGTACTACCACCTCACGTACAAGCGCCTCGGCAACATCGCCTTCCTCAACCACGCCCAGCTGCTCTTCGACGTCGTCGTGGTCTCGGTGCTCGTGTACTACTCGGGGGGCGTCAACTCGTGGTTCTACGCGATGTATGCCCTGTTCGTGCTCGAAGCAGCGTTCATCCTTCCACGGTCGCGCGACGCATGGATCGTCGCGGGCTTCAGCGCGCTCGCCTACGGCGTGGTTGTCTGGGGCGAGTACTTCGGGCTGCTCGGACACGTGGAGATACCCTTCACCTTTGGCGACCTGCACACCAGCAGGACCTTTGTAGCCGTGCGCTACCTGTGGCAGGTGACGATGCTCGGCGGCATCGCGATGGTCGCCACACTGATGACATCGGAGCTGCGCACCCGGGAGAAGCAGCTGGCCGAGGCCTCCATCGTGGACGAGAAGACCGGTCTGTACGACCGCAAGTACTTCCTCAGGTCGCTCTCAGGCGAGGTGCTTCGCGCCGAGCGAGATGCACGCCCCTTCGCCGTGCTCATGCTGGACATCGATGATCTCGCACGCTTCAACGAGGTCTTCGGTATCACGCGGGGGGACGCGATGATCGCCTCGGTCGCCGACGCGCTCGCGCACACCCTCGAGGAGTGTTGCGCCGCCGGTACCAACGAAGCCAACGTGCTCAGTCGCTTCGGCGGCGAGGAGTTCGCCGTGCTGCTCGTTGAGGGCACCGCGGGCGGGCCTCCCGGTCCGGTCGACGCACTCGCCGTCGGAGAGGCGCTTCGCTCGGCGGTCGAGAGCCTGAGGCTGGAGGACGCGAGCGTCACCGTGAGCATCGGGGTGGCCACCTACCCGGAGAACGGCCCGACGCTTGATACGCTGCTCTCCGCGACCGACGAGGCACTTCATGCGGCCCTTACCGGCGGCGGCAATCGCGTCGTCCTGGCCGGGACCTCGGCATGACAACGGGATGGCGTCTCGCCTCGCTGGTGGCGGGGTTCGGCCTTGCGCTTGCCGTCATCGGCCTCCCGC
>JAHYJI010000003.1 GCA_019429145.1 Coriobacteriia bacterium | reverse complement strand
GCCGTCATCATCCCCGACGACTATCATGCTGCGCTGCTCGCCGGCGATGAAGTGACGATCGAGTTCGTCGCCCGCCCCGATGCCTCCGCACAGGCGATCCGCAACGCGATCGAGTCGGTCGTTGTCGAGCAGGGCTCGCTGCTGCGAGCGGCTGCGCTCGCAGGTGAGTTCACCGATGCGTCCCCGGCCGAGGCGCTGGAGGTCGCCGGGGAGGTCGCAGGCGGCGCGCGCAGTCTGACGGTGGAGACCGAGGCCGTGGGCGAGATCTCGCCCTTCCAGAGCATGGGGCAGTTCGAGCTGGGCGCCTACTCCCAGCTGCTGCTCTTCGTGTTCCTCACGTCCATGACCGGCTCGACCGCGCTCATCGAAACCAGACGACTCGGGATCGCGTCGCGCATGCTCGCGTCGCCCACTCCCGTGCGCACGATACTCTTCGGCGAAGCGGCGGCCCGGTTCGCCGTGGCACTGGTGCAGGGGCTCTTCATCATGCTCGGCTCCTCGCTCGTCTTCGGCGTGCGATGGGGCGACCCGCTCGGTGCCGCGGCGATCTTCCTCATCTTCGCGCTCGGCGCATCGGGCACGGCGATGCTCATGGGCTCGCTGCTGCGCAACGAGCAGCAGGCCGGCGGGATCGGCGTGGTGCTCGGAATCGCTCTTGGCGCGTTCGGCGGCGCGATGGTGCCGCTCACCGTCATGGAGATGTTCTCGCCCACCCTGTACCGCATCGCGCACATCACCCCGCACGCCTGGGGCATCGAGGCCTTCGAGACGCTCATCCTGCACGGGGGCACTATCGCCGACATCCTGCCGGAGCTGGGCGTGCTTTCCGCCTTCGCCGTCGTGGTCTACGCACTGGGCGCATGGCGACTCCGCGTGACGCTCACGCGCTCATGAGGCAACCGGCATGTGGGTGATCACGCACGCGCTTACGGGCATGGCGCTCGGCGCGGTACTCGGCCAGCGGGGCGCCCCGGTGTGGGCGGTGGTTGCCGCCGCACTCCTCCTGCATGTCCTGCTCGACATGGTTCCGCACTGGGACTACGTGCGAACCCGCCACCGCGTGATCTGGTCGCTCGGTGACGTGGGAGCCACGGCCGCACTGCTGATATGGGCAGCCACGCTCGGCGACGCCTCGTGGGCGGTTCTTCTCGCCGGGGCGGTCTCTGCCCTCCCGGACCTCGATGTGCTCGACGCGCTGTGGTCGGGCGAGCGCAGGACCAGGATCTTCCCGAGTCACTGGAGCGGATTCCCGCACGGCTCGGCACCGCCGGTGCCCGGCACGGTGGTGCAGGCAGCGGTCTGGGTCGCCTCCGTGCTGCTTATGTGGAACGCGGGCTGGTAGCGACCGACCCCGGCTTCGAGGCTACGCCACGCACGTTGACGACGGCGACACCGGCAAGCGATATGACCCCTCCGACGAGCGCCAGCAGTGCGGGGACCTCGCCGAGCCACAGCCATGCGATGACGATCGCGTTCACCGGTTGGAAGTAGAGGAACGTGGAGAGCGCCGTGGCGGGCATCCGCGCGAGCGCGTAGGACCACAGGACGTAGGCCACCGCCCCGGGAAAGACACCGAGGTAGACCACCGCCCAGGTGGCGGCGGGAGTGGCCCCGGCCATCTGAGTCACGAGTCCGGGAGCGAAGACGAGCATCGGGACGGTTCCCGCCCAGATGGCGTACGAGGTGAACTCCAGTGCCGTGTATCGGCGAAGCGGTCGCTTCGACACGATGAAGTAGACCGAGGTCGCAACGGCCGAGAGCAACACGAGGGCCGCCCCGGGCTCGAAGGCGAGATCGCCACCCTCGCCGAGCGATATGAGGGCGACGCCCGCGAAAGATACCACGATCCCGACCCAGCCCAAGACGCTCAGGCGCTCACGCAGAAACGCGGTCGAGAGCAGAGCGGTGATGATCGGGCTCGCCGAGATGATGAGACTGGCAGCCCCTGCGGTGACCGTGACCTCACCGTAGTTGAGCGCGACGTGATAGATGGTGATCCCGAGCAGCCCGGCGAGCACGATGCGCGGGACGTCCCGCGCGTCCGGGAGACGCATGCGGGTGAGTGTCGCCCACGCGAGAAAGACCACCGATGCGGTGCCGAAGCGCAACAGCGCGACCTGTCCCGGCCCGTAGGATTCGAGCCCGGCGCGGATCCCGGCGAACGCCGAGGCCCACAACAGGAGCGCGACGATGATGGCAGCCCAGGTCGCCGGCTCGCGACGCCAGGAGTGCTGGTCCACATGACCTCCGAGCTCTAGCCGAGAGTGAAGCGAGCGACGTCGGAGCGGTGCTCGAGCAGTTCCCACGAGCCCGATGCGCCCGCGGCTCGCACCGCAAGCTCGAAGTGTAGCATCGCGATCCCGCAATCGAGCCGCTTGGACACGATCGGCGTGTCGGGGCCGTCGAAGGAGACGACGACCGCTCCCCCCTCGACACGGAACCGCCACGGCTGGCGGTTGTGAGCCGAAGGCGCGATTCTCGCCGACTCCACGCCCGGCCGGGCCCACGTCGGCCAGCCCGGAGCGTTCAAGTCGGGCGCGATCTGCTCGGACGGCTTGCGGGGCTTGGGCTTTCGCATCCCATACACGATCCGCTCGGTCGTCGAGACTTTCTGCAGCGGCTGTCCCACGGGACTTACAGCAAAGACCTTCTCCCCGTTGACCAGTCCGGCGGTCTTTCGGGCGAGCTTGCCATCGAACATGCCCCCCACCCAGCACGTGCCCAGTCCGAGGGCAGTAGCCTCGAGGATGAGCGCTTCGCCCGTGTAGCCGACAGCGGCCAGCGCTTGCGACGAGTCGGCACTTGCGACGAACAGCAGCGCCGAGGAGGCCCCTGTCACCTTGCCGTACGAGCCGACGATCCCCTTGAAGATGTCCTCTGACACGTCGGTCTCGAACACCGCGCGAGCCGAGGGCGAGGGTCGCATCAGCGCGCATGCTTCGCCGAGAGCCGATGCGTGCTCGGTGCTCACCTTCGTCCCGTCAAAGGAGCGCCTTGACCGGCGTTCGCGAGCGGCCTCGAGCCAGCGCTCGACGGGTGCGTCGGGAAGCGAAAGCGTCGCCATACATCCTCCTCGGCAGGAAACAGGGCTACCGGGCCCACGTGCGCCCCATGGGTACATTCATTCCCGACCGCAGCGACGATTCACGAGAGCGAGGCCGCGTGGAGGCGAAACAGGCGTGCGCCAAGCTCCTCGAGGAGCTTCGCCGCGCTGCTGCGGCTGATCCCGGAGGGAGCGGCCGACGAGCGACCGATGGTGTCCAAGGGAGTCAACTGGGCGCTGCGGCAGATCGGCAAGCGCGGGGGCTCGCTCCACAGGCAGGCGCTCGCGATCGCCGAGGACCTCTCTCACTCAACGGTACGCAGCACACGTTGGGTCGGCAGCGACGCGATGCGCGAGCTTCGGAAGAGAGCGTAACGCCCGGGCTACCGCTTAGCCACGCATCGCAAGCAGGAGGAGCAGCACGGTAAGCGCGCCTATGGCCGAGGCCGCCGTTGCCCAGGCCAACAGGCCGGTCTCCAGCGCCCCGGCGTACTCGAGGAGCGCCCGGCCTCGCTTGCCGGCTGGCGACACGACAGGCGCTGAGGCTGCTGGCGTTGCGTGAACCGCCTTCTCCCGGCGCTCGACGAGGCGGTCGGCCCACGCGAGGACAGGCGCGTAGATGTCTGACGGGGGAAGCACTCCGGCGAAGCGGCTCATCGCGCTCCCGGCGGCCCATACCGCAGCGGCCGCGACGATGCCGGCAAGCACAGGCCAGCTCGCCACCCAGAGGTAGTGAGCGGTGAGTGACTTCTCGGCTGCGTACCGGATCCCGGTCTCTGGCCAGACCCAGAGGGTCACGGCAACAGCCGCGAGCAGAAGCAGCCACACGATCACACGCTGCGGCGTCGGGGTGTCCACCTCGGTCCCGGTATGCGCCGGAGCACGCCTGGTCGCGACCAGATACAGGAATCGCGCCACGAGCAGCGTCGTTCCGACTGCGGCGAGCGGCAGGAGCATCTCGAGAGCATCGTGCCAGGGGCCGGGCGCAAGACCCGTGGCCTCCTTGAGCACCAGCTTCGCAACCGCGCCGCTCGTCAGTGGCGCACCCGCCAGGGCCAGGGAGGGCAGTGCCAGCCCGAGCAGGGCCAGGCGGGAGGACCGGGCGCGTCGGGCGATGTCCTCGCCGATGAAGAGTGCGGCCTTCGCGAGCCCGTGGTGCACCGAGTAGGCGGTTGCGGCCGCTACGGCAAGAAGCCACGCGACCGGCTCGGCAAGACCCACTCCGAGCGCAGCGGTGATCAGACCGAACTGGCTGATGCTCGAGTACGCCAGCACCACCTTGGGCCGCGTCTGCGTGACACCGACCGCCGCGCCGTAGAACGCCGCCGCGAGGCCGAACGCGATCACTACCGGCCCGAACGCGATCCCCGCTTCCTGCCCGGCGGGCAGGAAGCGCACCAAGCCGAGGACGCCTGCCTTGCTCATCGAGCCGGCGAGCGCGGCAGCCACGGCGGTGGGGGCGGCTGCGTAGCTGACCGGCATCCAGCCGTGCAGGCCCACCGCGCCGATCTTGGTACCGAACGCGGCAAGCACCAGACCTATGCCGACCGGCCCGAGCACCGGGCCGGGATCGACACCGAACGCAGCCGCCCCTGCGACGAAGAGACCGCCGACGAGGAAGGCCTCGCTCACGACGGTGAAGGCCATGTACGCACGGCCTGCGCTGCGGTCGCCCCCGGAGGACACGAGCGCGTACGTCGAGAGCGCCATCATCGCGAAGAACGTGTAGAACGCTGCCGGGTCGGTGACGCAGCACAGGGCGAGGTTGCCGGCCATCGCAAGCGCAAACCAGCCCGCGAACCAGGTCGGGCGCGATGAGGCGCGCGGCGGCGCGTACAGCGCGGCGGCCGTCCACACCACAGCCGAGAGCGCGAGGAAGACCCGGCCCGTGGCGTCGAGGTCGACCAGTACGCCGGTCATGAGCCAGTCGACGCTGACGGAGCCCTCGGGAACGAGCGCGGCTGCCGCCAGCGCGGGCAACGCTGCGAACGGGAGCGCCCGTCGGGCCGAGATCCGGGTCGAGGGAAGCGCGCATCCCGCCGCTACCAGGAGCGGAACGAGCGCGGCAGCGAGAGCCATCCAGACAGGCAGGATCGTCACCATGGGAACTCCCATCCTGCGATGGTCTGCGCCCAGGACGCCGGTGAGAGATCCGCTCCGGCGAACACACCCATGGCCAGCCCGATGGCTGCCGTGATGACCAGCGGCACGATCATCCGCATATCACCCTCGGGCTTCCCTGCCGCGGGCCCGTGTGCCCACTCGGGCTTGGGCGTGCGGAACCACGCCCGGTGGATGATCGGGAAGAAGTAGGCTGCGTTGAGCACGCTGCTGATGCCGAGCACCGCGACGACCCAGCCGGTTCCGGCGTCCACCCCGCCGACCCCGAGCAGCCACTTGCTGGTAAAGCCCGCCACCGGCGGCACGCCGACTATGCCGATGGCCGCAAGCGAGAACGCCGTCATCGTGAGTGGCATTCTCCGCCCGAGACCGTCGAACTCGCTGACCCGGTACGCCTTGACCTCCTCGGCGACGGCGCCGGCGGTGAAAAACATGGTGATCTTCATCGCGGCATGGTGCGCGAGGTGCGCGATACCGCCCGCAATCGCGATCGGGCTGGCGAGTGCAACGCCGAGTGTGATGTAGGAGAGCTGAGCTACCGTGGAGTACGCAAGTCTCTTCTTGAAGTCATCCTGCGCGAGCGCGCGCACCGAGCCGAAGATGATCGTGAAGCCGGCGAGCGCTGCCAACACCTGCGTGACCCCCAGCTCGTGTCCGAGGGGTCCGTAGACCTCGAGCACGATGCGTGCGATGCCGAACACGCCCGCCTTGACCACCGCTACCGCGTGCAGCAGCGAACTCACCGGAGCCGGCGCGACCATCGCGGCCGGAAGCCATCCGTGCAGGGGGAAGAGCGCGGCCTTCACCCCGACGCCGAGCATGAGCAGCGCGAAGATCGCTATCAGTGCGCCGGGATGCGTCGAGGCGAGAGCAGGATCCAGCGAGCCGCCCGCAGCGAACTCCACCGGGCCGGCGATCAGGTTGAGCCAGACCACACCGGCAGCCAGCGCCCCGCCTGCAGGCAGCGCATAGGTGAGGTAGGTTCGCCCACCCTTAAGCGCGGCGGGGGTGCCCGAGTGGATGACCAGGGGATAGGTCGCGAGCGTCAGCACCTCGTAGAAGACGAAGAACGTGAGCAGGTTTGCGGAGAGCGCGATGCCTATGGCCGAGCCCACACACACCGAGAAGAAGCCGAAGAAGCGCGCGCGGTCGCTCGCATGCGACATGTAGCCGATGGCGTAGACCGTGGTGATGAGCCAGAGTACGCCCGCCACGACCGCGAAGAGCACGCCGAGCATGTCGGCTCGCAGGCTGAACCCGATGTCGAGCAGCGCGATGCCCGCACTCGGATACGCATCCGGAGCGCCCGCCCGCGCCGCAACCGCTGCCGCGACAACCGCGACGACGGTGAGCGCGGCGCCTGCCAGATTGATGCGGGAGCGCGCAGCGTCACGGTGCTCTCCCAACACGAAGATGAGCACCGCAGTCAGGAACGGCGCACCAACCGCACCGACGAGCGCTGTGGTCTCCCAGGTCACGGGGTCACCCCCGTCACGAGTGCCGGAGCGCTCACCATGATCAGATCGAGCAGCGGCTGTCCGAGGACACCGAGGACGAGCGAGCCGAGTGCGAGCGCGAGTGCGGCGCCCTCCATCGTCCACGGCGACGGCCCTGGGTCGAGATCGGCCTCGTCCAGCGCCTCGGGCTCGCGGCCGAAGAACGGGCCCACCACCTTGAAGACGTAGGCTGCGGCGAGCAGCCCCCCTGCAACGACCACCACGGCCCACCACCACTGGCCCGACTCGATCGAGGCGCGGATCATCTGCCACTTGGCCACGAACCCGCCGCTCGGCGGGAGCCCCATCATCGTCACGCCGGCAAGCCCGAACGTCATCGCTGTTGCCGGAGCGCGCCGCGAAAGCCCGCCGAGTCCCTCGATGCGGTCGTGACCGAAGCGGGCAAGCACGGTGCCGGCGGCGAGGAACATCGCCGACTTGGCGAGCGCGTGCGAGGCGGCGTGGAAGACGCCTCCCATCCACGCGTCGGCGGCCGCCGGTCCTCCCCCGGTCACGAGCGGGAACATCAGGAAGAGGTATCCGATCTGGGCGACGGTCGAATACGCGACAAGCATCTTGAGCCGTTCCTGGCGTAACGCCTGGATCGAGCCCCAGACGATCGCCGTCGCACCGAGCACGCCGAGCACGGTCGACACACCCGGAAACGCCGCCGGCTGGGCCACATCGACCCAGAGCCGCACGAGGATGTAGAAGGATCCCTTGATGACGAGCGCCGAGAGCACTGCGCTTACCGGCGAGGGTGCGTTGGAGTGCGCCGGTGGCAGCCAGAAGTGCAGCGGGAAGAGCGCGGTCTTGAGCACGAGCCCCACCGTCATCAGCGCGAGCGCGGCCTGACCCGTGGTGTCGACCCGGATGACCTCACGGAGCGTCTGCATGTCCACGCTGCCAAAGGCGCCGTAGATCAGCGCGACGCCAAGCAGGTAGAAGAGCGAGCCAAGAATGGCGGCGAGCATGTAGCGCATCGCCGCGACGAGCGCTTCGCGGCGCAACGTCAGCCCAACCAGCGCGACCGCCGACATGCTGACCAGCTCGAGGCAGACGTAGAGGTTGAAGATGTCCCCCGAGAGGAAGAGCGCGAGCAGCGAGCCCCACAGGAAGAGCCAGAGCGGCCAGAAGAAACGGTACCTCTCCCGGTCCCCGAAGTAGCCGAGCGCGTACACGGTGACGAACAGCCCTACAACGGTCGTCACAAGGACCATCACAGCGGCAACGCCATCCACGACCAGGTCGATACCGAGCGGACCACCCCAGCCACCGACCTCGTAGCGCAGGGCTCCCTCCCTCGAGACCCTCATCGCAAGCAGGACTGCGAGCGGCTGCGAGAGCAGTGCCGAGACGAGCGCGATCGGACGCCCGAACTTCGTGCCCAGCAGGTACGCGAGGGGTGCCGCCGTGAACGGCACGAGGATGACGAGTGCGGGCAGCTGCCGCATGATCCACTCAGTCACCGGCGTCCTCCTCGACGTCCACGTCGGACGCGTCGAGTGCCGCCGTACCCGTCTCGGTGAAGATCCGCTTGGCCAGCGCGAGCGCGAACGCGGTCGAGCTCACCGTGACGACGATGCCCGTGAGCACCATGGCGTGTGGCAGGGGGTCGGGCGTCGTTCCGGGAACCCGCCGCGCGATGCCGACGAGCACGAAGAAGACCCCCGCGCTCGAGATGTTGAGCGCAAGCACCTTGTGCAACAGGTGGGGCCGTGTCATCAGCCCGTAGAGTCCGATGACGAAAAGGGCCGATCCGGCCAGCGTATAGAGATCGGTCTGGCTCACCCCTCACCCCCCGACCGCATCCGGAGTTCCTCGGCAGGCGAGGCCGACGCGATGAAGAGGCTGACGAGGATGGCGCCGATGGAGACCGTGAGCCACGTTTCCACGAGAAGCATCAGCGTCTTGGCGAGGTCCGCGGGGTACTGGAGCAACAGCCCACCGGCGATCATCTCGCCGATGGCCACCGCGATGAACACGATGAACCCCACGCTGATGGCGGCGCGAAGCGCGAAGCGGCTGATCCACGCCGGTCGTGCATAGCCCGACAACGCGAGCAGGACGCCCGCCGCGCCGACGACCGACCCGGCCTGAAACGCCCCTCCCGGCGCGTGCTCCCCGGCCCAGAGCAGGTAGCCCGAGACGAGTATCATCACGGGCGCGAGGAAGCGCGCGAGCGCGGAGAGGACGGGATCGGCCTGGGCAGCGATCGGGTCCCACGTACCCTTCTGGGTCACGCTGAGAGAGAGCACGCCGATGGTGGCGAGCATGAGCACCGCTATCTCGAGCAAGGTGTCGTAGCCCCGGAAGTTCAGGAGCACTGCGGTCACCGCATTCTTCACGCCACTTGCCTCTAGATTGGCGTCCACCAGCGGTGCCAAGCCGGACTCTGTCTCGGGTATCGCGAGTACCGCACGGGAGAGAAGCGCGCCGACGCCCGCACAGATGGCGAGTGCGGCGATGCGGATCGGCAGTGGACTCTTCGGCGTGACCTTACCCATCGGCGTCACCCCCGGACGTCTTCTCGGCGTCGGGAGACGTGGGGTAGGGTTCGGCCCGACCGCGCATGTGCCCCACCGCATCGAGAAGCAGCGCTCCGGTGATGCCCGCACCGATCGCGGCCTCGGCAAGCGCGATATCGGGTGCGGAGAGCCTCACCCAGGCGAGTGCGACCAACAGGCCGAACGCGATGAACAGAACGACCGCTTTGAAGAGCTTCACCTCGGCAAGCGCGCGCACGGCGAGCCAGACGAGCGTGCCGACGAGCAGTATGTCGAAGACCCACCCTGACGCGGTCACGAGCGCTTCCTCCACGGCGGCACGTTGGACATACGTGCGGCTTCGGCCACCAGGTGACTCGCGGTGGCACCTGCGACGATCACGAGCGACCAGATCAGGAGCATCTTGAGCACGACGATCCACGAGTCCGCCCGTAGGGAGAGACCGAGCACCACGAAGCCGAGCCCGAGGTTGTCCGCCTTCGTGAGCGCGTGGAGACGCGTGTAGACGTCGGGGAATCGCAGGACACCGGTCGAACCGGCCATGAAGAAGAAGGCCCCGGTCGCGATCAGCGCTATCGAGATCCAGCCGATCACGAAGGATCCCCCTTCTCGTGAGGACCCGGATGCCACGCGCGTTTCACGAACGCGACGGCGGCCATCGCAGCCAGCAGCGCGAACACGAGAGCAACGTCTCGGAGCGCCGGGATCTCCATCGCCTCGGCAAGGAGGAGCAGGATAGCGACACCGGTCGTCCCGAAGAGCTGCGCTGCGAGCATCCGGTCCGCAGGGTTCGGCCCGCGCTCGACCCGGATGAGTCCCGCGATGACAGTGAGCATGAGCACGCTCGCAAACCCGATCAGCACCACTTTCACCGACAATCACCCACAGCCCCGCCGTCGATCGCAGCGAGCTCGCCGCCTTCTGCAGAGAGGTCCAGCCCGAAGACGTCGGCCACGCGCTGCTCGACGTCGCGCAGACTCTGCTCCACATCCAGCTCGCAGTCCAGAACGTGCAGCGTCATCGTGTCATCCTCGAAACCCGAGCTCAGAGTGCCGGGAAGAAGACTCACCGTGTCCGCGAAGAGCACTCGTGCGTACTCCGGAACGAGCCGCATCCGATAGCGGAGAATAAGCGGATCGAGCGGCAGGGACGGCTTGATGGCCCGCATCGAGACATCGATGCCCCCTAGAACTGACTGCTGGATGAAGTAGCCGGCGTACCGGAGCGCGCCGACCGGCCGGATCCGCCACTCCCTGGTGGGAGTGAGCGCGAGCGAGGCACCCGTGGCAAGTGCCACGAACGGTATGCCGAACACCCAGCCCTCGGGATCCGCCTCAGCGACGACCCACCAGACCGCGGCGAAGACGACCGCTCGTCTGAGCGGTCGCATGAGGACGCGGATGAGCGATGGGGTTGTCGTTGTGGGCATAGGCTCTGCCGGGATCGGGGCCGCGGGAATGCGGTCACTATACCACTATCCTCTCTTCCGGATGAGCGCCCGGCGTCCCGAAAACCCAAAGGGCGGCCGACCTCTACTGCGAGGTCGGCCGCCCGATACTGTTGGTGGACGAGAAGGGATTCGAACCCTCAACCCCCTGCGTGCAAAGCAGGTGCGCTCCCGTTGCGCCACTCGCCCGTGGATGTCTCCTGCGGCCACCGCTGCCGGTAGGCCGCTTGGAGCCGCGTGATTATATCACGCCATAAGACGGGGTTGTCCCGCGGGTACACGAGAGCCCGCTCGGGGCGGGCTCTTCACTGCGTCCGGACAGGAATAACCGAGATGGCCTTCGCACCGCCCGAGGCTCCCCTCCAAAGGGATATCCTTTGAGGACTCTTGGCCATTCGAGCTCTGACTCCCGGCCGCATCCTCACGTTTCCAGGGGCTTATGCCCGACTCTCCGGCGACCAGTCCTACCGTTCCAAACGTATCTAGTAAGCCTGCCTCACTTCGAGGCGGCTGGTCGAATCGATCACTCTCAACGATCTAACCGCTTCCACTGCGAGGTCATCCGGAGGTCTTGTCTGCCATCCCGGTTGAATCCTGGCTCTGCGTCTCATCCAATGAGATGCATTCACCCTCTCGACCGCCTCGGATACTGTCCAGACCCGACCTGCGGTCCCGGTCCGGGCCTATCAAGTTTGTACCCCCGCGGGCGAAACGCCTATCACGGGTCTACTGCAAAGAGTCAAGCAGTCTGCGCATCTCACTCTCCGAGGTCTCCCCGACAGCACGGTTTGCCTCGGTTCCATCACTGTTGACGAACACGAAGGTCGGCACGTACTGGGCACCGTACTGCCGCATAAGCTCCTGTCCCTCGGAGTCCTTGTCAACGTCGTAGATCCGGAACTCGACCCTACCCTCGTACTCCTGCTTGAGCCTGTCGACCACAGGCTTCATCGCTTTGCAGGCGGGTCACCAGTCGGTGGAGAACTCGTATATCACCGGTGAATCCCCCGGCTTCACGTCCGCGGGCATCTCCGCGATCTCGCTCCCCTTTTCCAGGTCACCGGACCAGGTGACGATCCCGGCGTCCAGATGATAGATGGTCTCGAAGCCCTGCGCCTCCAGGTAGGTGACCGCCTGTGCGGAGCGCGCACCGGTGGTGCAGTAGACGAGCAACGGCTCGCCGGGGTCCCACGCTGACGCCTCGGAGGCAAGCACATCCATCGGGACGTTCTCGGCTCCCGGGATGTGGCTGAGGTCGTACTCGCCCGGCGTCCGCACGTCGACGACGCGCACCCCATCGGCCACGAGTTCCGCGGCTCGATCAGGGGTGACGTTCTGAACGTCGCCGCTCGCCGGCCGCATGAGGAACACGGCGCCGACGACGATCACCAGGGCCACGCCGGCCCAGAGGAGTATCTTCTTCGCGTCCAATGAACACCTTCCGTCAGTCATCGATACCCGGACATCATACCCTGTGGGGTATTCCACGAGCAAGTAAACCAACCGCTGCCCGCACGACGCATGCCGCAGGCATCACCAAGCAAGGAGCCCACCAAACGGGTTCCCGGTCGTCTAGACTACAGGTGTGGCCCCCGATGAAAGGTCGAGCGTGTGACCGACGTGCGTACCGCAGTACCAATCGCCGGCGATCAGGCGGGCATGGAGCCTCCCTACAGGGGCGAGCTCCTCAGTGCAGAGCGCATCGGAGATGCTGCGCGACGCCTCGCTCGGGCGCAGACGTGGACCACCGAGTCCCCGCCCGCGACCACCCCGCTCATTCCGCTGCTCAAGCGCGCGGCAGCCTCTCTCGAATCGGACAACGCCGTGCTGACGGCGGCCGTTCGCAACCTGCACCCGGTCTCCCCCGCAACCGAGTGGCTTCTCGACAACTACTACCTGATAGACGAGCAGGTGCGAGCCGTGCTCCACGACCTGCCCGAACGCTACGGTGTCGAGCTGCCGCGCCTGACCACCGATCCTCTCAAGGGGTTCCCCCGCATCTACGAGGCCACGATATCTCTGGTGGCCTACACCGACGCCCGCCTCGATGAGGAGTTCCTCGGACGCTTCGTTCAGGGCTTCCAGGACGTCTCCCCGCTCACCATCGGAGAGACGTGGGCGATCCCCATCATGCTGCGGGTCGCGCTCGTCGAGAACCTCCGCCGGCTCTCCGCCCGGGTGGTCGCCTCGTACCGGGCAACCCGGGCAGCGGACGAGTGGGCAGAGCGCCTCCTCCTGACCGCCCAGGACCGGCCCGACGAACTGCGCTCGCTCCTCGGCGAACTCGGTGAGGTATCGGGAGACGCGACGCCAGCGTTCTTCGTACGTCTCTCGCAGCGTCTCCAGGGGGAGGACGCGGGCTCAGAGGCCACCAACGCATTCCTCGCCCGGCGGTTCGTCTCGGCGGGTTATGACCTTGACGCACTGGCCCACAGCCTCCAACAGGAGCAGGCCGCCGACCAGGTCTCGATCGCGAACTCCATCACGTCGGTGCGTTTCCTCGAGGCGTTCGACTGGAAGGGGTTCTTCGAGGAGACCAGCTTCGTCGAACTCATCCTGCGCACGGATCCCGTCGGCGTGTACGCACGGATGGACTTCCACAGCCGCGACCGCTACCGGCACGTACTCGAGAAGCTCGCACGGCGCTGCGCGTTGGGGGAGATAGCGGTCGCAGAGGCGGCGATGAGCTGGGCTCTGGAGGGCGCAGAGCTGGCGGACGGCGATCCTGCGCTCGGCCATGTCGGCTACTACCTGATAGGGGAAGGCCGGCCGGGTTTCGAAGAGAGCATCGCCTACTCCCGGAGTATGCGAGACCGGTTCGAGACGAGCCTGCACCGCCACCGCGCTCTCTTCTACTGGGGTTCGATCGCGGCGATCACCGCAGTGCTCGCGGCAGTGCTGGCGTTCTACGCGCTCTCCTCCGGCACTGCACCCGTATTGCTCGTCCCGGTGATCCTGCTCGCACTCATACCGCTCTCCGATGTCGCGCTCACGGTGACCAACCGGCTTGCGGCGGCTGCATTTCCCCCGCGCGTGCTGCCCAAACTCGACTACCTCGAGCCACTCGAAGAACCGCACCGCACCCTGGTCGTCGTGCCCGCACTGCTCACGTCCGTGGGTTCGGTTCGCTCGGTGCTCGACAACATCGAGGTGGCGTACCTTGCGAACCGTGACGAGCAACTCGGCTTCGGGCTCCTCGGCGACCTCCGCGGCGGCGACAGCGAACACCGCGAGGGCGATTCGGAGATCATCGAGGCGGCGATCCGCGGCGTGGCCGAGCTCAACGAGCGCTATGCCGCCGAGCACGGGCGGTCGCCTTTCTTCATGTTCATGCGGGGCCGCACGTTCAACGAGACCGAGGGCACCTGGATGGGCTGGGAGCGCAAGCGCGGTTCGCTCGTCGAGCTCAACCACCTGCTGAAACGCTCGCGCGAGACGTCCTTCACCCACCGCATCGGAGATGAATCGTTCCTCGCAGGCGTCACCTTCGTGCTGACTCTCGATGCCGACACCCAGTTGCCGCGCGACACGGCACGCAAGCTCGTCTCAACCATCGCCCACCCGCTGAACCGCGCTCGCTGGACACCGGGCGAACCCATCGTCCGGAGGGGCTACGGACTCATCCAGCCGAGAGTCTCCATGGCGCTCCCCGCCTCGACCCGGTCCTTCTACGCGTGGTTGCACTCAGGGGTCACGGGCATCGACCCGTACTCCGGCGCCGTCTCCGACACCTACCAGGACGTCTTTGCCGAGGGTAGCTTCACCGGCAAAGGCATCTACGAGATCAACGTCTTCGAAGGCGTCTTGGACGGCGCCATCCCGGAAAACACCCTACTCTCTCACGACCTGCTCGAGGGGTGCTTCGTGCGCGTCGGGCTGGCGTCCGACATCGAGGTACTCGACGACTACCCCGCGGCCTACCGCGCTCAGGCGGCGCGGCTGCACCGGTGGGTGCGCGGTGATTGGCAGACGCTCCCCTGGCTCGGTGGCCGCATACCGCGCGAGCAGGGAACGGCACCCAACCCGCTGACCCCACTGCACCGCTGGAAGATGATCGACAACCTGCGGCGCAGTCTGTCCGGACCGGCGATGCTGGCCCTGCTCACACTTGGCTGGGCGCTCCTGCCCGGGCCCGCATGGGCGTGGCCGCTCATCATGATGCTCATGCTGCTCTTTCCCGTGTACTTCAGCGCTGCGAACGGCTTGCTTTTCCGGACGCCGGACGTCCCGTTCCTGCGGACCGCCTCGACCGTATGGGCCAACTTCGGCCGGGACTCCGCACGCACGCTCCTCGCGCTTGCGATACTCCCCCATCACGCGTACCAGATGATCGACGCCGCGTCGCGTGCTCTGTGGCGCATGTGGGTGTCGCGCCGGGATCTGCTCGAGTGGGAGACCGCCGCAGACGTGGAGCGCTCCGTCGGCCCGGGCGTCTCCGGATACCTGCGGCGCCTCGGCCCCGCCGCTGTCGCCGCCATCGTGCTGCTCATGCCGGGCACGCTCGCCTCCCCCATGCGGGCGGCAGTGGCGGCACCACTCATCGCGCTCTTCGCAGCGGGGCCGTTCGTTGCATGGCGGGTCTCACGCACCCGGGCCCTCGAGCGCAGGCCCCTGGAGCCCGCACTCGTCCAGGAGCTGAGGCGCACCGCGCGGTCGACGTGGCGCTTCTTCGAGACCTTCGTGGGGCCTGAAGGCAACCACCTGGCACCCGACAACTTCCAGGAGGACCCGAAGGGCGAGGTGGCCTACCGGACCTCTCCCACCAACATCGGACTGCAGCTCATCGCAGGTCTGACCGCATACGACCTCGGCTACCAGACGCTGGGCGCGCTCGTGGAGCGCACGGCAGACACGCTCTCCTCGATGGCCGGCATGCGGCGGTTCCGGGGCCACTTCTACAACTGGTACGACACTCGCACGCTCGAACCGCTGCCGCCACACTACATCTCGACCGTGGACAGCGGTAACCTCGCCGGCCACCTGCTCGTGCTTCGCGGCGGCCTCCTGGAGGCGTCCGAAGCGCCGGTCCTCGGCCCGCAGCTGCGCTCCGGTCTCGAGGACACGGTCGCGCTCGCGCTTCACGACCTTGCCGAGGAGCGGACGCACCTCACACCGGAGGAGTCGGTCTCCGCGGTGCGCACGGCCCTCGAAGAGTTGCGGCGCGATGCCGCGATCGCCGATCAGCCGGCCGATGCCGGCGCGTGGCACGCGCTGCTGATGCGCTGGTACGGACTAGCCGAGCGGGCCCTCGACGCGGCGGGGGACCTCGAAAGCATCGCGGCTCCTGCCGTCTCCGCAGACCCGCTCCACGTCACCGATCCGGCCGCCCGTATCCGCGCCTCGCTTGAGAGTGTCACCGGACTGGTCACTGACGCCCTCTCCCTCCTCGAGACATTCGCCCCGTGGGCCGCCGTCACCTCCGAGGTGCCCCGGGCGGTTGCCACCGACGTCCGCGCGGCTGCACTCGCTCCCCTGCTCACGCACGTGCCGAGCCTGGTGGGGCTCTCCGAGGGGCTCGATCTGGCTCTCGAGGCCCTGGACTCTATCGCGCAGGGACCACCGGGCGAGGAGGAGTCCGAGCGATCGACCGCGGCGCGGTGGGCCGAGACGGTCGCCGCCGGCGTGCGCTCGGCACGCCCGGGCTGCACGGAGTTGCTCGGCAGACTGCGGCTGAGCGCCGATATCGCGCGCGAGATGTGGGAACACACCGACTTCTCGGTACTCTTCGACGAGCGGCGGCTGCTGTTCTCGATCGGGTACAACACCGCAGAGGGTCACCTCGACGACTCCTACTACGACATGCTCGCCTCGGAGTGCCGTCTCGCGTCGTTCCTCTCCATCGCGAAGGGCGACGTACCGCAGGAGCACTGGTTCCGGCTCGGTAGACAGATCACGCGTGCGAACGGTGGTCAGGCGCTGCTCTCGTGGAGTGCGTCGATGTTCGAGTACCTCATGCCCCTGCTTGTCATGCGCTCCTGGCCTCTGACCCTGCTCGACCAGACCTACGATGCGGTGGTCAGACGGCAGATCCACTACGGGCGGGAGCTCGGAGTCCCGTGGGGCGTGTCGGAGTCCGCGTTCAACGTGCTCGACGCGGACCTGACCTACCAGTATCAGGCGTTCGGCGTTCCGGGTCTCGGCCTGAAGCGCGGCCTGTCCGAGGACATCGTCATCGCTCCCTACGCCACGCTGCTCGCACTGCCGGTGGCGGCAGATCACGTCCACGCCAACCTCGGGCGCCTCGCCGACATCGGCGCTCGCGGGCGCTACGGGTACTACGAGGCAGTCGACTTCACTCCCGGACGCGTACCCGCCGGCGAACGGCGGGCAGTGGTCCGCTCGTACTTCGCGCACCACCAGGGCATGAGCTTCGTTGCGATCGGCAACGCGCTGACGGGTGACCGCATGCGCGAGCGCTTCCACTGCGACCCGACCGTCGCCTCGGCCGAACTGCTGCTCCAGGAGCGTGCACCGCGTGCGGTGGCGCTCGCCACGCCCCACGTCGCCGAGGTCGAGTCGGTCCGCTCGGTCGAAGAGCTGCCGGTGCCGGTCACCCGCTCCTACCCGCTCGCGGACACTCCCGCACCCGCCACGCACTTCCTGTCCAACGGCCGTTACTCGGTCATGGTCACCAACGGGGGAGGCGGCTACAGCCGCTACAAGGGGATCTCGGTGACCCGGTACCGGGAGGACATCACTCGCGACTGCTGGGGGCACTTCTTCTACCTCAGAGATGTCGATAGCGGTGCGGTCTGGTCGGCGGCGCACAACCCGGTCTCGACCCGGCCGGACACGTACCATGTCACCTTCTCGGCGGACAAAGCCGAGTACTACCGTCGCGACGGAGACATCGAGACCCGTACCGAGGTCGCGGTCTCTCCCGAAGACGACGTCGAGGTGCGCCGTCTCACCGTGTCGAACCGTGGACTGGAACCCCACCGGATCGAGGTCACGAGTTACTTCGAGATCGCCCTCACCGACCAGGGCGGTGACCAGGCACACAAGGCGTTCTCCAACCTCTTCGTCGAGACCGAGGCCGTCGACACACAGGACACGCTGCTCTTCTCGCGGCGCCCGCGCTCCTCGGCCGAGGAGCGGCTGTGGGGCTTCCACGTGCTGGGCTGCGAAGACGGTCCGTGCGAGTGGAGTTACGAGAGCGACCGCGCCCGCTTCCTCGGACGGCTGCACGGCGCAGATACTCCTGCGGCCGTACACGCCGGAGGCGCCCTGTCCGGGACCGCGGGCGCCGTGCTCGACCCGGCGTGCGCCATCCGGCATACGCTCGAGCTCGGTCCCGGTGAGAGCGCACGGCTCGCATACGTGACCGGCGTAGCCGCCAGCCGGGACGAGGCACTCACGCTGGCCGAGCGCTACCAGGACATCCGCACCTCACAGCGCGCCATCGACCTGTCCTGGACGGCGGCCCAGATCGAGCTGCGAGACCTGGGGATCGCGGCCGAGGACGCGGTGGTGCTGCAGCGGCTCGCGTCTCGCCTGCTGCTCACCGATCCGTACTCACCGCTCAAAGCCAAGACGCCGGTCGAGAATGGCCTGCCGATCTCCGGGCTCTGGTCGCTCGGCATCTCCGGGGACAACCCCATCCTGCTCGTGCGCATCGACGAGCCGGAGCATGCACCTCTCGTACGCCAGGCGCTCCTTGCCCACCAGTACTGGCGGCACAAGGGACTCGTCTCCGACCTCGTCGTGCTCAACACGCGCCCCACCGCCTACTCCGACGAGCTCGACGACCGGCTGCGACTCCTCGTGCGCACCGGACACGCTCTGCAGCTCGTCGACAAGCCGGGCGGCATCTTCCTGCGCCGCTCCGACCAGATGCACCCCGACGTCTTGAACCTGCTCGAGAGCGTGGCGCGCGCCGTGCTCGAGGGCGATGGAGGCACCATCGAACTGCAACTCAACCGCCGCGGCGAGCGGCCGGTCGACCCACCGGCGCTGGAACTGGTGTCAGAGCCGCGCGAGTTCGACGCGCCTGCCTTCGAGCGGCCATCGCTCGTGCACGACAACGGTCTGGGCGGCTTCGACCCGCAGACCAGCGAGTACGTCATCGTGCTCGAGGATGGCGCGACCACTCCCGCACCGTGGGTCAACGTCATGGCCACGCCCGAGTTCGGCTGCCTGGTCTCAGAGGCGGGCATTGGATGCACGTGGGCGGTCAACAGCCACGAGAACCGGATCACCACCTGGAACAACGACCCGGTCTCGGACGGCTCGGGCGAGGTCATCTACATCCGCGACGAGGAGACCGGCGAGTACTGGAGCCCCACCCCGCTCCCCTGTCGCTCGACCGAGCCCTTTGTCGTTCGCCACGGGTTCGGCTACACGCGCTTCGAGCACATCTCCCACGGGATCGCCCACGAACTCGACTGGTTCGTACCCGCCGAGGACCCCGTACGTCTCGTACGACTTCGCCTGACCAACGTCTCGGCCGTGCCGAGGCGGCTCACCGCGACCCAGTTCGTCGAGTGGGTGCTCGGCTCATCGCGCAGCCAGGCACAACATCTCGTCGTCACGTGGTTCGATGCCGAGCACGACATGCTCACCGCGCACAACCACTACAATCCCGACTTCCCCGGGCGGCCGACCTTCCTCGCGTGCGACCGGCCACTCCACTCGTGGACCGCGAGCCGCAGCGAGTTCGTGGGCCGCAACCGCCGACCCGCCGCCCCCGCCGCAATGGAACGCGAGCGGCTCGACGGGCGCAGCGGGCGCTTCCACGACAACTGCGGCGCGCTCATGACCGGGGTCTCGCTCGCACCCGGCGAGAGCAGCGAGGTCACGTTCATGCTCGGCCAGACCGAGCGGCTCGAGGAAGCCCGCGGCCTCGTCGCACGCTACCGCTCCCCCGGGTCGGTCGACCGCGCACTCGAGGGAGTCCGCGCGATGTGGGCCGGGATGCTACAGACCGTCCAGGTGAGCACCCCGGACCCGACGCTGGACCTGCTCGTCAACGGGCGCCTGCTCTACCAGTCGCTCGCATGCCGGCTGTGGGGACGCACCGCAACCTACCAGTCGTCAGGAGCCCTCGGCTTCCGCGACCAACTGCAGGACACGCTCGGACTTGCGCTTGCACGCCCCGACCTCATGCGCGCCCAGATCGTCGAGGCCTCGCGCCGCCAGTTCGAACAGGGCGACGTGCTGCACTGGTGGCAGCCTCTCTCCGGCCGGGGCGTGCGCACCCGCATCACCGACGACCGCCACTGGCTCGCCTTCGTGACCGCCGAGTACGTCGCTGCCACCGGGGACACGAGCGTGCTCGACGTGCGCACTCCCTTTATCGAGGCGCCCCTGCTGGAGCCGGGTGCCGAGGACGCCTACGTACAGCCGACGGTGAGCGAGAAGACCGCGAGCGTCTACGAGCACTGCACGGCCGCCCTCGATCTCGCCTTCGATGTCGGCGCGCACGGGCTCCCGCTCATCGGCGGCGGCGACTGGAACGACGGCATGAACCGCGTCGGTCACGAAGGCCTGGGTGAGAGCGTGTGGCTCGCGTGGTTCCTCGACGTGACACTCCGGGCATTCGCTCCGCTCTGCGAGCTGAAGGGCGAGACGGATCGCGCCGAGCGCTACCGCGAACACGCCGCCCGGCTCGTCGCAGCGGCCGACGAGTCCGGCTGGGACGGCGGCTGGTACCGCCGTGCGTACTTCGACGACGGCACGCCGCTCGGTACCAAGGACGCCGAGGAGTGCCGGATCGACGCGATCGCCCAGGCATGGGCGGTCATCTCCGGCCAGGGCGACCCCGTTCGCGCCGCCCGCGCGCTCGAATCGGTCGAGGAGAAACTGGTGCGGATGGAGGACGGGCTGGTCGCCCTGCTCTCGCCGCCGTTCGATCGCATGTCGCATGACCCCGGCTACATCAAGGGCTACGTGCCCGGCGTTCGCGAGAACGGCGGGCAGTACACGCACGCGGCGATCTGGGTCGCGCTCGCACACCTGCTGAGGGGTGACGGCGACGAGGGTGTCTCGCTCATCGATCTCATCAACCCGATCAACCATGCACTCGATGCCGGGGGCGTGGCCCGCTACAAGGTCGAGCCGTACGTGGTGGCCGCCGACGTCTACGCGGTCGCCCCGCACACCGGCCGGGGCGGGTGGACCTGGTACACCGGCTCGGCGTCGTGGTTCTACCGGGTGACCGTCAACAACCTGCTCGGCCTGCGCCCCCTGGCACAGAGCGGACAACGGCACTTCACCGTCGACCCCTGCATACCCAAGACGTGGCCCGGGTTCGAGATGATCTACCGGGACGGGGACTCGACCTACCACATCACGGTCGAGAACCCCCGCGGCGTGAACCGGGGCGTGGCCTGGATCGAGCTCGATGGCGCCGTCCTCGACGAACCCCTCGTGCCGCTGTCAGGCGACGGCCGGGAGCACCACGTGAAGGTCATGCTGCTCGGAGGGTAGCGGCCGGACACCGACGCTGCTCTACTCGCCGATGATGACCGCACCGGGCATTCCGCCATGGGCGCGGCGATCGGCCGAGCAGAGAGTCGCCCCGATCTGCGCTGCAAGTGCGGGTGAGAGCGCGTCGTGCAGCGTGCAGCCATAGCGTTCGCGGATGTCGAACGCGTCGCGCATCAGCGAATCCCCGACCTCGCGCACGCTGATGCGCCAGTCGAGGAAGCGTGCCCACAGATCCCGTGCCTCATCGGGCTGGAGAAGTCGCGTGGCTACACCCGCGAACTCGTACACGAACAGCGACGGCACCACGATCCGTATCTCTCCGGAGCCGTGCGACCGAAGCATCGCGCGGGCCTCCGCCGAACCGGACTCGTCGCGAAACCACTTGACGCCTACCGAGGCATCGAGCACCACCGTGTTCATCGACGCCTCTCACTCCTGCGCCCATCGTGTTCGAGCGGAGTGCCGGCCGCCTCGTCTCCCCGAAGCTCCCGAAGGACCGCCAGGCTGTCTACGCCGGGAGCTGCTGAGCCGGACATCGCAAGCCCTTCGAGCCATACGATCCCGTCATCGACGGCATGTTTGCGCGCATCGGCCTCGGCGCGCGTGGCATGCGCCGTGAGATAGTGCGCCGCAGCTTCACGAACGACCTCGCTGCGTGCCACGCCCTCCTCGCGAGCGATCGTGTCGAGTCGATCGAGCACGTCCTCGGGCAGTGTGATCGTAACGCGTGCAGCCATGCTTACTCCTCGGACAGCCAATCGTTCATACCGATTGTATGCATCTTGGTATGACAACGCAAAGGGGCGCCCGCGTGCTCCCGTCGCCTACTTCCCCATCCACCGGGAGTGGAAGAAGCGCATCACCCTCAGGTCTCCGAGCCAGCGGCGCGCACGCAGCATCGGGCGGGCGTAGGAGGCGACCGGATAGCGGAGCCGGTCAGACGGGTCGAGGATCGCCGTCCGTATCTCCTCGGCGGCCTGCTCCGGCGTCGAACGGTTCGAGATGGACCCTTCGAAGCGGGCCATGGCCTCCATCGCCGGACCGTACGGGCCACTGCCCTGGTAGGGGGAGTCTCCCCGGTTGCGCACCGACTTACCCCAGACTGCGGTCTCGACGAACCCCGGCTCGACCGCCTTGACGCGTATCTTCGAGAGCTGGAGCTCGTGCCAGAGCCCTTCCGAGTACCCCTCGAGCGCATGCTTGCTGGAGTTGTACGTCGTGAAGAAGGGGAACACCATGCGTCCGCCGAGCGACGTCACGTTCACCACGGTTCCCCCGCCTGCCGTACGCATCGCGGGCGCGAGCGCCCGGATGATCTCGACCGGCTCGAAGACGTTGACGCGGAAGACCTCCTCCGCGGAGTCGGGAGACTCGTCCTCCACCGGCCCGAACTCCAGCGTGCCGGCGTTATTGACGACCACGTCGGGCGTCCCGTGGGCGGAGAGCACGCGCGCGGCGAGAGCGCGACCCGATCCGCGCTGCGCCAGGTCCGCGGTCTCGAGCCGCACCTCACCCGGCCACTGCACGTCGGCCATCTTCGCTGCGTCGCGCACCGTGCCGACGACCGTCCACCCGTCGCGGGCGAAGCGCTCTGCAAGAGCGCGCCCGATTCCCGTGGACACGCCGGTGATCAGGATGAGTGGCACGTCGAAGCCTCCATTTCCCGCGGGCACCCGGGTTTCAAGCGCCTCCTTCGGGAACATATACCCGAGACCGGTGCGCACGGGACGGTGCGCGCAAACGGACGGGGGAACACGTGAGGATAGGTGTCGTCGGCTCGGGAATATCCGGAACCGGAGCGGCCTGGCTGCTATCACCGATGCACGAGGTCGACCTCTTCGAGGCCGATGACAGGCTGGGGGGACACGCGCACACGCACGACGTACTTCTCGACGGGAGGATCGTTCCAGCCGACACCGGCTTCATGGTCTACAACGAGCGAACCTACCCGAACCTCATCCGTTTTTTCGAGCGGCTCGGCATCGAGCATGCGTCGAGCGACATGTCCTTCTCCGTGCAGTGCCCGGGCGAGGGGATCGAGTGGGCCGGCAAGGGGCTTGACTCGGTCTTCGCCCAGCGGAGCAACCTCGCGAGTCCCGCATTCCTGCGCATGCTCGTCGACATCGTGCGCTTCTCGGGCATGGCCGAGCGGCTGCTGGCTGACGACAGCCTGGACTCGCTCACCCTGGGTGAGCTGCTGCATCGGGAGGGACTTGGCAAGGGATTCACCGATTGGTACCTCATCCCGATGGGTTCCGCGATCTGGTCGACGCCCCCGGGACAGATGCTCGGATTCCCGGCCAAGTCGTTCCTGCGCTTCTGCGACAACCACGGATTGCTGCACATAACCGGCAAGCCGCAGTGGCGAAGCGTGGTCGGCGGGAGCCGGACCTACGTCGACGCGGCCGCGCGGTCGATCTCCGGAACGACTCGCGTGTCGGCTCCCGTCGAGCGGATCGAGAGACGGCCGGAGGGCGTTGTCGTGCAGTGGCCGGGCGGTGAGGAGCTCTACGACGCGGTGGTGATCGCGTCCCACGCGGACCAGGCCCTCGGGATGCTTGCCGACCCGTCCGACGCCGAGCGCGAGATTCTCGGCGCGTTCGGCGCGAGCCCCAACGACACCGTGCTGCACACCGACACCTCGTTCCTGCCCTCGCTCGAGCGTACGCACGCCTCGTGGAACTACTACTCCGAAGCTGCGGATATGACCTCCGGTGGCCTGTCCTTGACGTACTACCTGAACCGGCTCCAGCCGCTCGGGGTCGAGACTCCCCTGCTCGTCACACTCAACCCCGTGCGCGAGCCCGACCCGGAGCACGTCATCGCGCGCATCGCCTACACGCACCCGCTCTTCTCGGCGGACGCGATGGCGGCGCAGGGGCGTCTCGCCGAGATCCAGGGCCGGCGCGGGACATGGTTCACGGGTGCGTGGCAGCGGTACGGGTTCCACGAGGACGGTCTGCTCTCCGCGGTGCGCGTCGCCGAGGCGATCGGTGCCGGGCTGCCGTGGGCCGACGAGCTTGACGCGAGCCGCACGCAGGTCGTATAGGATTCAGGCATGGAAACCCCGGTGCACAGCACGCTCTACGTCGGGACCGTTGCTCACGAGCGGAAGGTCCCTCGCGTCAACCGGTTCCGTTACGGTGTGTACTTCGTCTACGCGGACCTCGACGAACTCGATGCCCTCGATGCGTCGCTGAGGCTCTTCTCGGTGGACAGGCCGAATCTCTTCTCGCTGAGACTGAAGGACCACGGTCCACGCGACGGCTCGCCCTGGCGTCCCTGGATCGACGCCACCCTCGCCCGCGCAGGCATCGATCTCGAGGGTGGCCCCGTGCGCCTGCTCACCTTCCCGCGCGTCCTCGGATTCAAGTTCTACCCGGTGTCGTTCTGGTACTGCTTCCACGCCGACGGCACGCCCATTGCCGTTCTCGCGGAGGTACAGAACACCTTCGGCGATCACCACAACTACCTGCTGCACAACGGCGGGGCACCGTACGACTGGCGCAGCTCACCGGAGAAGGTGAAGGTGTTCCACGTATCACCCTTCATCGAGATGGATGCGCGCTACCGGTTCCACGTCAGCGAACCTGCCGAGCGGTTGTCGGTCAGCATTTTCGACTACGTGAAGGGTCCGCTCCTTCTCGTGGCTGCGGTCTCGCTCGGTGCCCGCCCGCTGACCGACGGGCAGATCGTAAGGACCTTCCTGCGTTTCGGGCCGATGTCGGCACGGGCCTGGCTGCTCATCCACTTCCAGGCACTGCGCATCGTCGCCAAGCGCATCAAGTACGTACCGCGCACCGAGCCCCCGGCCGAGGAGACCACCTAGGGTGAGCACAGCACGCACCATCGACGGGAAGGGTCCGTCCACACTGACCGAGCGCGTCGTCGACACGATGCTTGACCGCGGGCTTCCCGCAGGCAGCCTCGAGATCACGTGGCCCCGCGGCGGCAGCACGACGTACGAAGGACGGGAGGCGGGACCGCACGCTCGGGTCGCCCTGCACGACCACCATGTCGCACGACGTATCGCGCGCGAAGGTTCGCTCGGGCTCGCCGAGAGCTACATGGCCGGCGAGTGGGACGCACCGGACCTGCGAGCAGTGCTCGATCTCGGTGCGGCCGGCATGGCGGCGGGCGGTATGGACGGAGCGAACCGGCGTGCCGGGTTCCTCGACCGGCTGACGCACGCTCTTCGCTTCAACAGCCGTCGCGGCTCGAAGCGCAACATTGCCGCACACTACGACCTCGGCAACGACTTCTACCGTCTGTGGCTCGACGATACGATGACGTACTCGGCAGCATGCTTCGAGGAGGACTGCAGCGATCTGGCCGAGGCACAGCACCGCAAGTGGGACCGCATCCTGGAGATCGCCGATCCCGACAGCCGCTCGAACCTGCTCGAGATCGGGTGCGGCTGGGGCGGGTTCGCCATCCACGCTGCCAAGCAGGCCGGGTGCCGAGTGACGGGGGTCACCCTCTCGCAGGAGCAGCACGACTTCGCGAAGGCGCGCGTGGCCGAGGAGGGCCTGGAGGACAGGATCGAGATCCGGCTGCAGGACTACCGCGACGTTCCCGAGACCTACGACCGGCTCGTGTCGATCGAGATGTTCGAGGCGGTCGGAGAGAAGTACTGGCCCGTCTTCTTCAAGCGCGTGCGCGAACTGATGAAGGCCGGAGGAGCCGCGGCGCTGCAGACGATCACCATCCCCGAGGCGCGCTTCGAGGCGTACCGCAGCGGCCCGGACTTCATCCAGCGCTACATCTTCCCCGGTGGCATGCTGCCGAGTCCCGAGCGCTTCGACAAGGCCGCCCGCGATGCCGGTCTCGCAACGGACGAGCCGCGCTTCATCGGCGACTCCTACGCCCGCACCCTCGACACGTGGCTGCAGCGGTTCGACGCCGTCCACCCCGAGGTGCGTGCGCTCGGATTCGACGAACGGTTCATCCGCATGTGGCGCTTCTACCTTGCGTTTTGCCGGGCAGGCTTCTCCTACCGCACGATCGATGTCATGCAGGTCGGGCTTCGCCCCTGACCGCGCAGGAGACAGCAGGCGTCGGCGCGCTGGTTCGCGAGGGGTACATTCCAGATTGACGGCCTGGAAGTATTCGGACTGTGGTTCTGGAACGGAAGAACACCGGCATGTTCGACGAACACGGGAAGAGGGAGAGAGACATGTTGACGCTCGAGGGTAAGGTTGCGATCATCACCGGCGCAGGCTCAGGTATGGGCCGATCGATGGCACAGATCTTCTCGGCGCAGGGCGCAAAGATCGTCGCAGCCGACTGGAATCAGGAGTCGCTCGAGGGCATAGTCGCTGAGCTTCGCGACGCGGGTCGCGATGTGGTCGGGGTGCAGGGCGACGTCTCGAAGCGTGAGGACTGCGAGCGCATCGTCGCCAGTGCTGTCGACGCCTACGGGCGTCTCGACGTGCTCTGCAACAACGCAGGCGTGATGGACCTCAACCAGGGCGTTGCCGAACTCGAAGACGAGATGTGGAACAGGGTCATGGGCATCAACGTGTACGGCCCGATGTGCCTGACACGGGCGGCCGTGCCGGAGATGATCAAGGGCGGCGGCGGGTCCATCGTCAACAGCGGCTCGGTCGCCGGACAGGGAGGCGCGGCCGCGGGTGCCGCCTACACCGTTTCGAAGCATGCACTCAAGGGCCTAACCCGGAGCACCGCCTACATCTACGCGCACGACGGTATCCGGTGCAATCTGATCGCGATCGGAGCGGTCGAGACCAACATCATGCAGAGCGTCGACCCCACGAAGATGGATCCGAAGGCAAGCGAGCGCCTGCAGAAGTGGTACGGGATGATCCCGTGGCAGCTCAAGCCCGAGGACATCGCGCACGTCGCGCTCTTCCTCGCTTCCGACGAGGCGAAGGGCATCAACGGAGCCGTCCTGGCGACCGACGCGGGATGGACGTCAGCGTAGGTGCGGACGCGGCAGGACAGGTAATGGGCGGGGTTCCGGTGTTCGCACTCGGGGTGGCGCTCGCCTTCCTCGTGCAGTGGGTGGTCTTCATCCCCTCCTACGTGATGCGCACCGAGCGCTACTACGACCTGACCGGCAGCCTCACGTACATCTCGGTCATGGTGTTCGCTGTCGCGTCGAGCGCGTACGCCGACGCGCGCTCCATGCTGCTGCTGGTGCTCGTGCTCGTATGGGCAGGGCGACTGGGTACCTTCTTGTTCCGACGCGTCCTGCGATCCGGCAAAGACAGCCGCTTCGACGAGCTCAAGAGCTCCTTCGCCCGATTCCTTATGACGTGGACGCTGCAGGGGCTGTGGGTGAGCCTGACGCTCGCAGCGGCGCTTGCCGCCGTCACCTCACAGACGCGTGCCGGGGTCGACATCCTCATGCTCGTGGGGCTGGCAGCGTGGACAGCGGGATTCTCGATCGAGGTGGTAGCGGACTACCAGAAGAGCCGCTTCCGGGCCCAACCTGCAAACGAAGGTGCATTCATCAGCTCGGGCCTGTGGGCGCTGTCGCGCCACCCCAACTACTTCGGCGAGATCGTGCTCTGGACCGGCGTGGCGCTCATCGCGCTCCCCGTTCTTCGCGGCTGGCAACTCGCGACTCTGGTATCGCCGGTCTTCGTCTACCTGCTGCTCACGCGCGTGAGCGGCATCCCTCTTCTGGAGAGGAAGGCCGAGGAGAAGTGGGGCGGGCACGAGGAGTACGAGGACTACAAGCGGCGGACGCCGGTGCTGGTGCCGTGGATCGGGCGCAAGGGCGGCTGACGCGGAGCTGCCGGTCCATGACCACATCCGGGAGCGGAGGAGTTCCGCATAACACAATCAGACGGGGCAGATACCCCGTCTGACGTGTTGTCTCATGGTGGGCCCGAGTGGATTCGAACCACTTTCTGATGTTACTGGGAGTCTCCGAAAGTTGCCTCGGGGACGCCCGTGAGTGGCTCGGCCACCACGACGGTCCGCTTGTTGCCCAGGAATCGCGGGGTGCAGGTATAGAGGGTCAGCATCTCGGTGTCTCCCCGCGCAAGCACCGACGTCTCCACCGCCTCGACCTGATAGACCTGCGTGACCCTGTAGCCGTATTCGGCGCCATCCCAGTAGACCAGGATCACGTCGCCGCTCTCGAGATAGGACAGCGGCGCGAACTGCCGCCTGTTGCGGTGGCCGGCGATGACCATGTTACCGGGCTCCCCGGGGGCGGCTGTCCCGGCGTGGTGATACACGCCGAGCTTGAGCGCCCGTTGCGCATCGCCCTTGTAGATGCGTACGTCCACGGCGATGCGGGGGATGACGACCCTCGGCTCGGCAGGGATCGCCTGAGTGGCGTCTGACGGCACCTCACCCGCAGGCGCGTCGGCGAACTTGGACGGGTACGGCACCGAGGGCTCGACCAGGCCGGCCTGGAACGTGATGTCCGGCCACAGGTTGTATACCGCAACGGCAACGCTGAACACGAGCAATGCGATGCCCAACAGCACCCAGCCGGACCCGTTGGCCCTCGACCCGCTCATCTAGGACGATGCCTGCTTACGCTTCCGGCGCTTCAGGAGCAACCCGTACAGCAGTGCCACAAGCCCCAACAGCACTGCGGCCACGGTGACGCCCAGCCATATCCAGTCGTTCCCTCCGGTGCGCAGCAGCGTGGCGTCGCCGGGAATCGGCGTGCTCGAATCGTCCGAGTAGCGCCAGCCGACCTGATCGGAATGCACCGCAGCCTGGTTGCGGATCTCCGTTCCGTTGGGCAGGCCCGCGTTGACGGTCGACCGGAAGGTGAGCGTGACCGACTCGCCCGGGTTCAGCGTGCCCACCAGCCATCGCAGGCGTCGAGACGCGGAATCATCAGCTCCGCGCCCGGTGATCGAGCCCGGGACGTACGCCGTCGTCGATGGGACGTCATCGACGACCTCGACGTTCGTCAACACCGTCGGACCCGTGTTCCTGACCACGATCCGCCACTCGATGACGTCGCCCGGAACAAGCCGCGGGCCGTTCAGGTCCCGGCCGGTCTTCGTGATAGCGAGCGTGTAGACCTCGTCAGTTGTGAAGATAAGGTTGAATCCGAAGTCGTAGAGGCGGTACTGGTTCCACGCGTTGGGGACGTAGAGGCCCGCCGTCACGTTGTCGAGCTTCAGCTCATCGCCGTCGGCCAGGGTGACGCCGCCGAAGACGCTGTTGACGTGGGCGGTGGAGCCCGGGCTCTTGTTCACATACGCCTTGATGCCGAAGTCGCCGCCGCGGCCGTGCTCGTTGTCCGTGGTGTCGAACGGCTGGGTGAGTTGGTCGAAGCTGAAGCGAAGACCGTCAGTGTACAGGTAGTCGTAGGCCAGCTGGAGGACCTCGGGATCGGTCTCCATCATGAAGAAGTTGGGGACGTACGGATACTGCGCCGCGTCCCTGGAATCGCCGTTGAGGTGGAGAAGCCCCCAGATCCTGAACTCGTTCGTCAGGCTACCGAGCTCGGAGGCCGGGATGGGCTTCCCGCCGATGGTATTGTCACGCCAGTTGGTGATGGCGGATTGTGCGCCGTTGGTGGTGCCGAGGATGTTGTACACGGTCGCCGGCGGCAGGTTGGAGAGGCTGGCGACGCCGTAGTAGCTCTTGAGGTAGTGGGCGTAGCTGGAGTAGCCACGCGCGGCGAGATTCTCGTCGAGATGCATGATCTGGGGAAGCGTGACATCGAACGTGTGGTCCACGCCGTAGAACGAACAGATGGCGTCGTTCGTGCAGCGGAGCGGCACCATCATGAGGTTCATGTTATTGCCGTCGAACCCCTGCGTGTCGATGCAGAGGTCGGTATAGGTCCCGGCGGTCAGGATGGTGGGGAGCATCGCGGCATAGGCCGAGCCCAACCCCCTGCCCAGCTCCGGCGAGTCGGTGATCGCGCCGGTGGCGGGTCCGAAGATGTTGTCCGTGCGGGGCAGCACGTTGTGGGTGGTGAACGCGTAGTCGCGGTAGGTGATCGTCTTGCCGCTGGCGTTGACGATCTTCATCTTGTACGTCGTGTCGGTGTTGGAGATGTTGCGGAAGTCCTTCAGGAACAGCCGCGCGAATCGGTTGCACTGGAGCGTGATGTCGCCGTCCGCCGCCATCTGGGGCGTGACCGTGAGGACGTAGTAGCCTTCGCTGTCGGTGAGCAGTTTCCCGTCCATGTCCGCGCGCCAGCCATCGTAGGTGGTGGTGGGTATGGCGACTGCGGCTAACGCCCCGACGGGCGCAGCACCAAGCGCGACGAGGAGCAGTGCCGCGAGCAGCGCTGCAGTCATCGAGCGTCGATAGGCGTTGTTCACGGCACCTCCCCTCCTGGATCTTCCGGGGCGCACCCGGTGGCGCAAGCGCCACCGGGTGCCACCACTCGTAAGAGCGACTAGCCCCTAAGGGGCTGACTACAGAACGCCGCCGAGGAACGTAATGACGTCTGTAACGGTCGGGGTCGTCCACGAATCCGCGCCCTCTTCGATGGCCTGGACGGTCTCCATCGTGAAGGTCAGCGTGTAGCCGCCCTCCATGTCGAGCGTGGTCTTCGTGTTCTCGATGACGTTGACGAGATACGATCCGTCTTCCATGAGCATGATTGCAGCCTTGCGATCGTCGACTGCGCCCTGGCTCGTGAAGGTCTCATCGACGTAGTCCGCGGCGGTGCCGTCCCACCACGTCAGCACCCAGCTGGTGTCCTCGTTGACGGTCGACGCCTTCAGCATGATGGAGTCGATGAAGCTCGGCGCGGTCTGGCCCGGATCCAGTTCGGCCAGGTAGTAGTAGTAACCGTCGCCACCGTAGGTCCAGCCGGCGGTCTCGCCGTACTTGATCTTCTTGACGACCGAGTCGTCCTCGGTGTCGCCGTCGTAGATCCAGACTTCCGAACCCGACGGGGTGTTGACCGCGTCGGCGTAGGTGAGCGACACGGGGGTACCGTTCCAAGCCTCTTCGTACTTGATGCGGACGAGGAACGGAATCTCGCCGGTGTTGGTGACGCCCACCTCCTTGTCGATCTCGACGTCCGGGGCGAACGCGCCGTCGGCCGGCGGGGTGAAGTCTTCCGTGATGGTCGAGTCGTAGGTCATCGTGGTCAGGTAGTTCTCCGCCGTTCCCGTCTGGGAGAAGTAGGCGAAGGTGCCACCGATGGCGATCGCGACAACCAGCGCGATCATGCCGAACAGCGGCAGCGACTTCTTGATCTTACGCATGATGATCCTTCCTTCAGTCCATTCGTGCATACGGTTCAGTCTGGTGCCATGGATCGATCCTCACGTGTGCGCCCGCATCACCCCCCTTACGGTGCGCTGCCGGAGCAGCGACCCCACACGCGAGGCTCGGCTGCTATTGAGACTCCTCTTCTGCATCTGCCTTGCCTCCTGAGAGCCGGTCGTAGAGCAGTTTGGCGACGAACACCACGAACAGCGCCGCAATGAAGTAGTAGTTGCGCAGGTACTGGACCATGTAGCCGACGTAGGGCAGCTCGTACAGCATCACCTCCCCCTGCACCATTCCGTAGGGGATCGCGCTTGGGTCGGGCGAGGGGTTGGCGTCCCCCTTGAGCGTGAGCGTCCGCTCGGCCTCGTTGATGGCGTGCACGCGGTGGGTGACCGCGTTGCCAACGTCGTCCCGGGACTTGTAGGTGATGACGTCGCCCACCTGGATGTCGTCGAACGCCACCTGCTTGTAGTAGATGACGCTCCCCACCTTGTAGGTGGGCTCCATGCTCCCGCTCAGCACGACCACCGGGTTGTAGCCGAGCGCAAGCGGCGCCGCGATGACGAGGACGAACACCACCACCACATACGCGAGTGCAGTCAGTACGTTGATGACGCCGCCAACGATCTTCAAGTCGCCTCCTAGGGTGTCAGCCAGGTGATCGCGGTGCCCGCGTCAACCTGGAAGCCGATGTTCCACTCGTCCTGCGTCAGGGTTGCGTCCGCCCGGAGCGACTCGCCCTCCACGTCCAGCGTGTACGAAGCCCCCGAGTAGTCCGCGGCGTGCGCGTCGTTAGCAACCACGCCCAGCTCGATCGCTTCCACCAGATGGCCGGTGGCGTCGCCCGGCTCCAGGATGTGGTTGTAGTAGTACCAGCCGTCGTAGAACGTCCAGTCGCTTGCCACCGTCTCGCCCAGGTGAACGGTCACGACCGCGGGGTCGAGGACGTACTCGCCCGCCTGTGCCGGGTCCCACGACGGCGTCAGGCGCATCCGGATCACGGCCTTTGCGCCACCCGTGTTGCGCATGTAGACCACCTTGGGCACGGTGTCGCCCGGAAGCGTGAACTGGCCTTTGTCGAAGAGGTCGACAAGGGCCACGTTGTGGGACCGCGCGGTGATGAAGTTCTCCGCCGAGCCCTCGTCGGTGAAGAACGCGAGCGTGTAGGAGATCGCGGCAAGCGTGAGGCCCACGAAGCATGCCAGCAGCAGCTTCATGAACCAGTTGTTGCCGCATTTCCTGTGCTTGCCCATCGCGTCTCTCGCCCCTTGCTGCCCGGCGCTCACACGCCCGGCGCGGTCTGGCTCCAGACCAGCGCCCCGCCGACTTCCTCGTAGGTCATGCCGAACGTCGTCCAGACCGCCTCCTGGTTCTTGTTCAGGAGGTTCGTGCTGTACTGGCAGGATTCGGTGATGAAGCGGAGCTGGTACTCGGCACCGTCGTACCCGTACGGTGCCGGCTCCACGAAGGTCACCGAAGCCAGCACGGCGTCAGAGCTCTCGCCCGGCGCCAACACGTGCCGGTAGTAGTACCAGCCGTCACCGCCGTCGAACCACAGGTCGGTGTTGAGAAGGCCGGCAGACGTCCAGTCGAGTGTGGCGACCGCGTACTCGGCCGTCTCCGTCCGGTAGGTGTTGCTGAGCTGCTTCGTGACGGGAACGCCGCCCTCGGTGGTCTCGAGCGTCCACGCCTGTGCGTAGCTGACGCGCATGACCACGTGGGCCTGGCCGGTGTTGGTGAAGCGGACGTACTTGGGAACCGTCGCACCCCACTGGGTGCCGGGGTCGGTCCATCCCTCGTAGTGCTCACCATCGGTTCCTTCCTCGACGGCCACCGTGAGCGCCGGCGTGGTCACCGTGTTGAGTGCACGGCTGGCAATCACGGCGTACGCGAAGCCGGCCCCCAGCACGAGCATGACGGCGCCCAGGGCGACCACACGAACGCTCACGGGATGGCGGCCTCTGGACGTCATGGCAGCACCCCTCCTGGCGCGAACGTGTTCACGGCGCGCGAGGAGCTGTGGAAGTACAGAAGGTGCTCGAACCGGTTGGTGAAGGTCACCCGGTAGTCGCTGCCCGGCTGGACGTCCAGAAGGCTGTCGCTGCCGAGCGCGAATGACTCCTGCGGCACTCCGTCCACGTACCGCGTGACCGTGACGTCGCCGGTCAGACGGTACTCCACGGGGACCGCGATCTCCTTGATGGAGAAGGTGCCCCTGGGGGCCATGACCTCCACGGCCTGTCCGTCGGTGAGAACCACGTCCGTCGAGTAGCCCCGCTCTTCATTGACGACGCGGATGATGAACGGGGTCGCCTGATCCGGGGTGTCGTAGCCGGCCCCGGGGAGCACGCTCTTGGCGATGGTGAGCGACGAGAACGCGATGTCCAGCATCACATCGGCCGAGGCCGTCTCGGGGTCGGTCTCGTCGGTGTCCGCGGTGACCGTGTTCGTGAGCATCGTGTAGCCCTCAGGGCCGTTGTCGATGTCCGACTCGGTCACGGTGTAGCTGCCGGTGAAGTACCACATCTCCATCACGTCGAGGACGCCGTCGTTGTCGATGTCGCCGACGTTGTGGACCGCGTCGGTACCCAGGACAGGCGCGAGGCCGGGCAGCATCGGGTCATTGACGGTGAGGTTGTGCAACGCCGCGTCGCCGGTGTTGGTGACGAGGACCGTGTACTCGATGGCCTCGCCGACATTGGTGACCCGTTCGACGCTTGCGATCTTCTCGAGGGAGAACGACGGCACGACGTCGACCTGGTTGTTGACGGTGTTGCTGGTGAGCGGCGGTACGATGGCCGCCGTCACGGTGGCCGTGTTGGGGATCTGGTAGGAGCCCGGCGAAAGACCGTCGTCGACACGCACGCGGAACGTGAGCGTTGCGGACTGGTCGGAGCCGAGCCTGTCCAGCGTGGCCAGAAGCGGACTGCCCGGATCTGCCGGTTCCGTCACCTGACCGACGCTCTGCACGTCCGTGCTCTGGATCGCCGCGCTTCCCGGCACGTAGGTCGTGTACTGCGGTATCGGGTCAGTGATCACGATGTTGTGCGCAGGGCCGGTCCCGTCGTTCCTGATGACGACCCTATAGGTGATCTCATCACCCTGATGCACCAGGCCCATGGGGTCGTTGGACTTGGCGATGCTCAGCCGGGGCCTGATGAGCATGTTCGTCACCGCGTTGGAGTTAAGTCCGTAGCCGAGGGCAGCACGGTCGCTGATCATGCCCGTGTTCACAATCTGGGTCTCGTAGTCGGGGACCTGGTCCGCGTCGAACACCCGCACTTGAAACGTCAGCTCCGGAGAGACGATGATCCCGAGCGTCTTCGCCTCCGGGAACGTCGAGTCCGGGCTGGTGCCCGTGGCCCCGGCGACGAAGGTGAGGGTGCCGGGGCCCGACCCCGCCATGCCACGGTAGACCCACTCGTAGACGACGTAGTCGCTGATGCCACTCGTATGATCGTCCGCGCTGACCAGTGTCGGGCCGCTCACGAGGACCGCGGAAGCGCCCCCCGTCGAGGTGATCGTCATCGGACCGGGGACGACGCCGCCCACGCTGTACGACGATGAGGCCGCCAGCTGGACCGTGATGGTCTCCTCGGACGTGATGAGCGCTGCGCTGGCGCTCATCTGCGTGAAATAGCCCGTGGGGCTCACGCCGGGATCGAAGACGAGCGCACCGCCTTCTCCCACCGACCCGGTGAAGTTGGTCGGCTGGAGTGCCGTCCACGCATTGTCCGCGACGGAGTAGCCCCAGAACAGAGCCGTGCCTCCCTGGAGCGCGTAGATGTACTGGCCGTCGTTGGTGAGTGCGCCGCCGGCCTTGACCGCACCAGGGGTCACCGCCATCGCCGTCCACGTGTTGGTGGCGATGCTGTAGCGCCAGAAGCCCGTCTTGCCGTCGCCCTGCAGCGCGTAGATGGAGTCGATCGCCCCGTCGCCGTTGGTGTCCACGCTGGTGAGCGCGCCTCCCCAGCTGACATTGGCGGGCGTGGGCGCCATCGCGGTCCACGTGTTGGCGCTCACGTCGTAGCGGTAGAAGCCCTTCTTGCCGTCGCCCTGCAGGACGTACAGATACGTGCCGTCGGTGGTGATCGCACCGCCGCGCTTGACGGTGACCGGCACGTTGGCCAGGTTGGTCCAGTTGTCGGTGGCGATGTTGTAGCGCCTGAAGGCGGTGCCGTTGCCCAGCACGGCGAAGACGTACTTCACGCCGCCCACCTGCAGGAACTGGATCCCTCCGCCCTCGTTGAAGTTCGCGGAAGCATCGGTCAAGCGGGTCCAGGTGTTCGTGGTGATGCTGTACTCGTAGAACCACTTCGAGTTGCCCTCGCTGGCGTAGATGGTTCCCGTGGCGCTGTCGACCGTGAGCGCGCCGCCCTTCTCGATGCCGTTGGTGGGCTGCGCCTCCAACTGCCACACGTCAGTCGCCTGCCGGTACTTCGAGAACTCCTTCTTGTTCCCGCCCCGGAACGCATACACACCGGCCGGATAGCCGGTGAGGATGGTCTCGCCGGGCACCGGAGGCGTGTTGCTCCCCAGGCGCCACGTGACGACGTCGTTCGAGGGCGATGCGTTCAGGTGGCTCGTCACCAGTACGGTGTTCGAGAGAGCGACATGCGAGCTGTAGTCGAGGGTCACGTTCTCCGCCTGCGCCTCGAACACACGCTCGCCGATGGACGTCATCGTGGCCGTGTAGGTGAGCGTGAATGTCGAGTTCGCCGCCACGGTCGCACTGGTCGGGCCGGTGAGGGTCGCTCCGTCCAGCGCCTCTAAGACGGACAGGTCCAGTGTCCGTGCCGTGCCGGTCTTGTTGGTCAAGGTCATGGTGACGGTGACCTCGCCGCCCAGCGGCACCGCTGTGGGGCTGGCGGTCAGCGCGATCCGCATCTCCGCGTCATCGCCGTCCTCCTCGGGCAGCGGCGTGAACCCCAGCGTCCCCCCTGCGTTCGCGCTGCCCGCAACGTAGGTGGTGTAGGCGCGCGTTGCGTCCGAGACCAGCGCGTTCTGCAGGAGATACGCGCCCGAGTAGTGCGGCCGCAGCGTGTAGGTCAGCACCTGACCGGGCGTGGTGACCTCCACGTCGCCTTCCGGGGAGACCGACTTCCGCAATTGGATGGGTGGTGGGATGACCTCCACATCGGAGGCCGCGGAGGCTTGGTACAGGAAACCGGCCCAGTCCGGTCCCGTGAGGGTGACGGTGTTGGTGTACTGCCCGGGGTCACTTGGCGCGAACGCTGACATCGTGATCGTCCGGGCGCCCGCCTTGGCGACGACCGTCCCCACGTTCCATCTGATGCGCGTGGTGCCGTCAGGCTGCTGCAGTACGCTCGAGGGCGCGAGCGACGAACTCTTGTAGGCGTACCCCAGAGGCAGCAGGTCCTCCACAACGCCGTCGAGCAGGTCCGCATCACCCGTGTTGCGGAAGGAGAGGGTCCACTCGGCAAGCGACCCCGCGTACATCTCGCTGCTGGGGGCGTTCAGCGTCTTGGTGATCTCAAGGTCGGCGGCCGGATAGACGTTCACGGTCCTGCACAGGCTGGCCGTGAACGACTCTCCGTAGACGTCACCATATCGCGCGTCGAGGTGAGCGCAGTAGGTATCGCCGAGGGTGTCCGGCGTCAGACTGACCCTGATCTGCGTGGCAGTCTCCCCGCCCGGGATGTTCCCCAACGAGCTGCCCCATGTGAGCACAGTGGCGTTCGTTACCGGGTCCGTCGTGACCGAAAGCGGCGCGGGGTAACCCGCAACCGTCTCAACGTACGTGACGCCCTGCGGCAGCCGGATGGTGACGTCTTGCGTGCCCTCCGCCACGCTCGAGCCCGTATTGAGAAGGCTGACTACCACCACGGACGTCAGGCCCTGCGGGATGTCCTGAGACGTCACGGCCAGATCCAGCTTGGCCACCGCACCGCCGTTGAAGAAGAGCGCGTTGAAGAAGAAGCGCAGGTACGGCGCTTCGTAGTTGGAGGTGTACGGCAACGACGTGGCGTAGGAGTGGCCGCCCAGGAACGTCACCTTGCCAAGCGTGGTGCCGTCGTGCGCGACGCCGTTGATCGCCCAGTCGTAGGTGTTCGTGGGAGTGATGAAGCTTGCGACCCGCTCGGTCTGGTCGAAGTAGCTCACACTCGTGCGGTCCCACGTCTGCACGGAGCCGCCCGGCAGCGCTTGCAGCACCGTGGTGGGCACCGCCTGCGCGAGCGGGAGCTCAGGCTCGCCGACCGTCCAGGTTCCGGCCTTGTTCGCGATGGTGGTGAAACCCGTCCGTGTCAGGAAGCCGCCGCCCCCGCTCGCCGTGAACAGGGAACGCACGGCGGGGCTGCTGTTGTTGTACAGGTCGGCGATGGCGTTCTCGTTGCTGAGTATCGAGTGGCACAGCGCGAGCCAGCCGCCGCCTTGATTCACGAAGTAGTCCAGCTGCGCGTACGTCCGCGTGCCGAGGTTGAGGGGGTCGGTGAGCGAGTAGCTGTAGCCGCCGTTGTGCGGCGTCACGAAGATATCGAACTTGCGCTGCGAGCAGTCGCCCTGCGTGAAGAGCCCACCGTTGACGATCTCAAGCTGGTCCAGGACATTCGGCGACGCGGTCGTCCACGCGTTGCCATCCAAGTCCGTGATGCCGGCGGCGTTGAAGTAGGCCATGGCGATATTCGCGTTGGTCGCCTCGAGCGCGATCCTGGGCGGGCTCTTGAGGACGATGTCAACGTTCGCCGTGAACGGACTGGTCGCCTCATGCACCGTTGGCTGGTTGGCGTACTTCGCCCACCACGCCTGGATGATCGGCTGCGCCTGCGCGGCAAAGGCGGCCTCGATGATGAACGGCCCGCCGGTGTAGTTGACGGTGGTTGGGCCGGCGGCGGTCCGGTAATCCTGCGTCGTGGCGGTGAAGTCTATCCCGCCAAAGCTCTTGTCGGGCGCGATCGCCCAGGCAACCGGAATGCCGTGAAGCAGCAACTCGTTGACAAGGCCGTACGCCTTCCACATACCGTAGTTTTGGTAGGTGGTGTCCATCGGGATGATGAGCGACCCCGCAGCGAACGAACGCTCGGATGCGCTGGCCTCCGAGGCGGGGAATACCGACACTTGACCGAGCAGCAAGACCGCCACCAGCAACCAGACTGTGGCTGGACCCTTACGCATTCTTAGAACTCGAGATCTGTGTTTCGGTCTGCGGGCACGAACAATCTGTACGCGCACCGGGAATCGCCTCAATCTTGACCTCAGCCACGTTTGGCTGTCGGCTATGCGCAGAACTTGAGTTTTTCACGCTCAACTCCACCTATATACCCAGATGGGTTGTGGCACTTGTGTGGATTCCGCCGAAGTCCTCTCCTAGACGCCATGACGAATGGCGAAGATCGTGCTTGCCGAAGGCTTCGCTAATCTGAGCCTCGACGAACCAGCGCGGCGCATCAGATGCTCTACGTCGACCTTGTGCGCAGCCGCCCGCGGACCACCGCTTTGTCGCCCCGCTGTTCCTCGCCTGCGTGATCGGTATGCGACAACCTGAGTTCCGGGAACTGACCGGGCTTGGAGCCGGGGAGATTCGTCGAACTCGGCGAGTTCGTGCTGGGTCTCTTCGAACGTGAACCGTCGAACCAGACTGAGGCCTCACAGCCGAGACCTGAGGCTGCGCTCGCCAATGAACTCCATGACGCGATCGTATTCGAGGATGCCTCAGACGAGATGGCGGCCTTGTGACCACCTGGCTCTGCGACCGCATAGGATACGCGGACAGGCGGTTCGCCGAGTATCTAGCGTCGAGGGGTTGCTTCGACCGTGAGCCCGGCGCGTGATGGATGGCGGCTTGATCTCGAACGACGTCTGTCTCTCGACAGAAACAGATGGGGCGAGTGCCCCGCCTGAACTGGTTCTTGATGGTGGGCCCGGTTGGATTCGAACCAACGACCTCACGGTTATCAGCCGTGCGCTCTAACCAACTGAGCTACGGGCCCCGCCCAATCGGGCGAAACGCTTCCGTACCATAGCCCAACGCTCGCGCGAGCGTCAAGCATCTCCCTGCTCAGCACCGCTGAGACCGACAGACGCGCGCCCGTCCCCGGGTCAGCGCATCCAGCGGAGCGCGCCCCGGCGACCAAAGCCGCGGCGGATAGCTTCACGTATGATAGTGGAACGTACAGCGTAGGAGCATGAAGGGAGGTGCGGGCCGTGATACCCGTGGGGATCGCAAGTCTCAGTGTCGACTCGGCGAGCAATCAGCCGGTCATCATCCTGCGTCCCCTCGAGGGAGACGACACCGGAGGCCGCCTTCTGCCGATCTGGATCGGACAGAACGAGGCAACGGCCATCCTTCTCGCTTTGCAGGACATCGCTCCCCCGCGCCCGATGACGCACGACCTGCTCAAGGACGCCATCGAAGCACTCGGTGCCGAGGTCGAGCGTGTCGAGATCACGCGGATCGAGAGCGGGACGTTCTACGCGCTCATCGTGCTCTCGGGTCCCGGTGACATGAGCCTTCAGGTCGATGCCCGGCCGAGCGACTCCATCGCGCTCGCCGTGCGCACAGGTGCGCCGATCTTCATCTCCGAGCAGGTGCTCGACGAAGCCGCCGTGGTAGAGGTGACCGAGGAGGACGAGGAGACGCAGGTCGAGCAGTTCCGGGAGTTCCTCGAAGGTGTGGACCCCGAGGACTTCCAGGGCTAGTCCGCGCGCGCGCCGCTACTCGTACCGCAGTGCCTCGATCGGGTCGAGCCTCGAAGCTTTGTACGCCGGATACACGCCGAAGAAGATCCCGACTCCCGCCGAGAACGTGAACGCGAGAGCCACTGCCCACGCCGTCACCTCGGTCGGCACCCACTGGGTGAGGACCCGGGCGCCGAGCGCCCCTATCGCGATTCCCACGACTCCGCCTGCCACCGACAGCGTCACCGCCTCGATGACGAACTGGCTCATGATGTCGTAGGTTCGGGCGCCGACAGCCTTGCGGATGCCGATCTCCCGCGTGCGCTCGCTGACGCTCACCAGCATGATGTTCATGATGCCGATGCCGCCGACCAGCAGCGATATGCCGGCGATGCCGGCGAGCATGAAGGTCAGCGTACCGAGGATCTGCTGGAATATGCCGAGCGTCTGGTCTTGCGAGAAGACGCTGAACTCGTCTCCGAACCGCGGGGTCAGCACCTGCCTGATCCTCCGCTGAAGGGCCTCGACGTCATCGGCGGTAGCCGCTTTGACCGCTATCAGGCCGACATCGGTCGTTCCGATCAGGCGCTGGGCTGCGGTGATAGGCATGTAGACCTGGTTGTCCTGATCGCCCGTGAGCGAGCCCCCCTGCGCTGCTAAGTGACCGATGACGGTGAAGCGCTGGCCGTTCACGCTCATCGTCTCTCCGACCGGATCCTGGTTCGGGAAGAGCCGGTCTCGCACCGTCGACCCGAGGATGACAACCCTCGCGCCTGCGGACACCTCGCTGCGGCGGTACCCGCGGCCGTCCAGATAGTCGCCGCCGAAGACTTCGCCTGCGTTCTCGTTGGCAGCGGCCACGACCGTCCTCATGGTGCGGTTGCCCACACGCAACGTGAGCGGTCCCTGGAGCACGGGAGCAACCGCATGCTCCGGGCCCAGTCGACGCTGGAGGAGGTCGGCATCTTCGATCGTGAACTGCCTGGTTGAGATGCCCCCCGGACCTCCTCCGCCCGGGCCTTCCTCGAAGCTACCCGGGAAGACGAAGATGAGGTTGGACCCCAGACCTTCGATCGATCCGGTGATCTCGTCCTGCACGCCCGTGCCGATCGCCACAAGGAGGATGACCGCGGCAACGCCGATGATCACACCGAGCATGGTGAGCGCACTGCGGACCTTGTTGGCGTTCAGAGCGCGCAGCGCGATGCGCATGCTCTCGAGGAGGTTCACCCTTCGCCACCTGCCTCCTTGACGACGGCCTCGCGGCGCTCGGACGCCCGGATACGGTCCGCGACCGCCTCGTCGCTCACGACCATCCCGTCGCGCAAGCGCACGATGCGCTCGGCATGCCTCGCAACGGTGTCATCGTGGGTCACCAGCACCACCGTGATGCCGTGGGCATTGAGCTCCTGCAAGATCGTCATCACGTCGACACCGGAGACCGAATCAAGGTTGCCGGTGGGCTCGTCGGCAAGCACGATCGAGGGCTCGGTCACCAGGGCGCGGGCGATGGCCACGCGCTGCTGCTGGCCACCCGAAAGCTGGTTGGGCAGATGGCCCATCCGGTCGCCGAGGCCGACGCGTTCGAGGGCCTCGCGTGCGCGGCGGGAGCGTTCGTTGCCGGAGACGCCGGCGTAGACGAGCGGGAGCTCGACGTTCGCAAGCGCCGAGGTGCGCGCAAGCAGGTTGAACGATTGGAAGACAAAGCCGATGCGGCGGTTGCGCACGGCGGCGAGCTCGTTGGGCGCCATCCGTGAGACCTCTTCGCCCTCGACGATGACGCTTCCTTCGGAGGGTCGATCGAGCAGCCCTATGATGTGCATGAGTGTGGACTTACCCGAGCCGCTCGGGCCCATGAGCGAGAGCATCCTGCCGTCACAGATCGACAGGTCGACCCCGCGCAACGCATGCACGTCGACCTCACCGAGATGGTAGGTCTTGGAAACTCCGCGCGCCTCGAGAACTACCCGGGCATCGTCGCAGGGCTCGTCGGTGGCGCCCGCACGTACGAGGTCTTCCATCGTTATCGCACGCGAACGGTCATGCCGTCCTCGAACTCGGTCGCACTCGAGAGGGCGACCTCCGTCCCATCAGAGATGCCGGAGCGTATCTCGACCGCAGTCTCAGTGAAGGTGCCTACCTCCACCGGCGTACGGGCGAGACGCCCATCGTCGACAACGTAAACGAAGGTCTCCCCGGCTTCATCGAAGAGCGCTTCGACCGGAACCGTTGTCACGTTCTGCACGCGGCTGACCTCGATCGTGGCGTCACCCTTCATGCCAAGCAAGATGTTGGCGTCCCCGCCCGCCAGACGCAGGTAGACCGGGAAGACCGTTCCGCCGGTCGGGGTGAGTGTCGCGGCTGGCCTGATCTCGGTAACGGTCGTCTCGAACGAGCGATCGGCGAAGGCGTCGAGGCGCACCGTTGCGTTCATTCCTTCCTCGACGAGCTCGACATCCACCTCGTCCACCTCGGCCGTGAAGCGAGCCGCCTCGAGCTGGACGATGGTGAACGGTGCGGCCTGCGGCGCCACTCCGGCGTCGACGGCTGCCTTGGGAACGGTGCCGTCCGAGGAGGGAGTGCCCAGGGCATTGAAGAGCACGACCCCGTCGATCGGCGCCACGAGCTCCGCGCCTGCGAGGTTCTGGCTCGCGAGTGCGAGCGCTTCACGCGCCTGGTCGACCGCGGCGCGAGCGGCGCGGCGCTGGGGCGAGAGGTCGAGCTCCTCCAGCTTCTCCTGCTGCGCCTTGGCCCCGAGATAGGCGGCGTATGCCTGATCGACGCCGGCGTCGGCAGCAGCCTGCTGGCCGGAGAGATCGACCGATCGCAGCTGTCGCTCCGTTGACTGAGCTCCCAGGTAGGCCGCGTATGCCTGATCGCGGGCCACCTCAGCGGCCGCGAGACTGGGCAGGTCGGGTGGCGTCGGCACCATCTCGTGGAGAGCCTTCAGTGAGTCGTATGCTTCCGCCGCCTGATCGTAGGCCGCCTTCGCCGCAGCAGTCGCCGCTGCTGCTGCAGCCAGATCGGACTGAGACGGCGCCTGGCTTCCTACTGCGTTTGCGCCGGCCTGCGCTGAGCGATATGCCGCCCACGCGGCATCGGTGGCGGCCCGGGCCGCCGCGACGTCAGCACTCGTCGGAGCCTGTTCATCGACGGACGAGAGTCCCGCTTCGGCCTGGGCCAGCCCCGCTTCAGCCTGGGCGACCGCGATCTCAAGCGGGCCGGTGTCCAGCACGGCGAGCACGGTGCCGGCCGTCACCCGTTGGCCATCGGTCACCCGCACCTCGGCGAGCACCCCGGCGGTGGGCGGGAAGACATCGGCTCTCACGCCCGACTCAACCCTCCCCGACGCGGTCACGGTGACCGAGAGGTCCCGGACCTCGACTTGGACGGTCTCGACGTCGGCGGCCGGGCGGGCTGTCGTAAACGCTACTGCGGCTACGATCGCACCGACCACCACGAGCGCACCGACCGCCGCTAGTATCTTCCCTCTCGATGACACGGGCTCCTCCTCGGAGTCGACCGGATTCATGACACCTTACATGGGTTCCCATCCGGGCAGATGCCGACTGCCGCCGGCACTGTTGACATCAGTATGAACCACGCGGTACTCGTCGCCACTACCTTCGAGAAGCCCCGGCAGTTCGACGATCGATCTCAGGGCGAAATCCGGTCCGGGCTCGAGCACGGAGGCGGCGCCGAACGCTCCCCACAGCGCTGCCACCGAGACCGCTCCGGCCGCGATGGCCGCAGACATGTCGTGCGGGCTGTCGCCGAGGTAGAGGCACTCCTCGGCACGGACCCCCATCAGTTCCGCCGCGTAGATCAGCGGGTAGGGCTCGGGCTTGTAGACGTCGACGTCATCCGAGGTGACGACCACCTCGAAGAGGCGGCCCAGATCGAACGCGTCCAGCCCGCGGCGCGCCATCGGGGTCCCCTTCGAGGTCACGACTCCCATCGGAAACCCACGGGCAGCGAGCCCTTCGAGTGTGGCGTGGGTGCCCGGGTACTCGGCGACCATGTCGTCGTGGATCTTCGAGTTGTGCTCCCGGTACACGCGCAAAAGCTCGTCGGCGTGGTCCGGGGCGAACTCCCGCATCTGGATAGCCAGCGGCACCCCGACGTTGCGCATGAGAACCTCGTCGGGGAGCGGGGCGCCCAGCACCTCGTTCGTTGCATGGCGAAACGAGCTCAGAATGAGCGCGACCGTGTCGATGAGCGTACCGTCGAGGTCGAAGAGGAGCGCCCTGACTCGACCGCCGAGTCCTGTCGGGGTCATGTCAGCTTGCCCTACTCCTCACCAAGGTCCTCGAACTCCTCGCTTGCAAGCTCCTCCGCGGTCGCCTCACGCTCGGATTCCGGTACCGGTGCCGGGCACGAGGGCGCAGCGGCACTCTCGATGCCTGGTTCAGCAACGAGCTGGCCCTGACCCTCGGCGACCTTGGCCGTGCGCTTCTTGCTCGACGATACGCGGGCGATGCCGCAGACCCGGTCGGTCTCCGGAACGTTCATGACTTTCACACCCTGAGTCGAGCGGCCGAGGCGGGATACGTCCTCGGCGCGTACCCGGATGACAACGCCCTCCTCGGAGATGAGCATGAGCTCGTGGGTGGGCTGCACGACCTTCATCCCGGCGAGCACGCCCTTCTTCGCCGTGACCTGGATGGTCTTGACGCCCATCCCGCCTCGTCTCTGGATCGGGTAGTCCGACATGGGCGTGCGCTTGCCGTAGCCGCGCTCGGTCACCACGAACAGCTCGCTGTCGAGCGGCGCGATCTCCATACCGAGCACGCTCTCGCCGGCCTTGAGCGACATGCCCTTGACGCCCATCGTGTCTCGTCCCATCGGGCGTGCGTCTGCCTCGTCCCAGACGATGGCCTTGCCGGCGGTCGACACCATCACGACACGCTCCCCGTCGCGGACACGGCGTACGCTGATGAGCTCGTCGCCGTCGCGCAGGTTGATGGCGATGAGCCCGTCCCGGCGGCTGCGGTCGTACGCGTCCATCGCCGTCTTCTTGCTCATGCCGTGCTTGGTCGCGAAGAGCAGATAGTCGTCGGGCGAGAACTCCCGCGTGTTGATAACTGCCGCGATTCGCTCGTCCTGTGCGAAGGGCAGGAGGTTGACGATGGCCGTGCCGCGCGCGTGGCGCGATCCCACCGGCAGCTCGTGGACCTTCAAGCGGTAGACCTTGCCGGCCGTCGAGAAGAAGAGCACGTAGTCGTGGGTCGAGCTGATGAAGAGGTGCTCGACGAAGTCGTTCTCGCGCAGGTTCGTGCCGGCCACCCCCTTGCCGCCCCGCTTCTGCTGGCGGAACGTGGCGACCGGAAGCCTTTTTACGTAACCGGCCTGCGTGATGGTGACGACCATGTCCTCCTCGGCGATGAGGTCCTCGACATCGAGGTCGTGAGCTGTGCCGGTGATCTCGGTACGCCGAGGATTCGCAAACTTGGCTCGGACCTCGGCCATCTCCTCTTTGATGATGTTGAGCACGAGTGCCATGTCGCCGAGAACCTTCTTGTACCAGGCGATGCGATCGCGCAGGTCGGCGAGTTCCTCCTCGATCTTGCCGCGCTCCAGCCCGGTCAGGCGGCGCAGACGCATCTCGAGGATCGCGTCCGTCTGCGCCTCCGAGAGACCGAATCGCTCGATCAGGCGCGCCTTGGCCTCGCTGTCGTCAGCGCTGCCCCGGATGATCTTGATGACCTCGTCGATGTTGTCGAGTGCGATGACGTAGCCCTCGAGGATATGGGCCCGCTCCTCGGCCTTGCGCAGCTCGAACCTGGTCCTGCGGGTGATGACCTCCTTCTGGAAGTCGATGTAGTGGTTCAGCACCTCTGGCAGGGTGAGCGTGCGCGGCACTCCGTCGACCAGCGCGAGCATGATGACGCCGAACCCGGTCTGCAGCGGCGTGTGTTTGTAGAGCTTGTTAAGCACCACCTGGGGGATACACGCCTGCTTGAGCTCGACGACGATCCGCATGCCCTTGCGGTCGGACTCGTCGCGCAGGTCGCTGATCTCGGTGAGCTTCTTCTCGCGCACCAGTTCGGCGATCTTCGTCACGAGCTTGGACTTGTTCACCGTGTAGGGGATCTCGGTGATGATGATGCGCGTGCGTCCGGTAGAGGTCTGCTCGATGTGGGCCTTGCCCCGCACCTTGATCGACCCGCGCCCGGTGGAATACGCGTCCCGGATGCCCTCGCTGCCCATGATGATGCCGCCGGTTGGGAAGTCCGGGCCGGGGATGACGGCCATGAGCTCTTCGACCGTGGTCTCGGGGTTCTCGATCATCATCGTGGCCGCGTCGATGACCTCGCCGAGGTTGTGCGGCGGGATGTTGGTCGCCATCCCGACGGCGATACCTGCCGAGCCGTTGACCAGCAGGTTCGGGTAGCGGGCAGGGAGAACGAGCGGCTCACGGAGCGACTCGTCGTAGTTCAGGCCGAAATCGACGGTGTCTTTGTCCAGGTCGCGCAGCAACTCCATCGTTATCTTCTGGAGGCGGGCCTCCGTGTATCGCATGGCGGCCGCCGAGTCGCCGTCCACCGATCCGAAGTTGCCGTGCCCGTCCACCAGCGGCGCCCGCATCGCCCAGTCCTGGGCCATGCGGACCATGGTGTCGTAGACGGCGACGTCGCCGTGGGGGTGATACTTACCGATGACCTCACCGACGGTCCACGCCGACTTCTTGTACGAGCGGCCGGCGGTGAGCCCGGACTCGTTCATGGCGTAGAGGATGCGCCGGTGTACCGGCTTCAGTCCGTCACGCACATCGGGAAGCGCGCGCGCGACGATGACGCTCATGGAATACTCCAGGAAGCTCTCGCGCAGCTCCTGCTGGATGTCCATCGGCATTACTGTTCCGCCAGTGATGTCTTCTGCCACTTAGAGCACTCCTCGCTGTTTGAGACTACGCGCACCCATCCATGTGGCCAGCCCTACGAACAGGCCGCCCATCACGCTCATGATCGTCGCCCCCATGATTCCGGCCGGCCCGCTGCCCGCGCTGCGCGCGAGCGCGACCATGCCCCAGATCACGAGCATGAAACCTATCGTTCCCACCAACACGGCCGCAGCCAACCCGAACTTCCACGCCGCCTCCACCGCAGACGGCTCCTCGGCCTTCAGCGCGAGCAGCATCGCGTCCACGCCTGGCGGCCCGGCCGGCCCCGGTTCTGGCTCCGTCGCGGAGGGTTTCGGCTCCGGTGTGGCCGGTTCCGGCCTCGCCTCGGCGTCCGGGGCCACCTCCGGCGCCACAGGCACGACGTCGCGCGCCCGTTCCCGCTCGAGACGCTCGAACTGCTCCCGCTCCCATGGAGGGGGCTCGAACCTTCTCGGTTCCCGCCGTTGTGGCCCGTTCGCCATGCGTCACCCGCCCGACCGGCCCTAGATGTCCAGGAAGCGTACGTCTTTGGCGTGCCTCTGAATGAACTCCCGCCTCGGCTCGACCTGGTCGCCCATCAAATCGGAGAACGACTTCTCCGCGCCGAGCGCATCTTCGACCGTGACCTGCATGAGCGTGCGACGCGACGGGTCCATCGTCGTCTCCCAGAGCTGCTCCGGGTTCATCTCACCGAGACCCTTGTAGCGCTGGAGGTTGTACTTCGAGTTCTCCGGCAACTGCGCTAGTGCCTGCTGCAGCTGACGCTCGGTGTATGCGTACTCGTGCCGCTTTCCAACCGAGATCTTGAAGAGCGGCGGCTGAGCGATGTAGACGTAACCCGCCTCGATCATCTCCCGCATGTAGCGATAGAAGAAGGTGAGGATGAGACAGCGGATGTGTGCCCCGTCGACGTCGGCGTCGGTCATGATGATGACCTTGTGGTAGCGCGCATGGCTCAGGTCGAACTCCTCGGCGATGCTCGTGCCCAGAGCGGTGATCATCGCCTGGATCTCGTCGGAAGCAAGCGCCCGGTTGATTCCCGCCTTCTCCACGTTGAGGATCTTGCCCTTGAGTGGGAGGATCGCCTGGAACGAGCGGTCCCTGGCCTGCTTGGCGCTGCCTCCTGCCGAGTCGCCCTCCACCAGGTAGATTTCGGTGAGTTCGGGGTCGCGAACCGAGCAGTCCGCTAGCTTGCCCGGCAGCGTCGAAGACTCCAGCAGGCCCTTGCGGCGGGTCAGCTCGCGTGCCTTCCGGGCCGCGGCGCGCGCCTTGGCTGCCTGCGCCGACTTGTTGACGATCGAGCGGGCCGGCTTCGGGTTCTCCTCGAGGTACTCGGCAAGCGCCTGCATGACCGCCGACTGAACGAACCCGCGCATCTCGGTGTTGCCGAGCTTGGTCTTGGTCTGGCCCTCGAACTGCGGGTCGCGCAGTTTGACCGAGATGATGGCGACCAGTCCTTCGCGGATGTCTTCCCCGGAGAGGTTGTCGTCCTTCTCCTTGAGGATGCTCTGGCGCCGGGCATAGTCGTTGATCGTGCGGGTGAGCGCGTTCTTGAATCCCTCGAGGTGCGTTCCACCTTCGTGGGTGTTGATGTTGTTGGCGAATGCGAGCACCGAGTCCGAGTAGCCGGTGTTCCACTGCATCGCGATCTCGGCGACGCCCTCGGGCCCCTCGGACTCGAAGTAGATGACCTTGTTGTGGATGGTGTCCTTGGCCTCGTTGATGTACTTGACGAAGTCGATGATGCCGCCGGCGTAGCGGAAGTCCTCGCGCCGGGGTTCGAGCTCGCGCTCGTCGGTGAGGGAAATCTTGAGGTTCTTGTTGAGAAACGCCGTCTCGCGCATGCGGGCGGACAGCGTCTCGAAGTCGAATTCGACCGTCTCGAAGATCTCGGCGTCCGGCCAGAAGGTGATACTCGTGCCGCTGGCCTTGGTCTTTCCCGAGGGCGTGAGCGGCCCGGTCGGCTTCCCGTGATCGAAGGACTGGGACCAGATCTTGCCGTCGCGCTTGACCTCGACCTCGAGGCGGCCCGACAGCGCGTTGACTACCGAGACGCCGACGCCGTGCAGTCCGCCGGACACCTTGTACCCGTCTCCGCCGAACTTGCCGCCGGCGTGCAGCACGGTCAGCACGACCTCGACGGCGGGCTTCCTGTGCTTGGGGACGTTGTCGACGGGTATGCCGCGCCCGTTGTCGACGACAGTCACCGAGCCGTCGGGGCGGATGGTGATTTCGATGGCGGTACAGTATCCGGCCAAGGCCTCATCGACGGAGTTGTCGACGACCTCGTAGACGAGATGGTGAAGGCCCTTCGGTCCTGTCGAGCCGATGTACATGCTGGGCCTCTTGCGTACCGCTTCGAGCCCCTCAAGAACCTGGATGTCTTTACCTGAATATGTCTTCTCGGGCACACCGACTCCTTCGCACGGCGACTCTCGCCGGAGTATCGGGGAACTGACCACGATATGTTGTGGTCGCTCCTCATATTCTAACACAATGGCTAGGGTAAACCGTCTGTTTTCGCCCCTCTGGGCCCCTCAGGCGGCCCCTGCGTGGAGCTATGCGTCTCCCTACCCTTTTTCAGCTCTCTATCGCGTATGCGCGCCCGTATCGCTGCCTCGCGAACGCTGTCGCTCTCGATTGCGCCGGCTTCCTCGACGATCTCCCGGATCTCCCCGTCTGACAGGGGCACCGGCTCTACCAGTTCCCCGCCGTATCGCCTACGGGCCTGTCCCTCGGTGGCTTTCTGCGTTCGCGCCTCCGCGACCGCGCTGGAGACAGTGAAGCGGATACTCCTTACCGAGTTCTCACCAAGAGCTGTATTGACCCGGTCCTTCAGCTCTCCGGCCATCAAGGTGAGCTGGGTCGCCCAGGCGTGCGAGTCCACGTGGACGTTGAGCTCTCCCGCCCGGACCCCCATGCCGACGGTGTGGCCGGCGATGTCGGGGCCGACCACCTCCTCCCACACCTCGGCGGCCCGGGCTTTCAAGAGGCCCCCCGATCTATCGGGACCCCGTATCAGCGACTTGATCGCATCGCCGACGCGAACGGTCTTACCGCGCCGCTCACCCATGACCGAGCTCCACCACGGTGGCCGCACCCAGCATCTCCCCGGTGAAGTAGCTCAGGTTCGTCGTGGTGAGGATGGATTGCGATCCCTCCAACACATACGAGGAGAGCTCGGCTCTCCGTCTCGAGTCGAGCTCGGACATGACGTCGTCGAGCAGGAGGAGCGGCCTCACTCCGGTGACCTCGTGCACCACGTCGACCTCGGCCATCTTCCACGCCAGGGCGACGGTCCGGTGTTGCCCCTGGGAAGCGTAGGCTCTCGCAGGGTGCCCCTGTATCGACAAGACCACGTCGTCCCTATGGGGTCCCGAGAGGGTCATCCCGCGATCCCTCTCCCGCTCCCGGGCTCCCTTCAGCGACCGGCCGATCCCCTTCTCTATCTCGTCCCTACTCATCGCGGCGATCTCCTCGACGCCGAGCGCGGAACCATCGGCCCACGAGGCGAGATACTCGACGCCGAGCGCCTCGCCTCCGCTTACCCGCTCGTAGGCGATGACGGCCGGAGGCTTCATCCGTACCAGAAGCCGGATTCGGTGCATCGTCAGTGATGCCCCCACCGAGGCGAGCATGTCGTCCCACGGCTCGAGGTCCCGGTCTGCTGCTCCCTGCCTGAGAAGGGTGTTGCGCTGACGTACGAGTCGGGCGTACTCCACCCTCAGCGCGGAGTACGCAGATGAGAGCCGATCGCCAAGGGCATCCAACGGAGTTCTTCTCTTCTCAGATGCGCCCTTGGACATGGAGAGGTCCTCGGGAACGAACGAGACGAGCGGGATCCGCCCAACGATCTCGGCCATCGTTCGCTTCTTGCTGCCGTTCACCGAGTACTCACGATATCCCTGGTCTGTGATACGCAGATCTATCTCAGAAGGCGCTCCACTGCGCGAGGACACTATCGACACCCGGGCTTCCTGCTCTCCCCTCATGACCAGATCTTCCCAGACAAAGGAGCGAAACGAGGTGCCCGTGGAGGCAACCATGACCGCCTCGAGGATGTTCGTCTTTCCCGCCGCGTTCTTTCCAACCAGCACTGTGAGCCCCGGATCCAGCTCCGAAGACCACTCGTTGTGATTCCGGAAGCGGCTCAGTGAAACCGATACGACCCGAAGACCTTCCAACGTGGCCTATCCGAGCCGGACCGGCATCAACAGATACAGGAATCCCTCGTCGCCGGAGCTGGTGATGACCCCGGGCTTCAGCGGGCTCACGATGCTGATCCGAACCGAATCCCCCTCGGCCGCGAGCAATCCGTCGAGCAGGAACGAATGATTGAACGCGATCTCTACATCTGACCCCTCGACCTTGGACATCAAGTCTTCTGACGCGTCTCCGACATCATGGGTCGTTGCCGACAAGCCGAGAGTCTGATCCTCACTGTTCACCGTCATCCGGAGGGGGGTGTTGTGCTGCGCCAGGAGTGAGACCCTCTTGACCGCGGCGAGCATCTCCTCGCGTGAGACGTCGACCGTTGTCTCACTCTCCTTCGGGATCAGCTGGCGATAGTTTGGAAACGTTCCTTCGATCCTCCGAGCCACGAACTCCGTCGTGCCGAAGGCGAAGACGGCCTGGTTCTCACTGATTCCCAGGGTCACGTCCTCCCCTTGAGGTGCAAGCCTCGATACCTCCTCCATGACCTTGCCGGGAACCACGACCTGGATGTCTTCGAGGCTTCCTTCCTCGATCATCAACTCCTTGACGGCAAGACGATACGAATCCGTTGACACCATCCTGACCGTCTTACCCTCGACCGACAGAAGGACCCCGGTGAGTACCGGCCTCGTCTCGTCTCTGCTGACGGCCTTGGCAACGTGCCTGACTATCTCCGAGACACGGGAAGCCGGAAGAGTAATCGATTTGTCCGGCTCCACTTCGGGGAAGCGGGGAAAATCATCTGCCGGCAGGGTCTTTACCGCAAACGACGACTGTAGGCACGAGACAGAGAGACTCTCCGCTTCCAGCGAAAGGGTTACCGCTGCTTCAGGCAGAGAGCGAACGATATCTGTGAAGAGTTTGCCGGGTACGACGATCGTTCCTTCCCTTTCTACCGAGACGAACGGAAGGCTTCTCCTCACCGACACCTCGAGATCGGTCGACTGGAGCGTCACGGCCCCTTCTGATGAGGCTGACACGAGAATGCCTGAGAGAATCGGGAGGGTCGATCTCGATGAGAGCCCTCTGCTTACTACCGTGAGGGCCTCGACGAGTTCTCCTCTGGCGACTGTCAGCTTCATCTCTTCTGTTCCTTTCTACATATTCAGACAACAACAGTAGTAATAAGGGCTGTGGAGTGTGTGGACATGTCACATACTCCCTCATCGTTCACGGCGTATCCACTGTAGAGAACATGTGCGCGAAGTGCTCCTCGTCGTCCACACGTTCCCCAGGGGTCTACTTCGGTCAACAGGCGTGAGCGGTGTTCCCCAGTCCGTCCCCCGCTCGTCCACAGGCTACTCCACAGCACCAGACATCAGCTCTTCTGCCGGATCTGGTTCGTCAGACTCTGTATCTGGTTGTATACCTCGCGGTCCGCGTTGATAAGCTTCTCGATCTTGGCCTTCGCGTGCATGACTGTGGTGTGGTCCCGGCCACCAAACTCCGCACCGATAGCAGGCAGGGAAAGCTCGGTCAGCTCCCGAGTGAGATACATCGCGATCTGGCGTGGATAGACGATCGCCTGGGACCGCTTTCCCCCTACAAGTTCTGAATGAGAGAGTGAGTAATACTTACAGACTTCTCTCTGGATCGTAGCGAGAGTGATAGGGCGCTTGGATCTTTCAGGGAAGATGTCTTTGAGAACGTCGCGAGCGAGTTCTATATCCACGGGGTGCCGGGTAAGAGAGCTGAAAGCCATTACACGGATCAACGCACCTTCGAGTTCCCGGATGTTCGAAGATACCCGGTCTGCCACGAACGACAGGACATCGTCGGGAACGGAGAGGTTCTGGACCTCGACATTTCGTCTCAGGATGGCGATTCGCGTCTCCAGGTCCGGTGGTTGGATATCCGTTATCAGACCCATCTCGAAACGGCTCCGAAGTCTCTCCTCGAGCTTCTCGATCTCCTTTGGCGTCCGGTCCGACGACAGAACAACCTGCTTACCTGCTTGCTGCAGCGTATTAAAGGTATGGAAGAACTCCTCCTGAGTCCCCTCCTTGCCTTTAAGGAACTGGATGTCGTCGACGAGCAGAACGTCATTGGTCCGATACTGACGACGAAATCCGTCGATCCGCTTCTTGTCCCGGTCTCCGATCGAGTTGATGAAGTCATTAGTGAACTGCTCGGTGGAGACGTATTTGACCTTCAGGTGGGGGAAGCTCATCTGAACGTAGTGCCCGATGGCTTGCAAGAGATGCGTCTTGCCGAGCCCTACGCCTCCATAGATGAACAAGGGGTTGTACGCACGACCCGGGGCCTCGGCGACCGCGAGAGCGGCTGCGTGAGCGAACTGGTTCGAAGCCCCGATAACGTACGAGTCGAATGTGTACTTCGGGTTAAACTCCCCATTCTCGGATTTCCGGGCTTTGGGGACGACGTCGGGTTCCGAGGACGACATCAGTTCAGCAACTTCTGCGTCTGCGTCCGCGGACGCAGACGAGGCGCCCTCAGCGGGCACGATGAACTCCACTGACAGTTCCTGGCCGAGTACCTGGAGAAGAGCGGAGCGGAGAAGTCCCGAGTAGCGTGACTCGAGCCACTCCCTGGCAAACTCGTTCTGCACCGCTATCACCAAGCTGTTGTCCTTAACCTCCATCGGTGAGGTATGTTCGAACCACGTCTTGAAGGTAGGGGTGTTGAGTTCTGACCGCACGACGTCGAGCACGTCGGTCCAGATCTGATCCGCGTCGTACATGTGCATCGATGCTCCCTGGGTACTCACTGGGCGAATAGACTATCGAGGTAGGACGAACCTTCACCCGTGAGCACGCGCTTCCCGGATGCGTCTGACTCGATGAGGCCGCCCTGCTCCAGGTACGCGAGGTCGCGGTAGGCGGTTGAAAGCGCTACTGACAGCTCCTTGGAGACGATGGTCGGGCCGACCTCTCCGAGCTCGAGGACGAGGGAAAGGACTTGCTTCTGACGCGTGGTCAGCGGAGTGAGGCCGGCAACGGCAGCAGCAGGCTCTGCCTCGACGGCCGTTTCCCCCCCGGGGGCCCGAAGTAGATTCGGTGACTCTCCCTCGTGGACCGAGGAACGTACGGTCACGACCGTCCCGGAGCCGAGGTTGTCGTCGATCTCCAGGCTTCCCCCTGAGAAGCCGAGGTAGTCGTTGACGATGGGAAGGCCCGACCCGACCCCTCGTATGACGCCTTTCATACGACTGGTTGCGGTTGTGAAGCCCGGCAGCACCGCCCGCTTCTTGTCGCAGATGCCGGGACCCTGGTCTGCGAAGCGAATCGTCTGACCACCCTCTAATATAGATACTACGGGCTCCCGGAACTCAGCATGAATGAAGTTCTCCGTCACTTCTCGTATGACGGTGTAGGGCACATCCCCTCCCGTCTCGCGTGAGTGAGAGAAGACGCGGGACGCGATCTGTTCGATGAGCTCCTCCTCGGACGAGCCAGTGACTTCCTCGGTGCGAGGAGCTGCGGCGGGAGCGTCATAGACGGCGATGCGAGCCGACCATGCTGGTGAGCCGATCGTCTCATCGGGAGGCGGCACCGCCAGTACCGATGGGTGCAACGTCTCTCTCTCCCCCTTTGAGGCGACCGCCTGGTCGCCGAAAAAACTCTTCACGTACTCCCCCATCACTTTCCACACAAGGGTGGTTCATCCACATGCTTTTCAACAGTCGCGGGCTCGTCGCCAGCTCCTTAAACACCTGTAAACGACCGTAGCCACCAGCGGGTACGTGCTTGGGGCTCTGGGCCCTGCGCTTCTGACAAGGACTTTTCGTTCTTGTCCACAGGGCTTTCCACATCTGTGGACAGCCCTTTCCGTCTCGGCCCGGAGAAACCCTAAAGTTGCCAGCGTACGGGCTTTCGCATGGGCTCCGGCTTTCCCCGGCTGTTGAAAAGACCCCGTCTGGCGCGCCCGATACTGTGGATAGAGGGACTGAGTTACTGTCAGCGGGCCGATCTCCTGTGGAGAGAACGACGCGGTCGAGGCTTCAGGCCGGAGAGGGTGAGCGGAACATCCCCTCTGAACAGGTGTTTTCAAGGTGCGCCCGAGAAATCTAGAGAACGCTCAGGCACCGCCGATACTAGCAAAGGGCACTAGACCCAACAATGAAGACGAGGTACTTGTCCACAGGTTCAACAACCATACACGCTGGGTTTTCCACACTGTCCACAGATTTGACGACACTTCGGAACACGGTTTTCCTCTCCGAGCCCGGCTGAGCCATGCGAAAACCAGCCGGGGAGCCAGCATGTCGTTGACATCGTGTGGAGGAGCCGCATATAATCGTCGGGCTTTGCTCCCGTTCGGGAGCTGGATCAGAGGAGCAGGTCGTGAAGAGGACATTTCAGCCGAACAACCGCAGGCGCAGCAAGACGCACGGATTCCGCGTGCGCATGTCGACGCGTGCCGGTCGCCGCATACTCGCGAATCGCCGTCGCAAGGGTCGCGAGGTCCTGTCGGCGTAACCGTTCGAATCCCTGGGCGGGGCGTGACGTGATGCGCACGATCCGGTCTAACCGTGAGATCGACGAGGTGTTTCGTACGGGCGCCCGGGTTTCTCATCCACTCGTGATCGCCCTGACACGGCAGACACCAGCCGGGCGCGGCCCTGAGGGCCGCGTCGCTTTTGTTGCGGGGAAGAAACTCGGGAACGCGGTGAAGCGCAATCGCTCCAAGCGAGTCATGCGGGCAGCAATGGACCGGGCTGGTGGGCCCTGGCCGGGAACGGACGTCGTTCTCATTGCCCGGCCGTCCACGGCGACCGCTCCCCCATCGCAGCTTGATGACGCGGTCGCAGCCGTTTCCCGTGCAGTTGGCGCAGGGCGATGAACAGGATCCCGAGGCGCATCGTCATCGCTCTCGTGCGTCTCTACCAGACGGTGGTGTCGCCACTCTTCCCCCCTTCGTGCCGATTCACTCCCTCGTGCTCCTCGTATGCGATAACATCACTGCAGCGCTATGGTGTGATCAAAGGAGGGTGGCTCTCGCTTCGACGCCTGAGCCGATGCCATCCATGGCACCCCGGTGGACACGACCCGGTGCCCTGAAGTACCACCCACGCCTGACCAGCCGCCCCGGCGGCTTGAATGAGGAGGTCACCGACCCGTGTGGCTAGCAATCAAGGAAGCCATCTTCTCCGGTCTGCAGTTCCTGCACGACATGACTGGCGACTACGGAGTAGCGATCATCCTGCTCACCGTAGCTATACGTCTCCTGATGATCCCGCTCACCGTCAAGCAGACGCGTTCGATGTACGAGATGCAGCGCATCCAACCCAAGATCAAGGAGCTCCAGAAGAAGTACAAGAACGATAAGGAGAAGCTCCAGGAGGAGACGCTCAAGTTCTACCAGGAGAACAAGGTCAACCCGTTCGGTGGATGCCTGCCCCTGCTTCTGCAGATGCCGGTATTCATCGCCCTTTACCAAGTTCTGGGAGGAACCCCGGATCGCCCGGGACTCTTCCTTCAGTACGTGGCCTCTCTTTCGGAGGCACAGCAGGCCGCGGCTACGCGGTTTTGGATAATTCTTCCAGACCTCACTGCAACACCCGCATCAATTTGGTCTTCAGGGGGTCTCGTGTCTGCAATCCCCTACGCCCTGCTCGTTGTTCTCTTCGGTCTGAGCATCTGGCTTCCCCAGATGCTCATGCCCGGCGAAGGCCAGCAGAAGCAGATAGCGATGATCATGGCGGTCTTCATGTTGTATATCGGGTGGATAAGCCCTGCGGGAGTGCTGCTCTACTGGGTCACTTCGAGCGTGCTCGGAATCGCACAACAGCAGATCCAGCTGAAACTCCTTGGACACGGAGAGGACGCGTAGTCTATGAAGAGAGAGACGACAGCCGAAGGCACAACCGTTGAAGAAGCACTCGATACGGCGCTCGCAGAGCTTGGGGTGCAGCAGGACGCAGTTCAGTACGAGGTTGTAGGGGAGCCGGGCAAGCGCCTGTTCGGCCTGGGTTCGGAGCGTCGCGCACAGGTCCGGGTGTGGTTGCGCGAGGAGTTCGTGGCAGAGATCAGCGCGCGGGAACAGGAGGAGGCCTTCTCGACAGAAGACTCTACCGTTGCCGAGGCAGCCGAGGGCGTACAGTCGCCGGCAGTTCCCCGGGGTGGCTTTCCGACCGTCGCGCCTGAGGAACTGAGCGACGAGGACCTCGACCGCATCGCCGATGAGGCCGTAAGCTCGATACAGAGCGTACTGGATGGTTTCGGAATCGAAGCCACCATCGAGGAGTACGAGGGCGACGAGGGCGAGATCATCCTGGATATCGTCGGTGGGGACCTCGGCCTGCTGATCGGCCGGCACGGTCGGACACTCGATGCGCTGCAGGTACTCGTGGCCGCGATAACCAACCGGCGACTGGGATTCCGCTATCCCGTTCTCGTCGACGTGGAGGGCTACCGGAACAGGCGACGCGTCAAGTTGGAAGAGATCGGGCAGCGTGCTGCGGACAGAGCTGTTCGCCAGAACGGGCCGGTCAAACTCCGTCCGATGTCTGCATTGGAGCGCAGGGTCGTACATGTCGCGCTGAGGGAAGACCAGCGAGTAGTCACCGCGAGCGAAGGCGAAGAGCCCTTCCGCTCGGTTGTGGTGAGCCCGCGACGCGGATAGTCTGTCATTCAAAGCATCACTGGTGAAAGGGCGGCCACGATGGCCGCCCTTTCACGTTCGGGGCGAGCGGAGAGAAGAGCCGGGGTCGGTGCGTCTCCGATCGAGCTCACTCGTCGAGACGCGAAGTCGTTGCTCGGGGATATGAGAATCCGTTCGACGGCCTTCCTGGTGACAGAGCCTGACGGACGACCAGTGTCCGGCCTGCAGGGTGCCTTCTCGGTCTGCGCGTGTTCAGAAACCCTCACAGGCACTTCGCAACTCCAAACTCATCTGACAATCGACAGAACCGGACTCCTTGCCAGAATTCTGTGAATCGAAGGTTCTTGTCATTGAAGCGTGCAGTCTTGCAGCAGGAGTCTCTCGAGTGACAGGCACCTCAGAGGGGAACGTCCGACAATGGGTCGCACCCCCTCAGGCGCTGCAGTTCCGGTAGAGCCCCACTGGGAGTCTCCTCTGACTGCATGCCCGCAGGATGCAGCGTCGTGTCCGCCTGTAACGGGCGAGCTCAATCACCAAAGCGGGTGTTTCACGTGAAACATGTTCGATGAGCAGCCGCCCGAAATGCCCGACTTGAGGTGTATGATGTTTCACGTGAAACATACTCACGGAAGGATTTAGCCTTGGGCAATGGGGAACGCGCGCAGATCATCGAGCTTGCTGCGGAAGTCGGGGTTGTCGTAACTGAGAGCCAAGCGAGCATGTTGTTGGCGCACATGGATAAGGTGCTCGCAGCGAACGAGCTCCTTAACCTAACTGCGATCAAGGACCGGGCTTCCGCGATTCGTTTGCATGTGGTCGATTCTCTCGCGCTTGTACCGTATGTCAGCCGCACCGAGGGCCGAATCGGCGATATCGGTAGCGGCGCCGGCTACCCCGGCGTTCCGCTGTCCATAGTGTGCTCTCGTCCGGTTGACCTGATAGAGTCTGCGAAGAAGAAGGCTCGCTTTCTCGAGGAGTGCATCCAGAGTCTCGGTGGCCTCTCTGGCAGCGAGTCACTTCCCATGCGAGCCGAGCAGGTCGCCGAAGCGCACCCAGGACTCTACGGGTGCGTCACGGCGCGGGCGCTGACGTCACTGCCTTCGCTCGTGGAACTCGCGAGTCCGCTCATCAGAGACGGTGGGCACCTGCTTGCAATGAAGGGATCACCAACCGCGCAGGAGATGGAGGCCGGTCGCACGGCTGCGGATGTCGTTGGTTTGGAGGAAAGCGAATCGGTCGAGTATGTCCTGCCGGAGTCCGGAGAACGCCGCACTTTGATTCGCTACACCAAGACCGGGAGCCCAAGGGTCCAGCTGCCTCGACGTATCGGCCTTGCCCAGAAGCGGCCCCTCGGCTAGAGGCGTCCGTCACTTCCCTCACCTGCTCGGATGGCCTATACTATCGGCTGTCGTCTCGCTCATGCGGGGAGAGGGGTGCTTGTGTCCGAGAGTGACGGGATCGTTCGCCAGGACCAGTCTCCGGCCAGGAGAGGTCGAGTCCTTGCCGTGGTCAACCAGAAGGGCGGCGTCGGCAAGAGCACTACAGCTGTGAATCTCAGCGCCTGCCTCGGAGAGCTTGGTCGCAAGGTGCTTCTCGTCGACCTGGACCCGCAGGGCAATGCGACTTCGGGCTTCGGGCTGAACCGGAACCAGCGCAGCGAGTGTATCTACGATGCGCTTCTCGGCGAGTCCGAGCTCGCCTCTCTGATCGAGCCGGTTGAAGTCGAACACGTGTTCGCAGTTCCCGCGACGATCCAACTCGCCGGCGCCGAGATCGAGCTGGTCTCTGCAATGAGCCGGGAAAACCGCCTGAAGACGATTCTGGCACCGGTTCTTGCCGACTTCGAGTACATCATCATCGACTGCCCGCCCTCGCTCGGGTTGCTGACGGTGAACGCACTCACCGCAGCTGAGGGTCTGATCATCCCGATACAGTGCGAGTACTACGCGCTGGAAGGACTTTCCAAATTGCTTGACAGCGTGCGCCTGGTTCGTGCCCACCTCAATCCGGCACTCGAGGTGTTCGGCGTGGTCATGACGATGTTCGATGTGAGGACACGGCTCTCGCAGCAGGTCGTCGATGAGGTGCGCGAGTTCTTCAACGGCAAGGTGTTCGACACCCTCATCCCGCGCTCGGTGCGTCTCTCCGAGGCCCCGAGCTTCGGGCAACCAGTGACGCTCTACGACCCTAACGGCAAGGGTGCCCAAGCCTACCGGGCACTAGCGAAGGAAGTGATCGATCGTGTCTAAGAGGGGACTGGGACGGGGCCTGTCGGCGCTCATACCCAACACCATCGAGGAGGGCGACGAGGAGGTCAGGGAGGTCGCGGTCGATCAGATCGCCCCGAACCCCAAGCAGCCGAGGACCGACATCGACGATGGCGCCGTAGCCGAGCTCGCCGATTCCGTGCGCAAGGTCGGCGTTCTGCAGGCGATCATCGTGCGTCCCTACAGCGATGGCTATCAGATCATCGCAGGTGAACGGCGGTGGAGGGCGGCCCGTATGGCGGGCCTGGAGCGGGTGCCGGTCAGAGTGCTCAACATCGGCGAGACCGAGTCACTCGAGCTTGCGCTCATAGAGAATCTGCAACGGGAAGACCTCAACCCGATCGAGGAGGCGCGCGGCTTCAGGCGCCTGCTCTCGGATCACCAGATGACCCAGGCCGAGCTCGCAGACAAGGTGTCGAAGTCCCGTTCTGCGGTCACCAACGCGCTGCGCCTGCTCGACCTGCCCGAAGAAGTGCAGGGACTCGTGTACCAAGGAGCCCTGTCCGCGGGCCACGCTCGCACGATCCTCTCTGTGCCCGACGAGGCGATGCGGGTCAGGCTCGCGGAGAAGGTCGTTGCAGAGGGGTTGTCGGTTCGCGATACCGAGAACATGGCGCGATTGTTCGCGGCCGGGCAGGCGGAACGGGCGCCTCGTCCCCAGACGCCGAAGTCGTTCAAGATAGTCGCGCGGAAGCTGAGACGCATTCTCGGCACGGGTGTCCGGGTCAAGCAGACCCAGCAGAAGGGCAAGATAGAGATAGAGTTCCACGGCGAGGAGGAGCTCGAACGCATCTTCAGACTCCTCACCGAAGGCGAGGCACCCGCGATCTCCACCGAGGAGGCGTGATGAGGGACAAGATGGCGTGGTTCGTCGTGGGTACGCTCGTTGGCCTGGCCGCAGGAGTGATCTTCGGGATCCTTTTTGCTCCTTCAAGCGGAGCGAAGACCCGGCGCAGGATCGCAGCCGAGGCACGACATGCTGCCGAGGTCGCGCGAAACGTCGCGGATAGTGCCGAGCGCGCCGCGGAGAATCTCGGCGATCGTGTCGAGCACTATCTCGGTCGCGATGAGGAAGTCGCCTGGCGCAAGGTTCGCGAGATTCGCGAGGGGGTCCAGCGGTACACGCGCGCGCAGGCCGCACACTGATCGTGTCAGATGCGGGTGAGACGCTCTCTCCTCGAAAGGGGAGAACCTGATGACGCTCACCCTCGTGACAGGGCGCCCGAACGCGGGCAAGTCGGGGCTGCTGTACGAACCGGTGCTCGACGCAGCACGCACGGGAACGAACGCCGTCGTTCTCGTGCCAACGAGGCCGGATGCGCGCAGGGCAGCCGACGAGTTCGCCATTCGGCAGATCAGCGGCGTGCGCACGATCGTCCTCGACGAGTGGATCTCAGAGCTGTGGTCGCTCTACGGTGACGGGCGTCGCCTCATCGACAGGGGGCTCCGAGAGGCCCTCATGGTGCGAGCATGTGCCGAGGCGCCACTTTCCACCATCGCCTCTTCGGCGAAACGGCCGGGCTTCGTTCGTGCGCTTGCTTCGGTCGCCGAGCGTCTTGCCGGCCCCACCGACCCCCGGCCGCTGAGTGCGGAGGACACGGAGCTGGTCGCGGTCCTCCGTCGCTACGACGATCTCGCGCGCGCGCAGGGGCTGATCGAACCGGGCCGAGCCGCGACGCTGCTCGGGACGGACCCCCCGTTGCACGAGGGCCCGATAGCGGTCAATAGGTTCACGGACCTCTCACCGGCCCAGGAGTCCTTCGTGTCAGGCCTGGCCGCGGTAGCAGACGTTAGGGTTGCACTCCCGTGGGAGGAGGACGTGCCGGCAACGGAGGCGCTGACGCCGCTCGTGCGACGCCTCGCCGCCCTCGGCGAGCACGTTCACGTGCAAACACCGCCCTCGACGGAGGAGCTTGGTCGGCTGGAACACGATCTCTATCGACCTTCAGAGCCGATCACGCCGTGCGGAGCGGTTGTCTTCGCCGAGGCGGCAGGGGAGCAGGCCGAGGCCGTACTCGCCGTCGACCTCGCCGCCGAGATGGTCGCGGATGGGGTCGAGCCCTCCCGCATCGCCATCGTCTTCCGCAACGCCGCCTCTCGCACCGCTGCGATCGAGGCTGCAGCGGCACAGGCGGGAGTAGCCGTGAGCGTCGACGTGGCGGTGCCCCTGGCCTCCACTGCGATGGGCAGGGCGCTTCTCGGCCTTCTGGACACGTCCTCGGGACGGGACGCATCGCGAGAACGGATGCTGGCGTTCCTCCACTCACCGTATTCCGGAGCGGCGCCTGCCGACGTGGAGCAACTCGATGTGATGTGGAGACGACATCGCGTTTCCGGGCCACGGCTGCTGCAGGATGCGGCGACTCGAGTGCCGGCCACCGCCGTGGCGATCGGGAGGGCTCGCAGCGTGTGCGCAGAGGGCTTGAGTCGACAGAATGTCAATAAATGGCAACACCTCGTCGACGCGCTCTTGATGGCGGCAGAGGCTCGCCGCGGACTGGCAGGCGCTGCCGGGAGGATGGACTGCGCCGTACACCGGGAAGCCCTGAGAACGTTGGCTGCCCTGGCAGGAGGTATCTCGCAGGCGGTAGGAGAGGGCGAAGCACGAGAGGCTCTGTGCCGGACCACCGTCTCGCCCGGCGGCTCGGGGCGAGATGACGCGGTACTCGTTACCGAGGTGCACCGGGTGCGCTCGCGCCGGTTCGACGCGGTGATACTCGGCGGGCTCAACGCGACGGAGTTCTCGCCGGAGCGCCCGCATTCGGTCGCCGAGGAGTTCATCGAACGCCTCGGTGTCTCTGCAGGAGCCGACGGACGCGGCTCCGAGCGGCTCCTCTTCTACACGGCGGTCACGCGGCCCAGGAAGCGCCTGGTATTGCTGCGGCAGGCCACGGACGTGACCGGCCAGGCACTTCGGCCCTCCGTGTTCTGGGACGAGGTGCTCGATCTGTACCGCGATCCAGGCGCCGGTCAGGACGATGAAGGCCACCCCGAGGGCCTCCCGTGTGTCTGCCGACCGCTCAGCACGCTTGCCGAGAGTTCGGTCAGCTACTCGCCCGGCCGGAGGCAGGAGCGAGCCTCGGGACGACACCGCCCGTTCCGGCCCTCCAGAGGCGTTCTTGCCTCCGATGACGTACTCGCCGCCATCAGGGCACGGGACGAGTTCTCGGTGTCCGAGCTGGAGCGGTATACGATCTGTCCCTACCGGTGGTTCGTCGAGAGCGCGGTCAGGCCCCGGGAGATCGATGTCGCCTTCGAAGCACGCGAGGCGGGGAGTGCGGCACACGAAGCGCTCGCCCTCTTCTACGAGCGGTGGTCGGGGACGGGCGCTTCGAGGCGGGTCCTTCCAGAGGACCTGCCGGAGGCGTTGCGCGTGGCGGATGAGGCCGTCGACGCGGTCCTCGAAAAAGCGCCCGACACCAGAGGTCTTGCTGAGGAGCTTGCGGCGGCGCGCGTGAGACGGTGGGTCGCAGGAGTCGTGGAGGACGATGCATCTCTGCTCCCCGGGTACACCCCTATCCAGCACGAACTCGCCTTCGGACGCGAGGAAGGGCGGCCCTTCGAGCTGGCCGGGGTCGCCCTGAAGGGGAGGATCGACCGGATCGACTCGGGCCACGGCGGCCTGGTGGTCACGGACTACAAGTCGGCAGCAAGCGTATCCGGACACGCTTCGTTCGCCGGCAGCGGCGTCATCCAGCTGCCCGTCTACCTGTTGACAGCGGCTACCCTGTTCGCCGGTGAACCGCACGGTGCGATCTACCGGTCGTTACGATCGCGTACCGCGCGTGGCTTCTGGCGGGAGGATCGTCTCTCCCTGCTGGAGTGCGGATCGAGCGTCGACGCGGTGGACGCGCAGGCCCTGGCCTCGATCCTCTCAACAGCCGCCGACCGGGTTCGCGCTGCGGCTGAGGGCATTCGTTCGGGCGCGATCGCGCCGGTCGCCGGTGGCTGCGACGCCTGCGCCACGTGCCCTGCATGCGCGGCGTGCGAGGAGGCGCATCCCCGATGACATTTCCGCTCAACGAAGGGCAGGAACGAGCAGCAAGCACGCTGGCCGGGCCCGTCCTTATCAGCGCCGGGGCGGGAACCGGCAAGACCCGGGCGCTCACCGAGCGGTTCGTGAGGGCGGTGATTCCCGGCGTCGACGAAGAGTGGGCGCCGGCGGCCGTCAACGAGCTACTGACGATCACGTTTACCGAGAAGGCCGCAGGCGAGCTGGTCGAGCGCATCCGCGCATCGCTGAGGGCGGCCGGCTTGACCCGTGACGCGCGCGAGCTCGACGGCGCATGGATCTCGA
>JAHYJI010000065.1 GCA_019429145.1 Coriobacteriia bacterium | reverse complement strand
GTGCCCGGGCCTCGTCACCTGCAGCTAAAGCCCCGTTAAGCTGCAGCAATGTAACTATTGTTACAGAGGGTAGTGTACCCATCTCGTGACGATTCTACAAGGGGGGTCAGCGAGTTATCTCGCGATCACTGCGTGCGCTTGTCCCTCTTGCCAAACCGCTCGAGGTACTCCTCGTTGTCCACGACGTCGATCTCGAGTGCCTTCGCGTAGCGGCGCAGCTGACTGTCCTGCGTGCAGAACACCTTGGCACGTGTCGCGACCTGGAGAACGGCAGCGGTCTCGTACTCGATCTCAAGGCGCTCCATGATGTCACGCGTGTCCGAATCGGAGTGCTCGTGCTCGTGCAGCAGGTACTGGAACTCAACATCGCCGATCTTGACGTCCTTGAAACGCTCCCAGGTCGGCGGCATGACGATCCAGAACTTGCGACCCTTGCCATGAGCCATCTGGTCGACGTCCTCGGCCTCGATCATGACGTCGATGAAGTCGTCGGTGGCGAAGAAGCGCTTGCGGCGCAGCAACGCAAGCAGCGGTAGGAGCGCGAGCGGTGCCAGGCACCACATCCAGTACGGGGGCACCGAGATGGCCGGGACGGGCGCGATCTCCTCGGGCCACCCCCAGACCTGCACGCGCCCGTTGGCGCTGTCGGTGATGAAGATGCGGTTGCGCTGCCCCACCGAGACGTCGTTGGGGTAGGCGAACTCGCCCTCCAGGATGCCGCGCTGGCCAAAGGTGATCTGGCGCTCCCCGTCTTCAGTCCAGAAGGTCACATCGTGAGAGAGCGTGTCGGCGACGGTCGCGAAGGTGGTGGGTGTGTCCTCGGTACTGGCGAGAGTGACGAAGTCGAACCCGCGGGGCAGACCCTGTGTGGGGATGATGCGGATCGGAGCGCCCTCAGCGGTGAGGATCTTGATGCGGCGGTTGTTGCTGTCCGCGACCCAGACCTCACCCTCGTGCGCCTTGATGCCGTTGGGGAACTGGAAGTAGCCCGGGTTAGTGGTGGCGCTCTCGGCGATACCGGTGGTCCCGGACGACCACAGGAACGTGCCGTCGGGATCGAAGGCCAGCACGCGGTGGCCCTTGAGCAGGTCGGTCACGTACATCGTGCCATCGGCGTCGAACGCGATCGCAAGCGGCACCCACTGCACGCCGCCGGTCTCGAAGGTGGGCAGCTGGTCCTCGGGCAGATTGGGGTCGAACTCGCCCACATGCGTGCCGTCGAACTGGAACATCTGAATCGAGCGCGTGCGCCGGTCCGAGACGTAGAAGTACCCGTCGGCGGGGTTCCGTGCTACGTAGAGCGGGGTGACGAGGACATCCTCGCCGAAGGTGTACTGGAGATCTCCGTCGACATCGAAGACGTAGACCTTGCTGTTACGGGAGTCCGGCACGTAGACCGAGCCTCCATGCTCCAGCACGCCCATCGGACGATGAAGACGATCGCCTTCCTCGCCGCTGAAGGAGTACAGATACTGCGGGGGTGTGATCTCGGAGGTAGAGACCCTGATGAACGGAAGCGCGAGCTGCCGGGTGGCCCGGTAGTTGATGATGGTCGCCGCGAGGAGGATCAGGAGCAGCAGCAGAATCAGGATGATCGCGATGAGCCGCTTGCGGCGCTTCGTCACGCCGGTACCTCGCCTTCGCCGGTGGTCGGGGTCACTCGTTCTCAAGTCGTGAGAGCGCGGCTTTGATCGTCGGATCATCGGGCGCCAGCGTCAGTGCCTCAGCATACACGTCGAGCGCGACGTCGCGCTCCCCCATCGCTTCGAGCACCTCACCGTGGAGAATGAGGTAGGCGGGGTCATCCGGCACGAGCCCGCGCGTGATGAGCGCAGCCTCGAGCGCGGCATCGAGGTCGTCCGCGGCGAGCGCTTCGCGCGCCTTGGCCTCCCACTCCTCGACCGTGCCGAGCGAGGCAAGTGCCTCTGCGGGGAGGTCACTGTCGGGAGCGAGCAGGGCCGCTTGGGCGAAGTGTACGGCAGCGTTGATGCGGTCCTCCTCGGCGAGATAGACCTGGCCCATCTCGTAGTGGGCCTGCGCGAAGGTCGGATCGAAAGCGAGCGCGATCTCGAAGTTGTCCAGCGCAGCCAGGTAGTCCTCGATGCCCTTGAACGCCAGCCCGAGCCCGAAGTAGGCGTCTGCCGAGCCGCGGTTCATGCGGATAACAGCCTTGAAGTACCCCACCGCGTCCTCGTAGCGCGAGGTGTCGAGCGCTGACTCGCCGAGGTAGTAGAACGCAAGCTCACGGTTGAGCTGCAGGTTCTTGAACTCCGAACCCTCGGTCAGCTCGAGGATCTTGTTGAAGTACGTGTCCGCCGAGTCGTAGTCCTTCTGCATGAGCGCGACCATCCCGAGTACGAGGTACGCGCCGGTGTGGTCCGGGTTGAGCTCGAGCGCGACGTTGAGTTCGCGCACGGCTTCACGGTGTTGGCCGGCCGCGGCGTAGACCTCGCCGAGACGCACCCTCAGCGCCGCATCGTTAGGAGACTCGTCGATCTGGGCGTGCAGGTCACTGATGAGACGGGCTCGCGGCGTGGCGCCCTGCTCGATGGCCCGGCCCTGGACCACCGAGTACACGAGAAACGCGGCTGCGCCCAGAACCGCGATGAGAAGCACCGCGCTGATGAAGGCAAGTGCCTGGTCGAACGGCTGGCGGCGCGGCGCGGCCGCAACGGATGATTCAGTGCCAACCTGCATGCGTGTCGTCTCCTAGATCAGTCCAGAACACGTCCGGTTACACGCGATCGGCCGGGAGTACTGGCCCCCCAGCCGACGAATGCGACAGTAGTGCGCCTGGCCTCGGCTGTCAAACCCCTACTGGAGCTGGGCCGCCGGCCGATCGAGGTCGGAGACAGGTCCCTCCGGATGGCACCGACCACACAGCTGCGCTCCCGGCCACGGCGCGATCTGTTCGCTCCGGAAGTCCAACCCGCCGTGGCAGTCGTAGCACAAGCGAAGGTCGTGCCCGATCTCCACCGGCGACCCGATGTGGTCGGCCCCGGTACCCGTCCCGTTGCCCGTCCCCCACGTCACATGACACTCGTAGCAGCGGTACGGACGGCCCTTGACCTCGGCGACCTCGAAGTGGACCGAGTGAGGGGCGAGCTTGCGGTCGCGCAGCTGCGTGCGCGGGAAGGTCGCCATCTCCTCGTGACACGGCACGCAGTTCTCCTCGACCAGGTCGACACGGCGCACCTGGTCGTGGTGACAGTCCTGGCACCATTGCCGGTCGGTGTGGCAGACATCGCAGTCGCTGTCGTCGCGCTTGCTGAACTCCGACAGGCCATGCTCCTCGAACCACCCCGGCGGGTGGGGCATCGGCGTCTGGTGGCAGCGTTCGCACGACGGCGAGTCGTGACACGCCCAGCAGGTGCCCGTGGCGTCGAGGAACTTCGGCCCGTGCTGCGAGAGCCAGACTGCCTCCTGGTGGTCCTCCGGGATCACGAACCGCGCCTCCGAACCGTCGGCCATCACGCGCTGCGCCCGGTGGCACTCCTGGCAGAACGGGGACTTGTGGCAGAGCGTGCAGTACGTCTCGTCCTCCTCGACCATGCCCGCATGCTCGCGCGCGGTGAACTCGGGCGTGTGATTCTCCGGCACCAGCTCAAAGGAGGGCGGATGGCAGTCGAGGCACTCCTCGGTCGCAACCAGACCCTGCCCGGCGTGCTCGAGGCTGTGGCACCGGTAGCAGTCGGCCATGGTGTTGTAGATGGTGCCCTCCGGCGTGTGCGGGAAGACCGGGTGGCAGCCCGCGCACCCAAAGCCGCGGGAGAGATGGTCCTCGTGGTAGAAGATGATTCGACCCGGCTCGAAGTCGTCGAAGTCGTAGTGACAGAAGATGCACTGGCTCGGCGTGACAGGCCCGCCGAGGGAGATCTTCCACTCGGGCCGCTCGGACCGCACGGGCACCGACGCGATGTAGAGCGGCGGCATGGGCCCCACCTCGACCGCCTGCTCGACGTGGCACGCATCGCAGTCGATCGGAGCGACGTGACAGAGCATGCAGCTGTTGGTCCCGTCGGCCTCGACCCCGCGTGCGTGCGGCTCCTCGGCCCAATCATCCACGTGCGAGGCGGGCCGCAGGTCGAACGCGGGCGTGTGGCACGTCTCGCACTCCCCCGAGCCGAGAACCGGACCTGCCGAGTGCGGAACGCCGTGGCACGCGAAGCATCCGGCCATCCCGGGACGGGCGGTCTGCCCGCCTTCGTGGGGCATGGTCGGATGACACGAGGAGCACGCGACCAGGATGTGCGTGCCGTGGCTGTAGATGAGTCCCGGAGTGTCCGCCTCGTCCAGACGCATGTGACAGGGGCTGCACGAATCCCTCGTGACCTCACCGGTCATGTCGACGACGGGGATCCCCTGTGCCTGGATGCTGAGTGCGACCGCCCATGCCAACGCCGTCGCTACAACCGCCACGGCGATGAGCCATGACGTGCGTCGAAGACCGGCCTTGTGCGCCGTACGCTGCATCAACACGCACCTTGGGGGAAGCCAGGCATGCCAAGACCGCGCCCCCACTGCGGCCCGCGTTCGCCGCACATGTGTTCGCGGCACATCTCATACAGTCTATGAGCAGGGATAATCCGGTGTCAACGAGCACGGGGCTCTCCTGGGACCGCAGGAGTAATCCAGTTTCTGTATCTTCGGCCCGCCGAAACGCATATCATCCCGTGGTGGCACCCGTTCGAGAGTGGCGTTCATGAGACGGATCGACCTGTTCAGAGTAGTCGCCGCCCGGTTCCTGTCGCGTGTCGGCAGCGAGGCGGCGTTCTTTGTCGGTGTCTGGGGCAAGGCGGCCTTCGACCTTGACGCAACGGCCGGCGATCTCGCCGTGCTCATGTTCGCGCTGTCGGTGGCACTCCTGATCGGAAGCGCTGCCTCCGGCGTGCTCATCGACCGCTACGGGCCGCGCGTGGTACTCGCGGTGGCCGAGGTGATCTTCGTGCCCGCCGCGCTCGCCTTCATCTGGGCCGACACGATGCCGGCGCTGATCGCGGTGGGCACGGTGTGGGCGCTGGTGGGAGCCCCGGTCATGACGGCCGGCGCGACCTTCGCCCCCTACCTCACCGAGCGGCCCGAGGAACTCAAACGGGTGAACTCGATGCTCGACGGTGCCGGATCGCTCTCCTTTGTGATCGGACCGGCGATCGGCGCGCTCATCGTCCGCTACGCGAACGTGGACTGGGTCTTCATCATCGACGCAGTCACGTCGCTGGCCGCTGCCATCATCGTGTGGCGCGCGCATCTGGTGCGGGCGCCCGCTCCCCGACCGGTCGGGGAGCGGAGTCGCGCCGTGGCCGAACTGATCGACGGCATGCGCACCGCCTACCGCATCCGCGCGCTGCGCTACTACGTGCTCGCGGGCACCGTGGTGTGGCTGAGCTTCGGCGCGTTCGGGGTGCTCGAACCGCTCTTCTTCCGCGACGTGGTGCTCGCTGACATCGAGACGCTCGGCTGGGTGAACATGGTGTTCGGGACGGGCATGCTGATCGGCGCCGCGATGCTTCCCCGCCTGAGGACGAGCGTGATCTCGGCACGCGGGCTCGCGTATACGGTGGCGCTCAGCGGGTTCGGGTCGATCATCTACGTGGGGACCGCCGACATGCGCGTCGTCTACCTCGGCGCGCTGGCGTGGGGCTCGGTGATCGGCCTGCTCGAGCCGCTGCTGCGCACGCTCATCCACCGCGACTCACCACCCGAGTCCGTGGGCCGGGTCATCGGCACCGCCGAGACGCACCGGCGCTTCGGGGAGCTGCTGCCGCTTGCGATCGCGCCTGCTGTGGCGGGCGTGCTGGGCGTGCAGGGCACCATGATCGCTGGCGCGCTCTTCGCCTCGGCCATCGCGCTGCTCTCGCTCGGCGAGGCGCGAAGCATCGACCGGGAGATCGGTCACCGGCCGGTGCCTGAGGAGGAGATCCCGACGATCACCGCGGCCGAGGAGCCGGTCTCGCCGCTGCCGTAGGAGGCGCGGGGACGCGGTGACGCGGTGACGCGGTGACGCCACGCGCTGCGCGCTATCCGAGCCACTCCGAGGGTTCTTCCCGGACCGTCGAGTTAATGGGAACGATCGTTCTCACTAACTCGACAGCGCGGTCACCCCTCCGCATCCGCCCTCGGGCTGCCCGCTTCTCGCCTACTCTCCGATCCAGTGCAGCTTCAGCTCCGGTTCGAGCGCGCGGAACTCCGGGTCACCTGTCAGCAGCGGGAGATCGAGTGCGAGCGCCAGGGCCGCAGCAAACGCGTCGGCGTAGGACAGACGGTGCTCTGCCTTGAGCACGGCAGCACGCGACGTCAGATCACGATCGGCATCCACCACCGCCACCGGCAGACCATCGAGCGCAGCCACGACGCGCACCGCTTCCTCGCGGCCCCGCGCTCGCATCGTGACGTAGACGACCTCACCCCAGTTGACCACCGAGAGCGGGAGAGCGGCGCCTGCCTCCCGGGCCCCGGCCAGAAGGTCCCGAACAACCTCGCCCGCCGCCTCGCCCCGCAGGTACGCTATCACCGCCCACGCATCAAGCACGACTGCGGCTCCCGCGCTCACCGCCCGGCGTCTTTCTGGCGGGTGCGGTCCTCGCGGCGACGGTCCTCCCGACGAGCACGCTCAAGGTCAGCGGTGGAGGGCCCGTCCTCGAGCATCCCGAAGGACTCCAGCACGGCATCATCCATCGCCGGCACGAGTGAAATCTGACCGCCAAGATCCACCAGCTGCAGTCGAGTGCCCGCGCTCAAACAGTACTTGCGACGAATATCCGCCGGTAGCACGATCTGCCCCTTCGACGACACGGTCACGCGCATCTCGGCTCGCCTCCCGGGAACTCACACGCTGCATGAATGTCTTACTTTCCTAACCGATTGTAAGACACACGTCCCGGGCGCGCCAGTCTCAGTACCGCGTCGCCTTCTCGCCGCGCACGTGGCACACGGAGCAGAACAGCTCCTCGTGACACCGGTAGCAGTCGGTCCTGATGTCGTCGGTGGCCCGGGCAGCCTCATCGTGCTCGCTGATCCACGCGACGCGCGGATCGCCGGCGGGGTGGTGGCACTGGTCGCACGCGGTGTCGTTGAGCGCCGCGTCACCGGTCTTGTTGTGGCACCTCGCGCACATCTCCGGATCGGCATCGCCGAGTGCCGCGTGCTCGGCCGTGAAGCTCGCGGGATGCGGCATCTCCACGCCATGACAGCCCTCGCAGAAGACAGACATCAGGTGACACGTCGAGCACTCGTTCACAACGCCTGCAGGCGGCAGGTCGGTGAGCTCTCCGTGCGGTATCTGCAGGATGCGCGAGAGCAGCATCGGCCGCTTCTCGCGGATCTTCGGCCCCGCCTCGGCCCAGAACTCCCCGGCAGCAGCGGTCTTGCTCTCCTCGGCAGCAGCCATGCGGGCGTGACCGGACGAGTCACCGTACTCGGCGTAGAAGCCGTCCTCCCGGTGGCTGCCCGGCATCAGCTCGAACCCGGGCGTGTGGCACGCACTGCACGCACCGGGGGCCGCGAACTCGCCCGGCGAGGAGTCGGTGAGCGTGTGGCAGCGGAAGCACGCGGTCATCGTCATGAAGTCCTCGTGCTTCTCGTTGCCGGGGAGCGTGAGGTCGAAGATCTCGGGGTGCGCCACGCGGTTGTGGCAGATGGCGCAGGGGATATCGGCCTCCGAGTGCACAGTGTGGTCGATGACGATCCCGTCGGCGGGAGTCGGTTCGCGGGTCGCGAGGTTGTGACACTGGGTGCACTGCCCCTCGGGCATCGTGAGCGCGATGCGCGAGGCCTCGTTCATCGGCAGGTGGAACGAGTCACTCAGCACGTGCCAGACATCCGGCAGCTTCTCGGCCTTCTCGGCAGTGAACCGCAGGCCGTCGAGGTTCACCGGGATGTGGCACGCAAGGCAGGAGATCCGCGAGTGAGTGGAGGCCTCGTACTGCCGCGCGTTGTCGTAGTGCACTACGTGACAGACCTCGTTACAGAACCAGCGCGTGGAGGTGCCCGCGAGCGACGCCATCATCACGGTCAGGAGAACGATCACGCCGACACCCGACCACACGAGATACCGCGGTCGGCGCAGCGGGTCCGCGAATCCTGCGAACGGGCTACGCATCTGTTTCCCTCCTCAGCGGGCGCTCCCCGGGATTCTACTCCCACGCACCCTCAGCGACCACTCTCGAGCTGGGCCTTCAGGCGCGCCAGGCTCTCCCGCGCGTTGAGCTCGGCGGCCCCGCGGATGCGTTCCTCGGCAAGCGAGGCGGCACCCTCCAACTCGATGGTGGCGGAGATGTTCACGCGGGTGCCGCTGCCTTCCCGCTCGAGCCGGAAGCCGCCCCGGGCGCGGGGGTTCGCGGTCTTCGTCCGAAACGAGATCCGCTCCGGCGGGTCGAACTCGGTGATCACGAGTTCGAGGGCGGCGGTCCTCCCCTGCAGGGAGACACCCTGGATGACCTCGGAGCCGCGTGCGACCTCTCCGATGACCTGCGTGGAGAGCACCTCGGGCCGCCACGATGCGTGGCTGGCGAAGTCTGCGAGCCGCTCGAACACTGCGTGCGGCTCGCGGTCGATGTACGCGGATGCGCGCGCCCTCACCGGGCTCCTCTCATGTGAGTGTGTCGATCTAGCGGATGTCCACCGCGATGCTCACAGCACCGCCCTCGGCCGGCTGAAACACGAGATCGAGCGGGGCCTCCGCCTGCGCCGGCGAGATGGAGAAGACCGCAGTGAGCTCCGCCGAGCCGCCCGCTGGAACGGCGCGCTCCGGCGTCAACTCAGGCACGCCGGTCATCGGGAGTGCGGATGTCGTGCCGTCGGAGAGCGTGAAGTCGGTCGGGGTCACCATGAGGTCGTCTGCCGAGGAGTTCGCGAGCCGCATCTCGAGCTTGAGCAGCGTGCCGCCGTTTGATGCCGACAGGTCGCCGAAGGAGTCCTCGAACTCAGCTTCGCGCACGAGCAGCATCCACGGGCCGGCCGTCGCCTCCTCGCCGAGTTCGACCGAGACGGTCTCGGTGTCGATCTCGGGTGGCACCGCGGGAACAGCGGGCTCGGACGGTTGGGCCGTCACGTCCTCCGGCTCGGCGACCACGGGCTCGTCGGCGCGGGGCAAGGCGCAACCGGCAAGTGCCGCGCCTGCGATGAGCACGGTGATCATCGGGACCCAATACGGGTGTCGCCTCATCGGATCTCCTGTCGGCGAACGCGAACCTGTGCGTGTCCAGCTCTCTCGCCCGATGCCGATGACCGGCATCTGAGAGTCTATACCCGAGGACACCGGACCTGCCGCCAGACCGGGTTCGGGTAGCATGAGGTGACAGGGGCACCACGAGGACCGGAGGACAGCCAATGCGTATCGCCATCGCCGGGGGAACCGGCTTTGTCGGCAGAGAGCTCACGCGACAGCTCATCGAAGCAGGTCACGATGTCGTGTGGCTCTCACGGCGACCGGGAAGGGTACGCGAGCTCGGGTTCGATCCCGACGCGCTCGCGGAGGTCCGCTTCGACCACCGCGCGCCCGAAAGCGGGTGGACCGAGCAGGTGGGCGCAGCCGATGCGGTGGTCAACCTGTCGGGCCACCCCATCGCAAGCCGGTGGAACTCCACCGTCAAGCACGCGCTGCGCGAGAGCCGCGTGGGCACGAATCGCGCCATCGTGCGCGCTCTCGCCGACGCCGCGACGACGCATCCCGATCGCTCGCGCGTGCTCGTGAGCGCGTCGGGCGTGGGCATCTACGGCGACCGCAGCGAGGAGGTCCTCGATGAGGATTCCGATCCCGGCGCTGACTGGCTCGCGACACTCGCATGCGAATGGGAGGCCGCTGCACGCGAGGCCGAGCGGATCACCGGCACCCGGGTCGTGTGCGTCCGCACCGGACTCGTGCTGGGCACAGAGGGACTCGTCCCCCGCCTTGCGCTCCCGATGAAGCTCTTTGTCGGGGGGCCGGTGGGCAGCGGACGACAGTGGACGACCTGGATACACATCCACGACATCGCAGCGGTCTACCGTCACGCGATCGAATCCGCTGAGGTGTCCGGCCCGGTGAACGCGTGCGCACCCGAGCCCGTACGGATGCGCGATCTGACAGCGGCTCTCGGCCGGGCACTGCGCCGACCCTCGTGGCTCCCCGTTCCCGGGCTGGCGCTCAGGGTGGTTCTCGGTGAGGTCGCGCCCTACATGCTCTACAGCCAGCGCGCCGAGCCTCGCGCCCTCGGGCAGACCGGATTCGAGTACGCCTACGCCGATCTGGATGCTGCCGTGGCACAAGTGGTGAGCGAGCTGTAGGGTCCCCGGACACAAAAGTGTCCCGAGAAATCTCCCCCTGCGAGACCCGCTACTCCGTAGCTTCCCGTTTCACACCCTTGGAACTCCGACCGGACCGACCCCACTCGCGCGTGGCCAACCCTTCTGAAGCTCCGCCGGCAGCTACTGGTACGCTACTTTTGGCGGCTCGCCCGGTTCAACCTCTCGGGACAAGACAGACTCTATCCGACCTCTCGGGGGCGCGCAAGCACTTTTCCGAGAAATGTTCGAAATGCTGACGAATGTCACGGATTGGGCGACGAACGGCTTGTTGGTGCCGTTTAGCGGCTCCGAACGGTCGCCGTTTCGACCACAGCCAACGCCCCCGGGCGTTACCCACTGCCCCTCTGGCGATGCGACCCCTGTCGGAGCCCCGGGCGTAGCCGGGTGCGATCGCTGCGATCCTGGGTCTCGCAGGCCTCGACCAGCGCACGGAGCGGCTCGTACAGCGGATGCGTGGTGTCGGGCACGAAGTAGCGCGCCCCTCCCCTCGCGTGCACGCTCACCAAGCCCATGCGCTTCAGTTCGGTCACTTCGCGGTGTAGCGCCCCGAGACCCGATCGCGTGTGGCGACCGAGCTCGCGCAGGTACGTCTCGGGCTGTGAGCCCGAGAAGAGGCGCTCGATGACACGCGCCCGGGTTCTACTGCCGATGAAGTAGTGAAGTTTGCCGGGATACGGTGGTCTGGCCATGTGAGTCCCCCGATCGGGTGTTCCGCGCCGTATGAGGCGAGGGGGTCACGGGAGGTGGTTGGCACGTGCGTCGAGTTACTGGGAACGATCGTTCTCACTAACTCGACGGTCCGGCACAAGCCCCT
>JAHYJI010000064.1 GCA_019429145.1 Coriobacteriia bacterium | reverse complement strand
GTCGCGGGAGATCGCCGTGGGGACACGCAGGCCATCGCAGAGCTGGCGGGTGCAGCCGACGCACGCTTCGCCGATGCGGACACCGTCCGCGCGGCGACCGGGTACGCGATCGGCGGGGTGTCTCCCTTCGACCTTCCGCGCGGCCTGATGCTGCTCGCTGACGACTCGCTCGGCCGGTACGAGACCGTGTATCCGGCCGCGGGGACGCCGTCATCGATGGTAGGGATCCGCCTCGCGCATCTGCTCGAGCTCACGGGTGCGCGCGTGGCACGAATATCGCAGTAAGCGGGGCGAGATGGGGTCCTATATCGTCACACCACCGAGGAGCGAGGTCGCCCCTTCGCGCCTCTACATGTCCGTGGCCGCGCTGGTGGCCGCGGCTCTCGTTGCCGTTGCGATGCCCTCCTACCAGGCCGAAGTCACGGTAGCGGGCGAGTCGTATCCGATCGCGATGGGTGCGACTGTCGCCGATCTTGCCGACGAGGCCATCCTCGCGCCACTCTCCGGCGACCTTCTGGACGTGACCGGCGAGGTGCTCGAGGAGGGCGCCGGCGGACCGGCCGTGTACTTCGTGAACGGCAAGGCCGTGCTGGCTTCCGAGCGCTTGCGCGACGGTGACCGGATCTCGGCCCGGCGTGGAGGCGACCGCATCGAGGCAACAGAGCTCGTCGAGGTTCCCATACCTATCGAACTCGAGCGGGTCGGCAAGGGGCCGCTCGTTTCGCTCGAGAGCCCGGGCGCCGTGGGCGTCCGTCAGGACACGGTCGGTGCGATCTCCGCCAAGGTCGTCTCCACCCGCGTGCTCGAGCCTGCCGAGCCGATGGTCGTCCGCCGCTGGGTTCCCGATCCTTCGAGCAAGGTCGTGGCGCTGACCTTCGACGACGGTCCGTGGCCCACGCAAACTGAGCAGGTCCTTGACATCCTCGCGGAGGCGGATGTCACCGCGAACTTCTTCATGGTCGGCTACCTTGCCGAGCGCTACCCGGATATCGCACGCCGGGTGGCCGACGAAGGCCACCTCATCGGCAACCATACGCAGGACCATACGATCCTGAGCCGCCAGAGCGCCGAGGTCACCCGGGAGCAGATCGCGACCGGTAGCCAGACGCTTGAGGCGGTCACGGGTGCCGCGCCGGTGTGGTTCAGGCCTCCGGGCGGCGGGATGAACACGAGCGTGCTGCGTGAAGCGAAGCGTGCGGGCATGGACCTCGTGATGTGGGACGTCGATCCTCAGGACTGGCGCCGGCCGGGGGTCGAGCCGATGCTCGAGAAGCTGCTCGCAGACATCGGACCGGGATCGGTCGTGCTGCTGCACGACGGCGGCGGGAACCGCAGCCAGACCATCGAGATGCTGCCCCGCCTCATCGAGGAACTCAAGGAGCAGGGCTACCTCTTCGTGACCCTCGACCAGTTCAGCTAGGGGCGGGCACGTCTGAACGTCCGCGTGGGCGTGACGAGCACGTCGACACACATGTCGTGGGGCTCAGACGGCACCTCCGAGAACACCTGCTCGTCGAAGGCGAGCCCCACCGTCACCGCGTGGGTCATCGCTCCGAGCAGCCGGTCGTAGTAGCCGCCCCCGTGCCCGACACGACGGCACGCGCCATCGAACGCCACGCCCGGCACGATAGCCACGTCGACATCCGCCGGCGCGACGGCCGGCGCGCCTTCAGCCGGTTCCAGTAGCCCGAAGGGTCCCTCGACGAGATCGGCGGCATCATCCACCCGGTGCAGCGTGAGCTGTCCCGGACCGCTCACGCGCGGTAGCGCGACGATGACGCCTCGCCGGCGCAAAGCTGCGAGCACTGGCGCCGGTTCGATCTCCTCCCGGGTCGCCGAGTACGCGAGCACGGTGCGGGCGGCCGCGATCTCGGGGAGTCCGAGCACCCTCCCGGCCGCTGCTGACGCCCTTGCCTGACGCTCCCCGGCGGGGATTTCCTGGCGGGCCGCACGACCGTTGCTTCGTGCCGCGTGCTTGGCTTCGGCGTGCTCCCTGTTCACGATTGGTCGCCGCCGCGGGCGCGCAGCCAGGCACTCGCAAGCTCGGCCCAACCCTCGCCGCGTTCGCGACGCGTCACTGCGACGTTGTCTCGCGTGGCGGCTGCCTCAACGACTCGCGCGTCGTCCAGAGCGTTGGCCACGAGCACGCCGAGCGCGACGGCGTCGGCCATCTCGACGTCGGTGGCCGAGTCGCCGATGGCGAGTGCGTCCGCTCTCTTGAGGCCTCGTCGCGCAAGGTCCCGCTCGATCGCGTCACTCTTGTGTACCCCGTCGGGGATGAGGTGGTAGGCGTGCACCTCGGTCACTCCGCGCAGTGTGTGGCGGGGCGGGTTGATGATGCCGTTGTCGACGATGCGAACCGGCAGCTCGAGCGTGTCGAGTGCCGCCTGGGCGTCGGCCAGCGGCACGTTGCCGCGCAGCACGTGGGTCGCCTCGCGATTGAGGTGCCACGGGGCGTGTTCCTCGATCAGCCCCGGAAACTCGCGCTGGAGCACCCGGAGCGAACCGACCCGCGTGATCGCCTCGTACGGCGTTTCCCCCTCGCGGATCGCGTCGGGTCCCCACGAGCCGGTGTAGTAGATGGGGGCCTGGCCCCGACCGGGTACGATGACGCAGCCGACCTCGGCGATGTAGGCGTCCCAGCCGAGGAGGCGTGAGACCTCCATGAGCTGCCAGCGGTTGCGGCCGGAGCAGACCACGCAGTCCAGTCCAGCACGGTTGAGGGCGACCACCGCCTCGGCCGTGATGAGCGAGGGCGCGCCAGCAGCGTCTGAGAGCAGCCGCGCGCCGGGGCCCAGCAGCGTGCCGTCGAGATCGGTATAGAGGATGCTCGCCCGGCGGAGCGCGCCCGTCGCGAGCGGGTGGGTCTCGAGCGAGGGTACAGGTGCGGGCATGGGTTCCTCCGCGGGGATCCTGGCGGGCCTCTGCCATTCTATCGTAGGGGCTGGTCGCGGGTGCGCCGTTGCGGCCGAAGCGGCATAATGGTGTGCGTACGTTCCCGGGCCGTATGGCCGAAGCAGCTGAAGAACGGTTCGACACCACCATGGTTGACGACATAGATCTTCCGTATCCGCAGTACCGCTGTCCGACGTGTGCGACGGACCTGCCCCTTAACGAGGCCCGGATGACGGTCACGTGCGCTGAGCATCAGGCCGCGGACTCGCGCGACTTCACGGTCCGCTCTGCCCGTGCCGGGGACCGTCACGACATCGAGGAGATCTGCGATCGCGCGCTCGGCGAGACGGAGATCGACGTCTTCGACCGCACCTTCGACGTGTTGCGTGGCGAGAACCTTATCGCCGAGGCCGACGGGGCGCTCATCGGCTTGCTGTCGACCGCGGTGCAGGGCGGCGAACTCGTCATCGTGCTGCTCTCGGTCTACCCCGAGCACCAGGGTCAGGGAGTGGGCGCCGCGTTGCTTCGTGCCGCTGTCGACCTGGCGCGGGACCGGGGCCTGCCCGCCGTCCGCGTCGCCGTGTCCAACGACGACATCCCGCTGCTCTACTTCTACCAGCGCCACGGTTTCGCCCTGTACGACATCGCCCTCGGGCTGCTGGCCGACCGTGCCGGAGCCGCCGTAGCGGGCTTCTCCGGTATCCCTTCCCGCGACGAGGTGCGGCTCCGCCGCTCCGTGTGTGCAGCGTAGCGCCGTGTCGCAGCCCGCAAGGAGGACCTTTCTGATGAACCGCCGAGTCGTCGCGGTAGTGTGCGCGCTTGTGCTCGGAGCGAGTGCGGTCTCCGGTTGCTCCTCACAGCAGGAGACGCAGCCCCTGACCACGCCGCGTGTGCCCGAGCCGGTGCCGGTGGTCATAGGGACACTGCCCACCGAGGACATGCTGCCCCTCTGGATCGCCGAGCGGGAGGGTCTGTTCGCCGAGTACGGGCTGGATTCGGTCGAGATCGTGACCTTCGAGGCGGTTCAGGAGCGCGATGCAGCGTTCGCTGCGGGTGATATCGATGCGTTTGCGTGCGACATCGTCGCTGCCGCGCAGTTCGAGGCTGGTGCCACTCCGGTGACCATCGCGACCGTCCTGCTCGGCGCAGTGCCTGCCGAGGGCCGGTTCGGCGTCGTCGCGGCCCCCGACTCAGGCTACACGGACATCATCGCGCTCGCAGACGTGCCGGTTGCCACCTCGGTCAACACCATCGAAGAGTACGTGTTCGATGGCCTGATGCGCCAGGCTGGCGTGCCCGCCGGCGACGTCGCGATCGAGGTGGTGGCGACGGCGTCGACGCGCCAGGGACTGCTCATGCAGGGGGAACTCAAGGCCGCCGTGTTGCCCGAGCCGCTGCTGAGCCTCGCCGAGTCCGAGGGCGCCACGCTGCTTGCCGATGACACGACAGGAGAGAACCTCTCCCAGACGGTTCTCGTGTTCTCCGACGAGTACCTCTCCGAGATCGGCGGCGTGGATACCATGGCGGCGCTCCTGAAGGTGTGGGACGCCGGCGTCGAGATCGTCAACGCCGATCCGGACGCGTGGCGCGATCTGCTCGTCGAGCAGGCTCGCGTTCCCGAGCCGATCAAGGACACGTATCGCATCAACGCGTACCCGACCGCCCAGATACCCACCACCGCGCAGATCGACGCCGTGATCGACTGGATGCGGGAGAAGGGCACGCTCCAGCGCGAGATCACGTACGAAGACCTCGTGCTGGTAACGCCGTAGGGAGGCGCACGTGGCCGGGCTCGTTGCCGAAGCAGTTTCGCTCACCTATACGGGCGTCGGTCGGGACACCGTCGCACTCGATCGCCTCGACCTGAACGTCGCTGACGGGGAGCCCGTTGCTGTCATCGGCCCCTCGGGCTGCGGGAAGTCGACTCTGCTGCTGCTTGCCTCCGGCTTGCTCCAACCGGACTCCGGCACCTTGCGGGTCGGTGGAGCGCGAGTGGCAGGACCGCGTCTGGCGACCGCGCTTATCCTGCAGGACTTCGGGCTCCTGCCCTGGAAGACCGTCCTTCACAACGCAGCTCTCGGGCTTGAGGTCCGGCGCGTGCCTCGTGCAGAGCGACGCGAGCGCGTCATGACCTCGCTCGCCCGCGTAGGCCTCGCGGAGTTCGTCGATTCCTACCCCGGTGAGCTCTCGGGTGGCATGCGCCAGCGCCTGGCGGTGGCCAGAGCACTTGCGCTCGACGCCGATCTCCTGCTGATGGACGAACCGCTCTCCGCGCTCGATGCGCTCACCCGCGAGGACCTCCAGGACCTGCTGCTCGAGCTGTGGCGTCAGCGGAGGCACACCTGCGTGCTCGTGACCCACTCGATCGAAGAAGCGGTCTTCCTCGGACGGCGCGTCATCGTGCTCTCGCCCAGACCCGGGCGGGTCGCTTCCGTGGTCGACAACCCGCGGATGGGGGAGCCGGGATACCGGTCCACGCCGGAGTTCTACGAGCGCTGCGCCGAGCTTCGCACGCTGCTCGCCGAGGAGGGGGCTGTCGGCGGCCTGGTAGACCGGGAGACCGGCCTCGTCGAGGCCGGTGAGCATCGGTGAGCGGGTGGGGCCGCAAGGTCGTCGGCTACCTCGGTGCCGTCGCCGCGATCCTCGTATTCTGGCAGCTGGGCGCGCTCGCTCTGGACTCGAGAGCGCTTCCCGGGCCCGTGCCCGCGCTGGCGGCGTTCTTCTCTGCGTTCGGGAGCGAGCTGGCTCCGCATCTCGCCGTGAGCACGTGGCGGGTGGTGGCCGCGACCGCGCTCGGCACGGTGCTCGCCGTCCCGCTCGGCCTGGTGCTTGGCCGCTCTCCGCGTGCCGATGCAGTTGCCGCGCCCCTCATATTCCTGACCTACCCGATCCCGAAGGTGGTGTTCCTGCCGGTTCTGCTCGTCATCCTCGGCCTCGGGGATGCCAGCAAGATCGTGCTCATCACGCTCATCGTCTTCTTCCAGCTGCTCGTCACAGCGCGAGATGCGGCCCGCGCGATCCCGGCAGGCTCGGTGCTCTCGGTCCGCTCGCTCGGTGCGGGGAGGCTCGACGTGTTCCGCCACGTCGTCGTGCCCGCCTCCCTTCCCGACATCTTCACCGCGCTCCGTATCGGTACCGGCACCGCGGTCGCGGTTCTCTTCCTCGCTGAGTCGATCGGGGGTACGACGGGTCTGGGCTACTACATCGTCGATGCCTGGGGCCGCCTTGCCTACGATGCGATGTTCGCAGGCATCCTCGGCATGGCGCTGCTCGGAGTGGTGATCTACGAGTTGCTCGAGATCGCCGAGGCACGCCTGTGCCGTTGGACACGCGTGGAACGATAGCCCCTCTCAGGTGTCGGCAGGCCGCGTCAGGGGAATGCACCCCTATGTGACCTGACGATCGTGGGAGGCGGGGCCATGTACCGGGACCGACACGATGCCGGACGCCGGCTTGCCGAGGAACTCGTCCGTTTCGCCGGCGATGAGGACGTCGTGGTGCTCGGGATTCCCCGCGGCGGTGTGATCGTCGGTGGCGAGATCGCCGGTCGGCTGGACCTGGCGCTCGACGTCGTTGTCGCGAGTAAGATCGGAGCGCCACACAATCCCGAGTACGCGATCGGTGCTGTGGACGCGGATGGACGGGTGACACCCAACCCGCAGGCTGGCTATGACGCCGGCGAGCTCGAGCACCTCGCGCGTCCGGTTCGCGACAAGATCCGTCGCCGGATCGAGCTCTACCGTGGCGGCGAGGAGCCTCTCGACCTCGAGGGCGCGACGGCCATCGTGACAGACGACGGTATCGCCACCGGGCTCACCGCTCTGGCGGCTGTCCGCTACGTGCGGGCACAGGGCGTCGACCGCATCGTGCTCGCCGTGCCGGTGATCGCGTCCGGTACCGTGCCGGTGTTCGCGCAGGAGGTCGACGAGATCGTGGCTCCGGAACAGCCCGTCCACTTCATGGCAGTGGGCCAGTTCTACCGCCACTTCCCACAGACGAGCGACGACGAGGTCCTCGAGGTGCTGCACGAGTTCGGATACGGGGAGTAGCAGCACCGTCGTGCGTGCTGCTTGCTGGCGTTGTGACCCGCAGACACTTCCGGAACGCCAAGAGGCCGCCCCTGGGGGCGGCCTCTTCACGGTCGTGATCGTGCATCTCTACCGTGCCCTGCGGAAGGCCAACCTTCTCGTGCCAAGTCCGGCCAGTGCGGCCCACGTCGCTATCCACAGCAGGTGGGAACGATTGTCACCGGTGAACGGAAGGTAGGGCTCCATGATGACCGTGACTTTCTCCTCGGTGAACGGAAGGAACGGCTCTTCGGGCTCGGGAGTCGGTTCCGGTTCCGGCTGAGGCTCGGGCTCCGGTTCGGGCTCCGGTTCGGGCTCCGGTTCGGGCTCCGGTTCCGGTTCGGGCTCCGGTTCCGGTTCGGGCTCCGGTTCCGGTTCGGGCTCGGGCTCCGGCTCCGGTTCGGGCTCGTCGTCCCAGGCCACGTGGCTCAGAACGAGCTTTCCGACGCCAACGCTCTCAACGAGCGCAGCTGCGCTGAGGAGCACGTCGTGATCGGAGGTCCCGACGAAGAAGTGCTGTGTCGACCCGTTTCCGACCGGTCTGCCTACCGCTGTCACCTCGCCGGCACCCTGGAAGGTGACGGTCAGGTGAGCGGGAGCGGTCCCGTGGTCCAGTCCGTTCAGTACGAAGTGCCACACGACCGCATCGGTCAGGCCGCCGGTCTCATCTGGTTCGTTGCCGAACGTCCGGCTGTCCGCGCCCACGTGAGGGTCGTGGAGCAGAACGGTGATCGGCGAATCGACGGAGACCCATACGGTCTTCTTGCTCGGGGCTTGTCCCTCGTTCTCCGCGGGCTTCGGTGGCGCTTCGGCTGCCGGGGCCTTTGGCTTCTTCGACTCGGCGGGCTTCTCTGAAGCGTTCTTCTCCTTGGGTGCTGACGGCTGCTCCGGCTCTTTGGCCTGCGAAGCCGTCTTCCACGACACGTGGCCCAGTACCAGTTTGCCTCCGCGGTCGCTCGCCGCGACCACCGACGCGCCGAGAAGCTGGTCATGGCCCGGGGTCCCTACGTAGAAGTGCTGCGTAGACCCGTTGCCGGCCGGCCGGCCGGTGGCCGATCGCTGCCCTGCTCCCTTGAACGTGACGGTGAGCTGGGCGGGCGCAGTGCCCCGGTCGAGACCGTTCACAACGAAGTACCACACGACCTCATCGCTCGAACCGCCGGTGGCCGACCCCCTCTGGAATGTCTCGCTGCTCGCGCCTACGTGGGGGCCATGGAGTGAGATGGTTACCGGCCCTGCAGCTCCGCTCTGCTCGTTCGCAAGTGCGGTCTGGACGCCAAACAGGAGGACAAGCCCGACGAGGAGGGACAGGATGATCCCCCTCTTCATGGCGTATCGCCTCGCAATCTTCGCTTGTCAAAGTACAGGGCGCACGTGTGTGCGCAGGCATGCCCGCGTGTCTCGACGCGCGTCTGCTGTGAGTAGCTGCGATAGCGCCGCACCCACCTGACGTCGATGCCCCGCTCCGCTCCGCTGTGGTACTAGGCAAGGCTGGCATCTGTATCGCCATATGTGCGCGGCACGACTGTGAGTGCCCCGTTTGCGCCGTCACGCACCTCGATCACCATGAATCGGCGACCTGTGTGTCCGCGACACGCCGCATACTCCTTGTTCCCACTTCCTGGAGGAACAATGCGGTTAGCGCCCATGATTCTCCGGGATGGGATAGGAAGAAAGAAGGCAGGCGGCCCTCGAGAGGCTGCCTGCCCGGTAGCGTGCAATGGTGCCCCCGGCAGGATTCGAACCTGCGACACCAGGTTTAGGAAACCTGTGCTCTATCCCCTGAGCTACGGAGGCGTGCGAGAGGATTCTAGCACGGTGATGGTGGCCGGGTACCCCATGATTGGCAGCGAGCAGTGTCGGATGGGGACATACCTAGGGACGTCTCGTGAAGGAGCGAAGTCATGAAGCGCGGAACTCTCCTCGGACTCCTGATCGTCCTGGCGGTCCTCGTGGCAGCGGTCGCCATCTGGTACCTGTCCGAGGGGGGCGATGAGCCCGGGACCGGTCAGCCCGAGGAGGTCTACCAATGGCCGCTCACCGGCGAGGTTGCTCCCGACGCGGACATCGTCCGGACCCGTGTCGTATCGGTCAAGGTCGAGAACTCTGCGGCCGCTCGACCCCAGGCCGGCCTTGCCGAGGCGGACGTCGTGTACGAGACGATCTCCGAGGGCGGCATCCCCCGGTTCAACGCGATCTTCCACTCGTCGCTGCCCGATCGCGTGGGACCGGTGCGCAGTGCGCGCCTCTCGGACTCCTATCTCGTTCCGCAGTACGGTGCGCTCTTCGCCTACTCGGGAGCGAACGAGACCACCCGGCAGCGCATCCGGGCGGCCGGTATCGACGATCTGGGCATGGAGGGCCACCCGGCCCTCTACGAACGGGACACAACTCGCTCGGCGCCCCACAACGTGTTCGCGAGCGTGGCCGCCCTCCAGGCTGCGGCAGGTGATGCAGGCTTCACGACTGTGGTCGCACCACGGGGGTTCCTCTTCGGCGATGTGCCCGCATCCGACGCCACTGACGCCGACGAGGCCGCCTCCGGGACGCAGGCGCCTCTCGCGAGTCAGGTGGCGATCCCGTTCGCCGGCGGCAACGACGTGGTGTGGGCATGGGACGAGTCGGCCGGAGGATGGCTGCGCGAGGTTGGTGGCGCGCCGCATGCAGACGAGGACGCCGAGCAGCCCTACCTGGCGGCCAACGTCATCATCATGTACGCCGAGATGCGCGAGACCGACATGCACGATGCCGCTGGTTCGGTGGTCCTCGACATCCGCCTCGACGGCTCCGGCGAAGCGGTGGTTCTGCGTGACGGACGCCGATACGATCTGCGGTGGGCGGCCTCGGACGGTGCGCCTCCCCGGTTCGAGGACGCAGAAGGAGAGCAGTTCCCGCTTGCAGTGGGCACGACGTGGATCGAGGTAGTGCCGCCGGGTCATGACGTGACGTTCGTCCAGTAGGAGCCAGCATGCCGGTGACCCCAAACGCGTGCGCTACACTCGGCTGATGACACCCACAATCTTCATCGACGCCGATGCGTGCCCGGTGACCCGCGATGCGCTCACGGTTGCGCGTGCGCGCAAGCTTCCGGTCGTGATGGTCGCCAACGCGACGCAGAACCTCTCGCGCTACGCAGATCGGCCCGACGTCGAGTGCGTGCAGGTGAGCGGGGGACGCGATGCGGCCGACTTCGCGATCGTCGAGCGGCTCGCGGCCGGTGACGTGGTCGTCACCGGCGACATCGGGCTCGCCGCGATGGTGCTCGGTCGCGGCGCGCGGGCGATCAGCCACCGGGGGCGGGTGTTCTCGACGGCGACCATCGATATGGAACTCGCCGTGCGCCACGCCGAGCAGCGACACCGGAGGGCAGGGGGGCGCACGAAGGGCCCCGCGCCCTTCGAGGACGAGGACCGCGAGCACTTCCGCGCGTCGCTCACGCGGCTGCTCGACGAGGCTCCCTGAGTCCTAGTCGTCCTCGTCTTCGGGCGGAGGCGCCTTGCCGACCAGGATGGCAACCTGCGTGTTCCGTGCGACCTTCTGTCCCGGCAGGGGGTCCTGGGTGAGCACCACGTCGTCTTCAGGGCTCACCTGGTAACTCACACTCACGTCCAGACCCGCGTCGCGCAGGTCGCGTCGCGCCTGCGCCTCGCTCAGCTCGATGACGTCGGGCACGGTGACCTCATCGCGTCCCTTGGAGATGCGGATGGTCACCGTCGAGCCGGAGTCGATCGACACGCCGCTCTCGGGGCTCTGGCTGATGACCCTGCCTGCGGCCACGCTGTCGTGGAACTCCTCGGTCGGGTTGACCCGGAAGCCGAAGCCCTCGAGCTCGGCGGTCGCGGCGTCCTTTGTCTTGCCCTCGACGTCCGGCACGCGCACCAGCTGGGTGCCGCGGCTGATCACGATGGTCACGATGCTCTCCGGAGCGACCATCTCCCCGGCGTCGGGCGACTGCCGGAAGACCTGGCCGTCGGGTACGTCGCTGTTGTACTCGCGTTCGGGCTCGACCTCGAAGTCGGCGTCGCGGAGGATCCGCATCGCGTCAGACTCGGTTCTCCCGACGACGTCGGGGACCTCCACGACGTCGGGGCCCGCGCTGATGACGAGCGTGACCTCGGAACCCTCCGTCGCCTCGGACTCGCCCTCGGGCGACTGCTCGATGATGAGGCCTTCCTCGTACTCGTCGCTCGCCTGCGTGGTGGTGGGGCCGACGGTCAGGTTCGCCGCTTCGATCTCCTCGGACGCCTCGTCGAGCGTCATGCCGATGACATCGGGCACGACGACCATCTCGGCACGCTCGAACGCGCCGAGCGCCCAGGCGATGCCGAGGCCTGCGATGAGCACCAGCAAGACGCCTATGATCCACGGCCAGGGGTTACGCTTCTGCGGGATGGGACGCACGCGGGGTCCGCCGGCAGCCGCTCCGCCCACAGCGGGCATGACCGATGTCTCGTCCATCCCGCCCGCAGCGACGGCCGCAGGCGCCTGCACCGAGCCACCTGCCAGGACGCGCTTGAGGTCCGTGCGCATCTCGTCGGCCGACGAGTACCGTGCCGAGGGGTCCTTTTGGAGCGCCCGCATGATGACCGCTTCGAGCGCCTCGGGGATCTCGGGGTTGATG
>JAHYJI010000063.1 GCA_019429145.1 Coriobacteriia bacterium | reverse complement strand
CAGGCGGGTCGACGATGAGGCTGTAGATCTTGCCACACGACCTGCAGGTGCGACGCGAGGTGAGCCGCTTGACGATCACGTCACGGTCGACGTCGATGCTGATCGCGGCGTCGATCGAGCGGCCGAGCGAGTCAAGTTCGCGGTCGAGTGCCTCGGCCTGGCCGTCGGTGCGGGGGAAGCCGTCGAGGATGAATCCCTTGCCGGCGTCGGGCTCCTCGAGACGCGCCTTCACGAGTCCGATCACCACGACGTCCGGAACGAGCTCCCCGGCGTCCATGAAGGTCTTCGCCTGCACGCCGAGAGGGGTACCGTCGGCGACGGCCTTGCGCAGGATGTCACCGGTCGAGATGTGCGGCACGCCCCACGCCTCGATCATCTTCTCGGCCTGGGTACCTTTGCCGGCGCCGGGGGCGCCGAGAAGGACGATGTTCATTGCCCAGCTCCTCCCTACCTGTGGTCCGGTCCTACTTGAAGAAGCCGTCGTAGTGACGCATCTTCAGCTGGCTCTCGAGCTGCGTCATCGTCTCGAGCGCGACACCCACCATGATGAGGATCGACGCTCCACCGAACTGCTCGAGCACCGTGACGCCGGTCGCGCGGAAGAGCGCTGTCGGCGCGATGGCAATGAGTGCGAGGAAGACCGCGCCCGGCAGCGTGATCCGGTTCATCGTCTTCTCGAGATAGTTCACCGTAGTCTTGCCGGGCCGCACGCCCGGGATGAAGCCACCGTTCTTGCGGAGGTTGTCCGCAAGGTCGATCGGGTTGAAGACCAGAGCGGTGTAGAAGTAGGTGAAGAAGATGACGAGGCCCGCGAAGAAGAAGTAGTAGAGGCTGCCGCTGGCGAGCGAGTTGCCCACCCTCTGCATCCACTCGACACCGGTGAGCGTCGCGATCTGCGCCGGGAAGAACAGGATCGCCGAGGCGAAGATGATCGGGATGACGTTCGCGCCGTTGATCTTCAGCGGGATGTAGGTTCCCGCGCCGCCGTAGACCTTGCGGCCCACGACACGCTTGGCGTACTGGACCGGGATGCGACGCTGCCCGCGGTCGATCGTAACGACCGCCGCGACGACGAAGATGAAGATGATGACGAGCGCCAGCGTCATGGCGGTGTCGCCGAGGCGGACCGACTGCACGATGGCGACCGGGAAGCGCGCAACGATGCTGGCGAAGATCATGAGCGACATACCGTTACCGATGCCGCGCTGCGTGATGAGCTCGCCCATCCACATGATGAGTGAGGTGCCCGCGATGAGCGTGATCACGATGATCGCGCGCGACACGATGTCCAGGGTGACCCCTGCCGGTGCGAGCGCACTCTGGAAGAGCCCGAGCATCGCGATGGCCTGGACGGTCGAGATGGCGAGTGTCAGGTAGCGCGTAGTCTGCGTGATCTTGCGCTGGCCAGCCTCGCCCTCCTTGGCCCACTGCTCGACCTTGGGAATGACACCCTGCAGCAGCTGCATGATGATCGACGCGGTGATGTAGGGCATGATGCCGAGCGCGAAGACCGCAAAGTTCTCGAGCGCGCCACCCGAGAAGAGGTTGAGCAGGCCGAGTGCGGCCTGCCCTTCGATGATGTCCTGGACGCGCTCGAGGTCCACACCGGGGACCGGGATGTGGGCGCCGATACGGTAGACCGCGATGATCGCGAGGGTGAACAGGATCCTCCTGCGGAGCTCCGGGACCCTGAAGGCATTAGCGATTGCGGTGATCACTGCGCCTCGACCGTCCCCCCTGCGGCCTCGATCTTGGCCTTCGCCGGACCGGACACCTTGTCGACCTTGACGGTGAGCGACTTGGTGATCTCACCGTCGCCGAGCACCTTGACCGGCGCGGTCCGTGACTTGATGAGCCCGGCGGCGTGCAGCGCGTCGATGTCGACCGTGTCACCTGCCGAGAAGCGTTCCTCGAGACGTGAGACGTTGACCACGACGTACTCGGTGCGGAAGCGGTTCTTGAACCCCCGCAGCTTGGGAAGGCGCATGTAGAGCGGGTTCTGGCCGCCCTCGAAGCCGGGGCCCTTGCCGCCGCCGGAACGGGACAGCTGACCGTTGTGGCCCCGACCGCTCGTGCCGCCGTGACCCGATCCGTGCCCGCGGCCGACGCGCTTGGCGTCCTTGCGGGACCCGGGTGCAGGGAAGAGATCGTGTATCTGCATCAGTCGTTACTCCTTCTGTTCGCTTCCCGCACGTGGCGCGGGCGCCGGCCGCTCGCCGCCGGCTGACTCCATGTGCCCCGTAGGGCGTTACTTCCTCGTATGCTACGCGTCTTCGACGCGGACGAGGTGCTTGACCTTGAAGACCATGCCGCGGATGACCGCGGTGTCGTCCTGCTCGACGGTATGATGCATGCGCTTGAGACCCAGCGCGCGTACCGTCGCCTTCTGATCGGCCGGTGAGCCGATCGGGCTCCTGACCAACGTGATACGAATCCTCTTGGTGTCCTTAGCCATGATGGCCCTACTCCTCCCAACCGTAGACCTGGCCCACGGTCTTGCCGCGACGCTTCGCGATCTGCTCGGGGCTCGAGAGGGACTTGAGGCCCTCGGCGGCTGCCTTGACCATGTTCAGGGCGTTGTCCGTCCCGAGGGACTTGGAGAGCACGTCCTTGATGCCGGCGAGCTCCATCAGTGCGCGTACCGGGCCGCCGGCGATGACGCCGGTACCGGGAGACGCGGGCTTGAGGAGCACGCGACCGGCGCCGAACTCACCGATGACCTCGTGCGGGATGGTGTTCTCCAGCAGCGGCACCTTGAACATGTTCTTCTTTGCGTCCTCGATGCCCTTTCGGATGGCGATGGGCACCTCCTGGGACTTGCCCATCCCAACGCCCACGCTGCCCGCGCCGTCACCGACCACCACAAGCGCGGTGAGCGCGAAGCGGCGGCCGCCCTTGACGACCTTGGACACGCGGTTGATGTATACGACCTTCTCCTGTAGCTCCGAGACCGGGGCCTGTCTGCGCGCCATACCGTATTCCTCCCTAGAACTTCAACCCGGCGCTACGCGCACCGTCGGCCAGAGCCTTCACACGCCCGTGAAACAGGCGTCCGCCGCGATCGAACACGGCCTCTTCGATCCCCGCCTCGACCGCACGGCGGCCGAGCGCTTCGCCCACGGCCTTGGCCGCGTCGATGTTCGAGCCGCTCTTCAGTGCGGTGCGAAGCTCGGCGTCGATGCTCGACGCCGCGGCGAGCGTGCGCCCGCTCACGTCGTCGATCAGCTGCCCGTAGATGTGGGCGTTGCTGCGGGTCACCCGGAGACGGGGGCGCTCGGCCGTGCCGCTCACCTTGCCCCGGACCCTGCGCTGGCGACGGCTGAGCGCCGCCGACTTCGCCTTCATTCTCTCCATGGTGTCTCTACTCTCCTCATCTCACCCGGCACAGCGCCGGATGGCACGTTACTTCGCGGTCTTACCGAGCTTCCTGCGGACGTACTCGCCCTCGTAGCGAACGCCCTTGCCCTTGTAGGGCTCCGGCGGACGGAAGTCGCGGATCTCGCTGGCGATCTGTCCGACACGCTGCTTGTCGATGCCACGGACGGTGATCTTCGTGGGAGCCGGCACCTCGAAGGTGATGTTCGGCTCGGCCTTGACGACCACCGGGTGGCTGAAGCCGAGTGCCAGCTCGAGGTCGGTGCCCTTGAGCGTGGCGCGGTACCCGACTCCGACGATCTCGAGGTTCTTGCTGAAGCCCTCCGAGACACCGGTGACCATGTTCGCGATGAGCGTGCGGGTGAGCCCGTGCAGCGACCGGTGAGTCCGGTTGTCGCTCGGACGGGTCACCGTGATGACGCCATCCTCGAGCTCGATCTTCATGTCCTCGTTGAAGGTCGAGCTCAGCTCGCCCTTCGGTCCCTTCACACGGACCGAGGACCCGTCTACCTGTACTTCCACCCCGGACGGGACCGGGATGGGCTGCTTGCCGATTCGAGACACGGCTGTCGCTCCTTTCCTTTCAGTCCTGTCCGTTACCAGATGTAGGCGATGACTTCGCCGCCGACGCCCGCCTTGCGGGCGCCCTTCTCGCTCATGACGCCCTTGGACGTCGAGATGACGGCGATGCCGAGACCGCCGAGAACGCGGGGCAGTTCGTCCTTCTTCGCGTACACCCGCAAGCCCGGCTTGCTGATCCGGCGGATGCCGGTGATGGTGCGCTCGCGCTTGGGGCCGTACTTCAGCACGACCTCGAGCGAGTCCTGGACCTCACCGGGGGTCACCCGGTAGTCCTCGATGTAGCCCTCCTCCTTCATGATGCGGGCGATCTCCACCAGCTTCTTCGAGGAAGGCATAGTCGCCGAGGCCTTGAACGCGGAGTTCGCGTTGCGCACTCGCGTCAACATGTCGGCGATGGGGTCTGTCATGCTCATGGTTCTCGTATCCTCCTATGGATCGGGATGACTCCTGTCCGGCGGTTCGCGTCAACCCGTGGCTCGCGCGCCTGCCGGACGGATTCTCCAGGCGTTGCCTTACCAACTGGCCTTACGGACGCCGGGAAGTTCGCCGCGACTCGCGAGCTCACGCACGCAGATACGGCACATGCCGAACTGCCGGTAGTAGGCACGCGGCCGACCGCAGCGGTTGCAGCGGTTGACGGCCCGCACGCCGAACTTCGGAGTGCGCTTCGCCTTGGCGATCATCGACTTCTTTGCCACCAGAAACCTCCTTGCCGCGACGCCGCGTCCGGCGCCGTCCGGTCGAATCTATCTCTTGAACGGGAACTTGAAGGACTCGAGCAGCGCCTTCGCTTCCTCGTCAGTCTTTGCACTTGTCACGAACGTGATGTCCATGCCCCGGACGCGATCGACCTTGTCGTAGTCGACCTCCGGGAAAATGAGCTGCTCGGTCACGCCCATCGAGTAGTTGCCGCGACCGTCGAAGGACTTCGTGGGAAGCCCGCGGAAGTCGCGGATACGCGGGATCGCCGTGGACATCAGGCGGTCGAAGAACTCCCACATCCTGTCGCCGCGCAGCGTCACCTTCGCGCCGATAGGCATGTGCTGGCGCAGCTTGAAACCGGCGATGGACTTCTTTGCACGGGTGACCTGCGGCTTCTGCCCGGTCACGAGCGCGAGGTCCTCCATCGCGGCGTCGAGCTGCTTGGCGTCGGCGACCGCAGCGCCGACTCCCATGTTGACGACGATCTTCTCGAGGCGCGGGACCTCGTTGACGTTGCCGTAGGCGAACCGCTCCATGAGAGCGGGCACGACCTCGGCCCGGTACTGCTCTTTGAATCGTGGTGCCACCGTTTGTTACCTCCGTGTATTCGGTGTGCGCCGGATTTCCGACCCGGCGCCCCGCATCCGGGGCCTCCGGATGCGGGCTGTCGACGTGCTTCTAGTCGATATCCTTGCCGCACTGCTTGCAGACGCGGACGCGCGCTCCATCCTCACGCTTGCGGCCGACGCGGGTCGGCTGCGCGCAGCTCGGGCAGAGCAGCATCACGTTGCTCACGTGGATGGTGCCCTCGATCTCCAGAATGCCACCCTTGGGCTGCTTCTGGGTCGCGCGCTGGTGCTTCTTGATCATGTTCACGTGCTCCACCACGAGACGCTCCCTGTGGGGGTACACACGCAGGACACGGCTTTCCTTGCCCTTGTCCTTGCCCGCAATGACCTTGACGCGGTCGCCCTTGCGGATCATCAGTGACTTCGACATCTGGTGCGACCTCCTCTACAGGACTTCGGGCGCGAGCGAGACGATCTTCATGTAGCGGCGGTCACGCAGTTCGCGTGCGACCGGGCCGAAGATACGGGTGCCCCGCGGGTTGCCCTGGGTGTCGATGATGACGGCGGCGTTCTCGTCGAACTTGATGTAGCTGCCGTCCGGTCTGCGGACTTCCTTCTTGGTGCGCACGACCACGGCACGGACGATCTCACCCTTCTTGATGTTGCCGTTGGGGATCGCCTCCTTGACCGTGCAGACGATCGTGTCGCCGACGCGCGCATAGCGGCGCTTCGAGCCGCCGAGCACCTTGATGCACAGCACCCGCCTCGCGCCTGAGTTGTCGGCTACCTTCAGCCGTGATTCTGCCTGAATCATCTCTTCCTCCGAAAACCGGGTCCAGCATGTGAGCGGTGCGCCGCCTTCCGGCGCACATCGACAGCCGGCCTGACTACTTGGCCTTCTCCACGATCTCGACGAGGCGCCACCGCTTGAGCTTGGAAACCGGACGCGTCTCCATGATCTGGACGACGTCTCCGACCTGTGCGGTGTTCTCCTCGTCGTGCGCGTGGAACTTGGTGCTGTGGGTCATCATCTTGCCGTACAGGGGGTGACGCTTGCGCTCCTCGACCATGACCACGCAGGTCTTGTCGGTGGCAGCCGACACGACGACTCCCTGTCGGGTCTTACGGCTGTTGCGTTCGTTGCTCATGACGTTCCTCTCCACCGTACTCACGAGGCAGCGGCGTCACGCGACGCGCTCAGCTCACGGGCGCGCAGCTCGGTCAGCAGACGCGCGATGTCCTTCTTGACGGTCTTGATCCTGCCGGGGTTGTCCAGCTGGCCGGTGGCGAGCTGGAACCTCAGGTTGAACAGCTCGGCACGGGCCTCTTTGACCTTCTCCACCAGATCGGAGTCAGCCAGTCCTTTGATGTCTTCAGTCTTCATCTATGCCTCACCGCCACTGTCGGCTCGGGTAACGAACTTGGTCCTGATCGGCAGCTTGTGTGCCGCGAGGCGCAGGGCCTCGCGGGCCACCTCCTCCGGCACGCCGGCGATCTCGAACATCACACGGCCGGGCTTGACCACGGCAACCCACTTCTCGGGGTTGCCCTTGCCGGAACCCATGCGGGTCTCGGCCGGCTTCTGCGTGACAGGCTTGTCGGGGAAGATGTTGATCCACACCTTGCCGCCACGCTTCATGTAGCGGGTCATCGCGATACGTGCGGCCTCGATCTGGCGGTTGGTGATCCATGCGGCCTCGAGAGCCTTCAGCCCGTATTCGCCGCTCTGGACCTCGGTTCCACCCTTGGCTACACCTTTGCGGGAACCCCGCTGCACCTTGCGGTGCTTTACTCGCTTGGGCAGCAGCATCTCTACGATCTCCCTCCACGGTCATTGCGGCGAGGACGTGCCGGCCGGTCCGTCTGGGGAGACGGGATCTCCTGGCCGGGCAGGACCTCTCCGCGGTAGATCCATACCTTGACGCCAACCGCGCCCATCGACGTGCGGGCGGTGGCGGTGCCGTAGTCGATCTTGGCACGCAGGGTGTGCAGCGGCACGCGACCCTCGCGGTACCACTCACGGCGGCCCATCTCGGCGCCACCGAGGCGGCCCGAGCACTGGATCCGGATGCCGAGCGCTCCGCTCTTCATCGCCGAGGCCACAGCCTTGCGCATCGCGCGACGGAACGCCACGCGACCGACGAGCTGCTCCGCCACGCTCTGGGCGACCAGCGTCGCGTCAAGCTCGGGGCGCTTGATCTCGATGATGTTCACCGCGACCGTCGAACCCGTCATCTTCTCGAGCTCCTTGCGCAACGCGTCGACCTCGGAGCCCTTCTTGCCGATGACGATGCCGGGACGCGCGGTCCACAGATCGATCACCAGCTTGTCACCCTTGCGCTCGATCTCCACGCGGGAGACCGCGGCGCGACGGAGACGCTCCGTCAGGTACTCGCGGATCTTCAGGTCCGCAGCGAGCGTCTCGCTGTAGTCCTTGCCGGCGTACCAGCGCGACCGCCACTGCTCGGTGATGCCAAGCCGGAAACCGACTGGATATACTTTCTGACCCACGGCGTTACGCCTCCTCTCGCTGCTTGACGACGACGGTGATGTGGCTCGTCCGCTTGTCGACACGGAACGCCCGGCCCATGGCGCGCGGGCGGATGCGCTTGAGGGTCGGACCCTCATCGACGAACGCGGTCGAGACGTACAGGTCGTCGCGCTTGATCTTCAGGTTCTTCTCGGCGTTGGCCGCAGCGCTCAGCAGCACCTTCTCCACGACCTCGGCAGCGGCACGAGGAGTGAACCTGAGGATGGCAGCGGCCTCCTCCACGGACTTGCCGCGGATGAGATCGACGACGAGGCGGGCCTTGCGCGGGCTTACCCGCACGTAGCGTGCAACAGCTCTCGCTTCCATCTTCTACCTCTTGCCCTTCCTGTCGGCCGCGTGTCCGCGGAACGTACGCGTCGGCGCGAACTCGCCGAGCTTGTGACCGACCATCGACTCGGTGACGTAGACCGGCACGTGCTTGCGCCCGTCGTGGACAGCGATCGTGTGACCGACCATCTCCGGGAAGATGGTGGACGCGCGCGACCACGTCTTGATGACCTTCTTCTCGCCGGCCTCGTTCATGGCGTGAATGCGTCCGATCAGCCGCGGCTCGACGTAGGGTCCCTTCTTCAAGCTTCTGCTCATGTGTTACTCCAGCTCCCTTGACGGCCCGTCGCTACTTCTTGCGGCGGCGGATGATCAGTCGGTCGGATGCCTTGCCCTTCTTGCGCGTGCGGTGACCCTTGGTCGGCACGCCCCACGGGCTCACCGGGTGACGGCCTGCGGTCTTGTTCTTGCCCTCGCCACCACCGTGCGGGTGGTCGACCGGGTTCATAACAGTCCCGCGGACGGTCGGGCGCACGCCCTTCCAGCGGTTGCGACCGGCCTTGCCGATCGAGATGCCCTCGTGCTCGGCGTTGCCGACGGTACCGATCGTCGCGCGGCAGGTAAGCAGCACCTTGCGCATCTCGGACGAGGGCATACGCAGGATCGCGTACGTCCCCTCCTTGGCCATCAGCTGCGCCGAGGTCCCGGCCGAGCGGGCCATCGCGGCACCCTTGCCGGGCTGCATCTCTATGGCGTGCACGACGGTGCCGGTGGGAATCTCGCCCAGGACGAGCGCATTGCCCGGCTTGATGTCGGCACCCGTGCCGGACATCACCGTGTCGCCGACAGAGAGCTTCTGCGGCGCGAGGATGTAGCGCTTCTCACCGTCGGCGTAGTGCAGCAGAGCGATGCGGGCCGACCGGTTCGGGTCGTACTCGATCGTTGCGACCTTTGCGGGCACGCCGTCCTTGTTGCGCTTGAAGTCTATGCGGCGGTAGCGACGCTTGTGGCCACCGCCCTGGTGCCGGGTGGTGATACGGCCCTTGTTGTTGCGTCCGCCCTTCTTGGGGAGCGGCTCGAGCAGCGACTTCTCCGGGGTAGAGGTCGTGATGTCGGCGAAGTCCGACACCGTCTGGAACCTCCGGCCCGGTGAGGTCGGCTTGTATCTCTTGAGTCCCATCATCTCTCCTTCCGTCCGATTGCCGGTCCGCCTGGGACAGGCGCGCCTCGTTCAGCACGCGGCGGCTCCGACGCCGGACTACCACGGTGCCGGGCGGCTCCATCCCGCACAGTGCGGGTGCCCGGTCACCTTCCTCCAAGCAGGACCTAGCTCTCGAAGAACTCGATCGAGTCGCCCTCTTTCAGGGTGACGATCGCCTTCTTCCACGAACGCGTCAGCCCCGCGCGGTAGCGCAGGCGGCGGGGCTTGCCCGCAACGTTCATGGTGTTGACCTTCTCGACCGTCACACCGAAGATCTCCGTCACCGCATCGGCGATCTGCGGCTTGGTGGCGCGCTTGTCCACCTCGAAGGTGTAACGGTTCTGCGCGATCATGTCGTAGGACTTCTCCGACACGACCGGACGCAGGATGATAGCACGCGGGTCGCGGTTCTGCATCATGCCAGTACCTCCTCGAGCCAGTTCAGAGCCGGCTGCGTGAAGAGCACGGCGGTGTTGTCGACCAGGTCGTAGGTGTTTGCCTCAGACGCGGTGATGACCCGCACCTTCGGCAGGTTGCGCAGCGAGAGCAGCGCGTTGGTGTCGTCGTTGGCTACGACGACCGTCACGCGGCCCTCGATGCCGAGTGTGGCGAGCACCTCGGCGGCACGCTTGGTCGAGGGCCCATCGAAGCCGAAGCCGTCGATGACGTGGAGCACACCCTCGGACGTCTTGGCCGAGAGAGCCGAGCGCATCGCGAGCTTGACCACCTTGTTCGGGACCTTGAACCCGTAGCTGCGCGGGTGTGGCCCGAAGACCACGCCGCCTCCCCGCCACTGTGCCGCGCGGATCGTGCCGGCGCGGGCGCGGCCGGTGCCCTTCTGGCGCCAGGGCTTGCGACCGCCGCCGGAAACGTTGCTGCGAGTCTTGGTCTGGTGCGTGCCCGAGCGGCGAGCGGCCATCTGGCTGCGGACCACCGTGTGCATCGCAAACGTGTTGGGCTCGATACCGAACACGGCATCGGGGAGCTCGACGCTACCCACCTTCGTGCCGGTTGTGTCTTTCATCTCTACCGTTGCCATCGTTTCCTACTCCTTGAGAAGACGGACCTGCCGGGCGGCCGGACCTACGCGGACCGGATGGTGAGCAGAGCACCTTTCGCCCCGGGCACCGCACCCTTGACGAGCAGAAGGTTCTGCTCGGAATCGACCTTGACGACATCGAGATTGCGGACAGTGACCGTCTCGTCGCCCATGTGGCCGGCCATCTTGGAGCCCTTGAAGATGCGCGAGGGCGTGGAGGCCTGACCGACCGATCCGGGGGCGCGGTGGAAGTGCGAACCGTGACCACCGGGACCGCCGCTGAAGTTGTGCCGCTTCATAACACCCGCGAAGCCCTTGCCCTTGCTGGTGCCGGTGACGTGGACCGTCGGTACGTCCTCGAAGACCGACACCGTGATCTCGGAGCCGACCTTCACGTCCTCACCCTCGTCGAGGCGAACCTCGGCGATGTGGCGTCGCGGGGTCACGCCGGCCTTGGCGAAGTGGCCCGCGGACGGCTTGTTGACCTTGGACTCCTTGATGTCACCGAACGCAAGCTGCACGGCAGCGTAGCCGTCGCGCTTGACCGTCTTGACCTGGCTGACCACGCACGGTCCGGCCTCGATCACCGTGACGGGGATGAGCTCGTCGTTCTCGCTCCACACCTGGGTCATGCCCAGCTTGCGTCCCAGTATCGTCGTTACCATGTGCTCTCCGTCCTTCGTGCGGTCTTGGGCCGTATCGTGGCCGCGCGCCCTGCGCAACCGTCCCAGCGGACCGCGTGTTCACTACTCACCGCGGCGGGCGTGCCCGCCTGCGGCCGAAACACACCTACAGCTTGATCTCGATATCCACACCCGCGGGCAGGTCGAGTCTCATGAGCGAGTCGACCGTCTTAGGCGTGGGCTCGAGGATGTCGATGAGACGCTTGTGCGTCTTCATCTCGAAGTGCTCCCGGCTGTCCTTGTTCACGTGCGGCGAACGGATGACGCAGTACAGATTGCGCTCCGTAGGCAGCGGGATGGGGCCGGACACCTTCGCGCCTGTCTTCTGCGCGGTATCCACGATCATCTTCGTCGACTGATCGACGATCTCGTGATCGTAGCCCTTCAGCCGGATCCTGATCTTCTGGTTCGCCAACTCTCAACCCTCCGTTAGAAAGAACGAGTCGCCTCGGTTACTTCAGTATCTTCGTCACACGACCCGAACCGACGGTGCGGCCGCCCTCGCGGATAGCGAAGCGCAGGCCGTCCTCCATCGCGATCGGGGCGATGAGTTCGCCACGCAGCTCGACGTTGTCGCCGGGCATGACCATCTCGGTGCCCTCGGGCAGGTGCGCCACGCCGGTCACGTCGGTGGTGCGGAAGTAGAACTGGGGACGGTAGCCGTCGAAGAACGGGGTGT
>JAHYJI010000062.1 GCA_019429145.1 Coriobacteriia bacterium | reverse complement strand
GCGCCGGAGCGGACGCTACGGGGGTGGGCTCGGGCTGCACAGCAAATGGCTGCGGCGCTGAAGGCGGCGCGTCGGCCACCGGCGCGGCCTGCGGAGCAGGAGCCGGCGGCACTATCACTGGCGGAGCGGCCCTTTCGCCACCCTCATCGAGCATCTCATCATCGATGTCGCCAAGCAGGTACTTGTCGATCCCCTCATCGGACACTGTCGATGCCACCTCCCCTTTCCCGTGAACCGCGCCTCGCCAACGGCGAATCCGAGCACGTGACGAACCGCGTCCCCTCCCCGCAAGTCTCTCACGAAGCCGTAGCACCTACAACCGAGAAACACCTCTACGCTGCGAAAACGCCGGTTCACACGACGACGCGCATGATCTCCTCGATCGACGTCAGCCCCATGCGCACCTTCTCGAACCCGTCGACCTTCAGCGTCTTCATGCCCTCCTCGATCGCCTGGGCCATCAGCTCGTCGGTCGACGCGTTCTCGACCGTCATGCGCTCCATCGTCTCGGACATCGTCATCACCTCGTGGATACCCATGCGGCCGCGATACCCGATGTCGTTACACTTCCTGCACCCTTTGGCGCGATAGAGACGGGGCGGGTTGCCCGGTTCGAACGGGAAACCGATACGGGCGAGGGCCTCCTCCTCGGGCACGTACTCCTCCTTGCAGTCCGGGCAGAGCCGCCTGGCCAGCCGCTGCGCAAGGACGCACGTGATCGCCGATGCGGTCAGGAACGGTTCGATCCCCATCTCGGTGAGGCGCGTGACGGCCGAGGGGGCGTCGTTCGTGTGGAGCGTCGAAAGCACGAGGTGGCCGGTGAGCGCGGCTTCGATCGCGATGGTCCCGGTCTCGACGTCGCGGATCTCACCGATCATCACGGTGTCCGGGTCCTGCCTCAGGATCGAGCGCAGCGCCGCCGCGAAGGACAGGCCCGCCTTCTCGTGCACCTGCACCTGCGACAGTCCGTTCAGCCGGTACTCGACCGGATCTTCGACCGTGATGAGGTTCGTCCGCACATCGTTGGTCCGGTTGATCGCCGCGTAGAGCGTGGTCGACTTACCCGAGCCTGTCGGACCGGTCACGAGTATCGCCCCGTACGGGAGCGAGAGGGCGTCGAGCAGGCGCTGGAGCGGCTGCTCCAGGAAGCCGAGGTCTTCAAGGGACATCATGATGGAGTCCTTGCGCAGCAGGCGCATGACGGCCATCTCGCCGTGAACGAGCGGCAGCACCGCGACGCGGAAGTCCACCGCATGTCCGTCGAGTACCACGCCAAAGCGCCCGTCCTGCGGGATGCGCTTCTCGGCGATGTCCATGCCGGCGGAGATCTTGAGCCGGCTGATGAGCTGACGCTGCATCTTCTTGGGGCTCCGGAAGACCTCCTGGCACACACCGTCGATGCGGAACCGCACTCTGAGCTCGTGCTCGTGGGGCTCCAGGTAGATGTCGCCGGCACCCTGCCGGATCCCCTCCGTGACGATCAGGTTCATGAGCTTGGCCACAGGGGCGCTCTCGTCTTCGATATCCTCCTCGGGGGTCTCCTCCGACACTGTGACCGAGTCTTCGAGGTCGCCAACCATGCCGTCGACGTTGGCGTGAGCGGCTGCGAACTTGTCGATCGCCTGGACGAGGTCGCTCTCGGTGACGACGACCGGCCGGATCTCAAAGCCCGTGACGATCCTCAGGTCGTCGATGGCGATCATGTTCGCCGGATCAGACATCGCGACCAGCAACTCGTCCTTCTCGATCTTGATGGGAAGGACGCTGTGTCGCCGAGCAAGGTCCGAGGAGAGATTGACGGCCGCGTTCGGGTCGATGTCGTAGCCGGGCAGGTCGACGAAGTCGAAGCCCAACTGCTCCGCGATGGCGCGCGCGACGGCGGTCTCGGATGCGTGACCGAGATCGTCGAGTGCGGCGGTCAGGCTCTTGCCCCCGCCAGCGGCCTCGATCGCCTCGGTGAGCTGCTCGGATGTGATGACCCCTGCGCCGACCAGCAGGCGCCCGAGCCGTGCACTGCCCGCTGCACTCATGAACGCTCACCTCGCTTGGCGGCCCGCATGGCGAGCTCCTCCTCGGCAGCGCGGCGCATGACCTCGCGCGAGGACGCGCCGCGCGATTCTCCGGCCCAGATCTCCATCGCGGTCGCACCCTGAGCGACGAGCATCCCCAATCCGTCGACCGCGGTGGCTCCGACCGAGCGCGCCGCGAGCACGAGCGGGGTCGGCTCGGCGCGGTAGATCATGTCGGCGACGACCTGCCCGCTGCGCATCCACTGCGCGGGAACAGGCGAGGGTTCGCCCTCCTTCATGCCGAGCGGCGTCGCGTTGACCACGACGTCAGCCGCTGCGATCACCTCGCCGGCATCCTCGTCCAGAACCACGACGTCGACCGCTGTCTCCCGTGCGTGCGGACGGATGCGCTCTGCAAGCGCCTCGGCACTCGCCCGGGTCCGATTCACGATCGTCACCCTGCTTGCCTTGCCGAGCACCAGTGACACGAGCGCCGCACCTGCGGCGCCTCCGGCCCCCACAAGCGCGACCGTCGCCCCCGCGGGATCGAAGCCCACGTCGGCCTTGAGTGAGTCCACGAGCCCGCGGCCGTCGGTGTTGTAGCCGATCAAACGGCCGTCCACGCAGTGCACGGTGTTCACAGCGCCCGCCATCTGGGCGAGCATCGCGACCTCATCGCACAGATCGAGCATCACCTGCTTGTAGGGCATCGTCACGTTGAAGCCGACGAACGGAAGCACCCGTATCGCGCCGACCACACGGATCAGGTCGGTCTCGTCGGCAACGGGGAGCGGGACGTAGACACAGTCGAAACCCGCCGACTCGTAGGCAGCGTTGTGCATCACCGGCGAGAGGCTCTGCTCCACCGGCCAGCCGATGATCCCCGCCAGACGTGTCCGTCCTGTGATGCGGCCGTTCATCTCATGTGCTCCCGACAGAGGGCATCGATGTCATCCTGGCCCGAGTCTACGCGAGCGGTTCCCGGCCGGCCAACACAAGCCGCTCGGCGCGCCTGAGCAGCAGGGTGTGTGGCAGGTCCGAACTCGACTGAGGTTTCACGAGCACGGTCGTCATGCCGAGGATGTTCCCGCCGAGCACGTCGGTGAAGATCTGGTCGCCGACGACCGCGGCATCACGCGGCGTGGCGCCGAGCGCGGCAAGCCCTCTCCGGAAGGCCGACGGGAACGGCTTGAGCGCTTTGGCGACGATCGGCAGGCCGATCAGATCGGCGACGCCCTGGACGTGCGCGTGCCAGTTGTTGGAGACCAGACAGGCATCCATGCCGAGTCCCGGAAGCGCATCGAGCCACTCCCGGACCTCGCCCGGGACGTCGCTGCGGTCCCTCGGCATCAGCGTGTTGTCGAGATCCATCAGAAGATGGCGCACCCCGGAGCCTGAGAGCATGGCGAGGTCGATCTCCGTCACGCTCGAGTAGTACAGATCGGGAGCGAGCATGCCCACCCGTGTCCTTCTCATGTCGTCGGCTCGGCAGAGATTCGGGCTACTCCCCGAACACCTCTTTGGAGCGCTCCTTGGCGCGGAGGAACTCCTCGTACGTCTCGGTGAACGTGTGCGACCCGTCCTGGTCGGTGAGCACGTAGAACACGTAGTTTGTGTCGGCCGGCGAGGCCGCTGCCTTGAGAGATGCGAGGCCCGGGCTGCAGATCGGGCCGGGCGGCAGCCCCGCGTTTCGGTACGTGTTGTACGGGCTGTCGATCTGCAGGTCGTCGTAGGTCAGACGGAAGCGCGTGCCGGGGAGCAGGAACTCGATGGTCGCATCGATCTCAAGGCGCATGCCGCGCTCGAGGCGGTTGTGGATGACCGAGGAAACGGTCGGGCGCTCGTCGGCCACGCGAGTCTCTCGCTCGATGATCGAGGCCATCGTGACGAGCTCGTGCAGCGAGAAGCCGCGGTTCTCGGCAGCAGCGACATCGACCTCCGCGAGCTCGGTCTCGAACTGGTCGAGCATCATCTCGATGACGTCGCGTGCGCTGCTCCCCTCCTCCACCCGGTACGTCTTCGGGAAGAGGTAGCCCTCGAGCGAGCCCTCCGGGACCTCTCTGAGGTATTCGCGGGGGAACTCGTCGTACCCACCGGTCGCGAGCGCCTCGAACTCGGCGGCTGGGATCCCCGTGTCGCGCTCGACGCGCTCGGCGATCTCGCCGACTACCCACCCCTCGGGAATCGTGACGGTCGTGTAGGCGATCGGCGGACCGGCGCGCAGCTGGGCGATCGCGTCGCTGTAGGACATGCCCGTCGTCAAGTCGTAGATGCCGGCACGTAGCTGACCGTCGGCACCCGCGCGCCGGGCCTCCAGCCGGAACATGTTGGCGTTACTGACCACGCCGGCCGTCGAGAGACGCTCGGCGATCGCGGCCGTCGGCGCGCCCTGGGGCACCTCGACCTGCACCTCCCGGCCCGGCTCAATCCCGGCGGCATCCGGCCGGAGGAAGAGATACCACCAGGCACCCGCTGTGCCGGCGGCGAGAAGCACGAGGACGATCCCGACGAGCGCGAACGCTACCCCGACGCGCGTCGACTGGCGGCGGCGTCTGCGGCCTGGCTCGAGAAGGTCGTCCGTGTCGTACCTACGGCCCATCTGCACTCCCGTTCTCAGGCTCAAACTCGGCAGCCCCGCCTGCGTCAAGAAACGACTGCAGGAAGATGGCGGCCGCGACCTTGTCGACCGTGCCGCGCCGCTGCTTCGATGAGATGCCACCGGCCATTGCCCGGTTTGCCTGTGCGCTCGACAGCCTCTCGTCATGATAAACGAGCGGGACCTCGAGACGGCCGGCGATGCGGTCAGCGACCGTGCGCACGCTGCTGGCTTGCGGACCTTCGTCTCCGCCGAGGGTGAGCGGCAGCCCCGCCACCACGAGCCCGACGCCGTACTCCTCGACCATCTCGGCCACGCGGTCTTCCAGGTGCCGGGTCGCGTCGAGTACCTCGAGCGGAGAGGCGATCGTGCCTCCGGGATCGGAGAGAGCGACACCTACCCGCCGCTCCCCGATGTCGAGAGCGAGAACCCGCACGGCTACTCCGGGGCGCCGAGCATGCGACGGGCTTCGGCGAGCGCACCCTCGATACCCGACGCGTCCTTGCCGCCCGCCTGCGCCATGCCCGGCTTGCCACCGCCGCCACCCTTGATCTGCGGCGAGATGGTCTTGATGACCGCGCCCGCGTCGAACCCGGCGGCCACCGCCGCGTCCGAGCCGGCTGCCAGCAGCAACGGACCGCCGTCCGGCGAGACGGTCGCAAGCACGACCGCTCCACCGCCCAGGCGTCCCCGCAGGACGTCCGCGGTGGTCCGAAGCCCCTTCGCCTGCAGCTCGGGCAAGCGTGCGATCAACAGCGGGTAGCCGACGTCTACTGCCGCGGCAAGCATCTCGTCGATGCTGGCAGACGATAGCGTCGTCGTGACACGCTCGGCCGCACTCTCGAGCTCCTTCACACGCTTGACCAGCGTGCCGACGCGCTCGGAGACATCGAAGCGCTGGATTTTGAGCACGGCCGCGGCCTCGGCGAGTTCGGACTCCTCGCGCTCGATGTACTCGAGTGCATCGAACGAGGTCACCGCCTCGATGCGCCGCAGGTTCGCGCCAACGCTCCCCTCGGAAACGACCTTGACCAGACCGATCTCGGTAGTCCGCGCCACATGCGTACCACCGCACAGCTCCTTGCTGAAGTTGCCGACCTCGAGCACGCGAACGAACTCCCCGTACTTCTCGCCGAAGAGCGCGGTGACTCCCGCCTCCTTCGCCGAGCGAAGCGAGGTCTCGTAGCTGCGCACCGGATGGTTCTCCATCACCTTGGCGTTGACCATGCGCTCGACCTTCTCGAGCTGATCGGCAGCGGGCGCCTCGAAGTGGGTGAAGTCGAAGCGGAACCGATCGGGCGCGACGAGCGAGCCCGACTGGTGCACGTGATCGCCGAGCACGAGGCGCAGCGCCCAGTGCAGCAGGTGGGTGGCGGTATGGTTGCGACGGATGCGCTCGCGGCGCATGACGTCGATGGTGGCCGTGACGGTGTCTCCGAGCTTCAGTGCGCCGGAGGAGAGCGTGCCCCGGTGAGAGATCAATCCGGACAGCGGGAAGATGGTGTCGGCGACCTCGAAGACCGCTCCGCCCTCGCTCGCGATCACACCGTGGTCCCCGACCTGTCCGCCCTGCTCGGCGTAGAACGGTGTCCGATCGAGCACGACCTCGGCAGCCGTGCCCTCGGCGACCTCATCGGCCGGCGCCCCGTCGACGACAAGCCCGACTACCGTCGCAACGGCATCGTCACTCTCGTAGCCGACAAACTCCGTCTGACCGGCGCTTGACGCGATGTCGTTGAACGCGCTGGCGAACGACGTCCAGGACTCGTCCTTCACCGCCGCGCGGGCACGGTCGCGCTGCGCGGCCATCTCGACCTCGAAGAGCGCCATGTCCACGCCCAGCCCTGCCTCGGCGACGATCTCTGCCGTGAGCTCGACCGGGAATCCGTACGTGTCGTGCAGCGTGAACGCGGTCTTTCCGTCAAGCTCGGCGGAGCCCGATTCCTTCAGGCGATCGATCTCGGCATCGAGGAACCCGAGGCCCTGGCGCAGGGTCGTCGAGAAGCGCTGCTCCTCGGAGTCGGAGATGCGCCTCACGAGATCGTGGTGCTCGACGACCTCCGGGTACGCATCGCCCATCGTCTCCACGACGACATCGATCATCTCCGCGAGTAGCGGATCGGTGCGCCCCAGCAGCCGACCGTGGCGGATGGCCCGGCGCAGCAAGCGGCGCAGCACGTAGCCGCGACCCTCGTTGGAGGGCAGCACGCCGTCGGCGATCAGGAAGGTCACCGCCCGCGCGTGATCGGTGAGGATGCGCAGTGAGGTATCGATCTTCTCCGAGGTGCCGTAGGTCGCTCCGGTGAGCTCCTCGGCGCGTGCCATGATGCGGCGCAGCTCGTCGGTCTCGAAGTTCGAGTGCACGCCCTGCATGATGGTGGCGATGCGCTCCAGCCCCATGCCGGTGTCGATGTTCTGCTTGGGCAGTGGAGTGAGCGTGCCGTCCTCGGCGCGATCGAACTGCATGAAGACGAGGTTCCAGTACTCGAGGAAGCGGTCGCAATCACACCCCGGAGCACACGAATCGAGCCCGCAGCCGACCTCGGGACCCTGGTCGTAGTAGAGCTCCGAGCACGGACCGCAGGGTCCGGTGGGCCCTGCCGACCAGAAGTTGTCCTTGGCGCCCATGCGCACGATGCGCTCGCGCGGGACACCGACCTCCTCGGCCCAGATGCGCTCGGCCTCGTCGTCGTCCTCGTAGATCGAGTACCACAGGCGGTCGGGATCGAGCCCGAGCACGTCGACCGAGTACTCCTGCGCCCACGCGCACGCCTCGCTCTTGAAGTAGTCGCCAAAGCTGAAGTTGCCGAGCATCTCGAAGAAGCTGTGATGGCGGTTGGTGGTTCCGATGATGTCGATGTCGGTCGTGCGCACGCACTTCTGGCATGTGGTCGCCCGGGTGAACCCGAGGTTCTTCACGCCGAGGAAGACCGGCTTGAACTGGACCATCCCTGCCGACGTGAGCAGGAGCGAGGGATCGTCGGGCACGAGCGAGGAGCTCGGCAGCCTGCGCGCGCCCTTGCTCTCGAAATAGGAAAGGAAGCTCTCCCTGATGTCGGCTGTCTTCACGCAACTCTCCTTATGGTGTGTCCGGGTCACACGGCGTATCGCCTGAGCGTCCCTCGTCTCCGGGCGCACTGTCTTCATCGACGGGGACGCACTCGTCGTCGCGCATCACGCCGCGCCGTTTGGGCTTGCGGAACAGAGCGCCCTTCTCGTGCGAGATGCTCGATGCGGTCCACTTCTCGTAGTAGTGGACGAACATCACCTTCGCCACTCCGGCGATCGGAACCGCGAGCAACATGCCAATCAGGCCAAAGAGGGTCGCACCGACGAGCAACGAGAGTATCACGAGGACCGGATGCAGGTGTACCTGGTCCGACATGATACGTGGCTGAAGGAAGGTCGACTCGAGCTGCTGGATGACCACGATGTAGACGATGGTCCAGAGCACGAGCTGGGGGCTGACGAACGCAGCGGAGATGGCCGCGATCGCCCCACCGACGAGCGGCCCGAGATACGGGATGAGGTTGGTGATCCCGGCGATGAGGCCGATGAGCAGCGCATAGGGCACGCCGAGAACCCAGAGGCCCACAGCGGTCAGCGTTCCTACGATGATCGCGATGATGCCCTGTCCCCGTATGAACCCTTCGATGACGTCGGTCACCTCGGCCGCGAGGTTGAAGGATTCCTCCTGACGGGCAGGCCCGGGAAGCGACAAGAGCTCGGATTTCAGCGTGGGTAGGTCGCGGAGCACGAAGAACGCCAGAGCGAGTGCGAGGAAGACGTTGAGGAAGAAGCCGAGGATCTGGCCCCCGACGCTGATGGTTGCCTGGGCCAGATTGCGAGACGCGCCCGTCAGCCACGTTATGATGCTCTCCCGCGCGGCCTCGCCCGCCTCGGTGATCCAGGCGGGAAGCTCGATGGCCAGGTACTCGCTCTCGATCTGGCTCCAGATACCGAACGCGGAGTCGTAGTAACGGGGGAAGTCCTCCGAGAAGGAGCGGAACTCGGCACCTACGGCCGGTATCACGAAGACCCCGAAGACAGTCAGAGCAGCCGCACCGATGAGGTAGCACGCGACGACCGCGAGCGAGCGCGACAGACCTGCCGCCTCAAGGCGTTTGACCGGGCGGCGCAGGACGAAGACGACGAGGAGCGCGAGGAGAAGCGGGGTGAGTGCTCCCGCGATCCGGCTGAAGACCCACAATCCGGCAGCAACGAGCACGAACACGCCGATCAGCGCCCAGCTGATCGTCGAGAGCCGTCGCCAGCTCTCCAGCCCCCGCTCCGTCAGCTGCTCGGACATACCCCTCAATCCCTCACGATGTTCTCGCGCAGCACCTTCAGGGTCTTCCGCAGCAAGCGGGACACCTGCATCTGAGAGATCTCCAGTTGCCTGGCGATCTCGGTCTGGGTAAGGCCCTCGAAGAACCTCAGGTACAGCACGCGCTGTTCCAGCGGCGTCAGGAACTTCAGCGCTGCAGCGAGCGTCGTCCGATCGTCGACAACAGCCATCAGTGCGTCGTCCTTACCGATGTACTCGAGGATAGAGAAGGTATCGGAGCCGTCCCCTCCCCGGTCGCTCTCGAGCGAGACGAAGTTGTAGGCCTCGCTCGTCTCCATCGCCTCGAGGACCTCCTCGGTGGTCACGCCGATGTGCTCGGCGATCTCGGGGATCGAGGGTGAGCGCTGGAGCTTCTGGGTCAGCGCGTCCATCGCCTGGTTCACCCGGAAGGAGAGCTCCTGGAGGCGGCGAGGAACCTTGATCGCCCACCCCTTGTCGCGGAAGTACCGCTTGAGCTCGCCGACGATGGTCGGCGTCGCGTACGTGGTGAACTCGACCTGGCGGTCGGTATCGAAGCGGTCGATCGCTTTGATGAGTCCGATCGTGCCCACCTGGATGAGGTCGTCGATGGGTTCTCCGCGGTTGCGGAACCGGCTGGCCAGATACTTCACCAGGTTGAGATACATCGTGATGAGCTCATCGCGGGCCGCCTCATCACCTTCGAGGCGATACCGGCGAAAGAGCTCGCGGGTGAGCTGTTTGTCCCAGGTGAGTTTGCGGGACTTGTTGCCGGTGTTGTTCCTAGCTACCGGCATCGGCAGGCTCCGGCGAGAGAAGCTTGGTGATCTTCAGGTACTGCCCTTCGAGGTCGGACGACAGCTCGTAGTGGTCGCACACGGACTGCAGTATGAAGGTAGCGTAGGCCGCCCTGCGCTCGGCGTCCTCGTCGGTCGCCCTCCGCCCCTGCGGAAGGCGCACGGCCATATGCACCATCTCGTCGTCGAGCACGAATTCGATGGTCACCTCGCTGTCGTCATCGGCGTGATCGCACGCGTAGACGAAGAGCTCCTCTGCGGCGATGCGGACGTCGTCGAGGTCGTCGTAGGTAGCGCCCATGCGACTGACCAGCGCGGAGGCGGTCATGCGCACGGCCTTCGCGTACTCCGCACGCGATGGTACGCACAAGGTTATCCGGTCTGCTGACATCGTTCCTCCGGTCGGATCTAGAGGTCGTCGGTCGGGCCGGTCTCTGCGGCCTTGTTTCGCTTCACTCTGTGCCAGGCCGTACGGATGCGCTCGCCCGCCGTGCCGACCGCAGTTGCGGGAAGGTTCACGGCGTCCTGGACCACGTTCACGGTGTGGCCCACCTTCGAGGAGAGCACCTCGACCTCACCGATGATCGTGTCGACTCTAAGCAGTTCCACGTTGAGGGCATCGACGGTCACGTCGGCCTTGGCGATCAGCGGCGGCACCGAGCCCGTCAACTCATCGGCAAGGGTGCGAACGGATCTCAGCGTGCGCACCAACTCCACCAGGGCGAAAACCACAAAGCCGCACACGATCAGGGCGGCAACGATCAGTGCGATGAGGAGTCCCTCTGACACGTCTGCTTCTGACCTCTCAACCGCCCGTCAGGCACCCGTCAAGTGTAGCAGAGCAGGGCCGTTCACCTGCTCCCCGAAGGGCTCTCCTCCGTATCTTCGGGGTTACTTGCCTCCGCAGGTGCCTCTGCGTCCTCGTGACCCGGTCGCCAGAACGCGCCCCGCTCGATCCCGTCGGGCAGGTACTGCTGAGCGCGCCCCTCAGCGGGGCGGTCGTGCGGGTAGACGTAGCCGACTCCCCTACCCAGCGGCTTGGCCCCGGGGTAGTGGCCGTCCCGCAGGTGGTTCGGCACTGCGCGAGCGGGACCCTCGCGGACCTCGGCAAGCGCCCGGTCGATGGCGATGATCGAGGCGTTGGACTTGGGAGCGAGCGCCATGTAGATGGCTGCCTGCGCGAGGTTGATCCGGCACTCGGGCCACCCCACGAACTCGGCTGCCTTGACGGCTGCATGAGCGACGAGCAGCGCACGCGGATCGGCGTTGCCGACGTCCTCGGATGCGAAGATGAGTATCCGCCGGGCGATGAATTTCGGGTCTTCTCCCCCGTGGATCATCCGTGCGAGCCAGTACACCGCAGCGTCAGGATCCGAGCCCCGCATCGACTTGATGAACGCCGAGATCACGTCGTAGTGAACGTCGCCGGTCTTGTCGTAGGACAGCGTACGGGTCGGGACCGCCGCACGCACTGCTGCCAGGTCGACCGTGCGTGGTGCCCCCTCGGTACCCGGCGTTGCCGCTCCGGCCGCGGCGAACTCGAGCGTCGCAAGCGCCACCCGGGCATCGCCACCCGCCAGCGTCACGAGCGCGTCCTCTGCAGGCCCGTCCAGCTCGACCGTCCCGCCCAGCCCCCGCTCGTCGTGAACCGCCCTGCGGACTATCTCGCGAATGGCATCATCGGCGAGCGGCGTGAGTTCGATGACCCGCGAGCGGCTGATAAGCGGCGCGTTCACCTCGAAGAAGGGGTTTTCTGTGGTCGCACCCACAAGAACGACCAGGTTGTCCTCGACAGCATGGAGAAGCGCGTCCTGCTGGGACTTCGAGAAGCGATGGATCTCGTCGACGAACAGTATAGTGCGCCGACCCGACTCGGCGAGACGGTGCCGAGCGCCCTCGATAGCGGCGCGTATGTCGGCCACACCGGAGGTCACCGCCGAGACCTCGGCGAAGTATGCCCTGGTTGCGCCGGCGATGATGCGAGCGAGCGTG
>JAHYJI010000061.1 GCA_019429145.1 Coriobacteriia bacterium | reverse complement strand
CCTGATAGTGGGCACTGTGTGGCTCTCACGACTGACCAAGTTGGAGGTGTGAGATGCTGATATTGAGCGCGGCGGTTGCCGGGCTTGCCGCCGGCGTCGTCGTCTACTCACTTCTCGACCTGCTGTTCTCCGAGGAGAGCCAGGTTGCCCGGCGTCTCAAGCGGCTGAACGAGTACGAGCGGGCCCAGGCCGCAGAGATCGAGCCGCTTGCGCTTCCGTTTGTCGATCGGGTGCTCCATCCCATCGCGGACGGAGCCCGGCATGGCGTGCGCTTGCTCGCGCCGGGTGACTACCGCGTCCGCATTGCGCAGCGTCTGAAGGTGGCAGGCAGCCCGCGAGGGCTCGATGCTGACACGTTTCTGGCACTCAAGGTCTTCCTTGCGATCATTGTGGCGCTCGCCGTCGCCATCGTGCTCTCGGTGTCCGGGTATCCCGTGCTGCAAACGTTGCTGCTGGGTGTTGTCGCGCTGGTAATCGGGTTCTTCCTGCCGGACCTGTGGCTGCGCTCCCACACGACCGCACGCCAAAACAGCATCAGGCGCGCTCTTCCCGACATGTTGGACATGCTCATGATCTCCGTTGAGGCCGGACTCGGTTTCGACGCATCGCTCACGAAGTTCCTGCGCAACTCGACGGGACCGCTTGCCGATGAGTTCTCGAAGGTACTGAACGAGATCAACGCCGGCCTCTCCCGGCGCGACGCACTCCGGAATCTCTCCGAGCGGGCAGAGGTTCCCGAGCTCACCACCTTTGTCATGGCGATGGTGCAGGCTGATGTATTCGGGATCAGCGTCGCCAAGGTTCTTCACGCTCAATCCAAGGAGATGCGGACGAAGCGTCGACAGTTCGCCGAGGAGATGGCCCAGAAGGCGCCGGCCAAGATGGTCTTTCCGCTTATACTCTTCATCCTCCCGGCAACGCTGATAGTCCTCATGGGACCCGCAGTGATCGCCATCGGGCAAGCCTTCGGACTTATGGGACAGTAGGCGACACCCTCCGCGGACCTGCGGCATACTGGTGGATGAGCGATCTGGCACAATGCCGCTCCACGCAGCTCTTGACCCCGGAGGCCCCATGGACCACGACAAGATCGCCGAAGGCGTGCGCCTCATCCTCGAAGGCGTCGGTGAGGACCCGACCCGCGAGGGACTGGCCGACACACCCCGCCGCGTTGCCGACATGTACGCGGAGGTCTTCGCTGGCCTGGAGCAGGACGCGGCCGACCACTTCTGCGTGACCTTCAACGAGGGCCATCAGGAGATGGTGCTCGTGCGCGACATCCCGCTCTACTCGATGTGCGAGCATCACCTCGTGCCGTTCATGGGCAGGGCGCACGTCGCCTACATCCCGGGCAAGGAGGGGAGGATCTGCGGCCTGTCGAAGCTGGCGCGCGTTGTGGATGTCTTCGCGCGCAGACCGCAGGTGCAGGAGCGCATGACCACTCAGATCGCCGACACCATCGTCGAGAACCTGGATCCGCAGGGCGTGATGGTCGTGATAGAAGCTGAACACCTCTGCATGTCCATGAGAGGTGTTCAGAAGCCGGGCGCTATAACCACCACTTCGGCTGTGCGTGGCATCTTCGAGCGCAACATGGCCACTCGCTCGGAGGCGATGTCACTCATCAAGGGCCGATGAGCGGAGTGCGCGAGAACGTCCACAGAGACAACTAGACAGCTCCATGTGGATGCCCATGGTGGATAGCCTCGTCGATCGGTGCGTAGATCATCCCGAAGGCGATAGACACCACCATTCCAACGATGTAGACGAGCGCGGCGATGAACACGCCGACACCGAGTGCCAGCATGATCGTCGTGAATACGCTGACCACCATTGTGCTCCCCTCCTCTCTCGACCCGGTACGGGTGTCTCGATCGGTGCTCACCCGTTACCATATGTATCGCCGAACCACACTGTTTCTGCCAGGCTTCGCACGCCATTAGGGACGAAGCGTGCGCTGGGGAGGACGAACGGTGCATCAAAGCGGACGAAGCGTGCATAGACGAGGACGAGCTGCGAACCGCAGCACGGGACGCGTGTGGTCGTGCGGCAATCGTGTCATCGAGCTGGATGCGCCGCTGGTCATGGGCATCCTCAACGTGACGCCTGATTCCTTTTCGGACGGCGGCGAGCACGCAGACGCGGCGAGCGCCGTCGATCACGCGCGCGCGATGATTGCCGACGGCGCCGACGTGATCGACGTGGGCGGCGAGTCGACGAGACCGGGCTCGGCCGGCATCAGCGAAGCTGCCGAACTCGGGCGCGTGCTTCCCGTCGTCGAACAGCTGGCGGCCGCCGCAGACCCGCCGCTGATCTCCATCGATACCCGCCACGCGGCGGTCGCGCGCGCGTGCGTGAACGCCGGCGCATCGATCATCAACGACGTCACCGGATTCCGCGATCCGGCGATGATCGGGGTCGCAGCCGGGTGCGATGCCGGGCTTGTGGTGATGCACATGCTCGGCCCCGACTTCGCCACGATGCAAGATGATCCCCGCTACGACGATGTCGTGGCGGAGGTGGCGACGTTCCTGGGCGAGCGGGCCGCCGCGCTGGAGTCCGTCGGGGTGGACCCGAAACGGATAGCGGTGGATCCCGGCATCGGCTTCGGCAAGACGCTCGAGCACAACCTCGAACTGCTGCGCCGCCTGCCCGAGATAGCGGCACTCGGCTATCCGGTGCTCGTGGGTGCGTCGCGCAAGCGCTTCATCGGGCACATACTGGATGAAGAGGACCCGAAGCGCCGGGTCGCGGGCAGTGTCGGTGCCGCCGCGTATGCGGTGATGAGCGGTGCGGACATCGTGCGTGTCCACGACGTCGCAGAGACTGCTCAGGCGCTCAAGGTCATCGCGGCCATCGGGAGGTGAGTGTCGTGACACGCGCATACATCGGCATGGGTTCCAATCTCGGCGAGCGCATGCACACGCTTGCGGCTGCCCTGCACGCCATCGACGACCTGCCCGAGACCGCGGTGGTGGCCGTTTCGCGCGTCTACGAATCCGAGGCGTGGCCGGACCCGGCGTCTCCGCCCTACGCCAACGCCGTGACTGTGGTGGAGACCGCGCTCGAGGCCGACGTGCTTCTGCGCCTGATGAAGGAGATCGAGGCCACCCTCGGGCGCACGGATGCCGAGCGCAACGCGCCGAGGGTGATCGACCTGGACATCGTGCTCTTCGGCGACGAGGAGTGGGCCAGGCCCGACCTCGTCATCCCGCACCCGCGCTTTGCCGAGCGCGAGTTCGTCGTTCGGCCGCTGCTCGAAGTGGACCCGCTCGTGAGCCTGCCCGATGGCTCGCCGGTGGATGCGGACCAGGTCAGGGTGGGCCGCATCACCCGCGATCTCGGCACGCTGCCCGGCTTCGAGGACGTCACGCATGCACCGGCGGATACCGGTCCGGAGGCTGAGTGGGTAGAGGTCGCCGAGGGCGGCGGCCTGATCGGACCCGGGATGGTTCCCGGCGCCGATGCGCTCCTGCTTCTCGAGCGCACGGTACTCGACCAGGAGGGGATCCCCTACGCCTGGGACCCGTACGCCCCGGAGCTCTGGACCAACCCGTGGGGGCTCAAGCCACGCTTCCGTCTCATGGTCCCTGCCGAGCTGGTCGACCGTGCGCGGGCGGTCCTGCGCGAGGTGGCGCTCGCCCCACCCGACTACGAGGTCGGTTCCGGTTACGAGGGCGGCGAGGAGCCGGAGTAAGTAGCCGCCTCGGGCGCGTCTGGTCTGCGACCTGCGGTGGTATACTCTCTACCCCACCCGTACGGGGCCGCTTGGACCCTCGGATACGCCAGGGCTGAGACGGCAGGACCGGGAAGGAGCGTGCCATGAGCGCCATGGTACCCATGGACCCCGCACGCGCGGTCACCACAACCGCGCTTCGTGCGATGAAGTCCGCGCAGCGTCCCATCGTCATGATCACCGCCTACGACACGCCCTCGGCACGCCTGGTGGAGGACGCCGGGGTCGACGTCATCCTCGTGGGCGACTCACTCGGCATGACCGTGCTTGGATACGATTCCACGCTGCCGGTGACCGTGGACGACATGGTCCGCCACACCGCCGCGGTGACCCGGGGCGCGAAGCGCGCACTCGTGGTGGCCGACATGCCGTTCATGTCGTTCCAGGTCTCGGTGGAAGACGCCCTGCGCGCCGCGGGCAGGCTCGTCGCCGAGGGGGGCGCGGCCGCGGTCAAGCTCGAGGGTGGCGCCCACGTCGCGCCCACCGTCCGCCGCCTCGTGCAGGCGGGCATCCCCGTGATGGCCCACGTCGGGCTCACGCCGCAATCCGTGCACCAGCTCGGCGGGTACAAAGTGCAGGCCAAGGAGGCCGACGCCGCAGCTACGCTCATCGACGACTGTCTCGCACTGGAGGAGGCGGGAGCGTTCGCCGTCGTGCTCGAGTGCATCCCGGGCGAGCTCGCCCGGCTCGTCTCAGACCGCCTCGTCATCCCGACGATCGGGATCGGCGCGGGCGAGGGCTGCGACGGGCAGGTGCAGGTCTTCCACGACCTGCTCGGCCTGGGTGGCGACTTCCTACCTCGCCACGCCAAGCGCTACGCGGACGTCGGCGCGCTCATCCGCGAGGCGGTCACCGCGTACGCCGATGAGGTCCGCGATCGCGCCTTCCCGACCGGCGCACACTCCACCCACATGGACGCCGCCACGCTCGAGAACGTTCGCAGCTCGCGCGGGCGCAGGTTGCGCCGGGTGGACGGCACCGGGACGGAGGCCTAAGGCGTGGAGCGCGTCGCATCCAAGGACGAGGCGCGCCGTGCTGCGGCCGAGGCACGCGCCGAGGGCAAGACGATCGCGCTCGTGCCCACCATGGGTGCGCTGCACGAAGGTCACCTCTCGCTCGTGCGCGCCGCGTGCGAGCGTGCCGACTATGTCGTGGTCTCGGTCTTCGTCAACCCCACGCAGTTCGGTCCCGGCGAGGACTTCGAGACCTACCCGCGCGACCTCGATGCCGACCTGCAGCTACTCGCCGCAGAGGGCGTCGACCTCGTGTTCGCCCCGAGCGCCGCGGTCATGTACGCGCCGGATGCGTCGGTGACGGTGGATCCGGGATCGCTCGCCTCGCGCTGGGAGGGGGAGATCCGCCCCGGCCACTTCGTCGGCGTAGCGACCGTGGTCACGAAGCTCCTGAGCATCGTGCGACCCGATCTGGCGTACTTCGGCGAGAAGGACTACCAGCAGCTCCAGGTCGTGCGCGCGCTGGTGCGCGATCTCGATCTCGGCGTGGGCGTGGTGGGCCGACCGATCGTGCGCGACCGGGACGGGCTCGCACTTTCGAGCCGCAACGCGCGGCTGTCGCCGTCGCAGCGGCAGGCCGCACTCGCGATCCCTGCAGCACTGGAGGCGGCCGCGCAGGCGCTTGCGTGGGGCGAGCGGGAGGCGCGTGCCCTGGAGCGGGCGATGTTCGAGCGCCTCGCCGGAGTCGACGATCTCTCGCTCGACTACGCGGTGGTGGTCGATCCGGACACGCTCGAACCGCTCGAGCAGGTCGAGAGCGGCGCCCGTGTGCTGGTGGCGGCCCGCATCGGGGATATCCATCTTATCGACAACTGCGGGCTCGAGCCCCCGGCCACCCCGGTACCCGAAGGAGCGACAACGCGTGAGTGACCCCGTCACCATCCACGAGGAGATCCGCACACTGGCAGCCGAGCGCGATGCCGTGGTGCTCGCGCACAACTACCAGCGCCCCGAGATCCAGGACGTCGCGGACTACGTGGGCGACTCGCTCGGCCTGTCGCGCCAGGCAGCGGCGACCGACGCGAGCGTGATCGTCTTCGCCGGTGTGCACTTCATGGCCGAGACCGCCAAGATCCTCTCACCGCACAAGACGGTGCTCATGCCCGAACCCCGCGCGGGTTGTCCGATGGCCGACATGCTCACCGGCGAGCAGCTCGCCGCGTGGCGCGACGAGTATCCCGGCGTGCCGGTGGTCACCTACGTGAACTCCTCAGCCGAGGTCAAGGCGCTCTCGGACATCTGCTGCACCTCGGCAAACGCGGTCGAGGTCGTGCGCTCGCTCGATGCCGAGCGCATCCTCTTCGGCCCCGACAGGAATCTCGCCGCCTGGGTGGGCGCCCAGCTGCCCGACGTCGAGATCATCGCGTGGGAGGGCTGGTGCCCGACGCACGACGATGTCACCGTCGTGCAGGTCCGCGAGGCGATGGCGCGGCACTCCTCGGCCGAGGTCATCGCCCATCCCGAGTGCCGGCCCGAGGTCACCGCACTCGCCGACGCCGTGCTCTCTACGAGTCAGATGCTTCGCTACGCCGCCTCTTCGCAGGCCGGCGAGTTCATCGTCATCACGGAGGAGGGGCTGCTGCACGGGCTTGCGAAAGCGGCGCCCGGCAAGCGGTTCGTCAACCTCACGCCGCGCATGCTCTGCCCGAACATGAAGGTCACCACCATCGAGAAGGTGCGCGACTCGCTTGCCGGCATGCACACCGCTATCGAAGTCGACCCGGAGATCGCGCGCCGGGCGCTCGGTGCGGTCGAGCGGATGGTGGCGCTTGGCTGACGCAGCCGACACCCACCGCGAGCAGCACGATCTCGCGCGCGAGCGGCGCACGGGCGGCACCTTCCTGCCCGACGAGCGCCGTCTGAAGGCCGGGGAGCTCCCCGAACCACTCGGCAGGCGCTACCTTCTCGAGTTCGACACCGACGAGCTGGAGCAGAAGCGCTTCGACGTGCTGGTGGTCGGGTCGGGCATCGCCGGGCTGATGGCCGCTCTCTCGCTGGGGCCGGAGTGCTCGGTGGGGCTGGTCACCAAGGCGCGGCTGAGCGAGACCGGCACCTGGTACGCACAGGGCGGTATCGCCGGGGCGGTCGGTGAGGCGGACTCGGTGGAGCTGCACCTGGCCGACACGCTCGTGACCGGGCAGGGACTCTGCGACGAGGACGTGGTGCGCACCGTGGTGGGCGAGGCGGCAGATGCGCTTGCCGAGCTCGCCGCGCTCGGGGTGCGATTCGATCTGGCCGAGACCGGCGCGGTGAGCCTGGCCCGCGAGGGCGGACACAGTCTGCCGCGCGTGCTGCACACCGGGGATGCGACGGGGGCGACCATCCAGGAGGTGCTCTCCTCGGCCATCCGCTCGGCGGACCACGTCGAGCTTTTCGAGGACCACTTCCTCGTGGACCTGCTCACCGCGGGGGAGCGCTGCGTCGGTGCGCTCGTGCTCGACGGCGCTACGCGCAGGCCGGTCGTGTACTGGGCTGATTCGGTCGTGCTCGCCACCGGGGGCTGCGGTCAGGTCTACCGCGTCACGACCAACCCCGCCATCGCGACCGGGGACGGGCTGGCTGCCGCATGGCGTGCCGGCGCCGAGATCACCGACGTCGAGTTCGTGCAGTTCCATCCCACCGCGCTCGACCACGACGACCATCCCAAGACGCTCATCACCGAGGCGCTGCGGGGTGAGGGTGCCTACCTGCTCGACTGCGCCGGCGATCGCTTCATGCCCGGCGTGCACCCGCTTGCCGAGCTCGCCCCGCGCGACGTGGTGTGCCGCGAGATCGAGAGCGTGATGGTGCGCTGCCAGCAGCCGCACGTGTGGCTCGACGCGCGCCACCTCGGCGAGGCGCACCTGCGCAAGCGGTTCCCGACGATCTGGGAGCGGTGCCGGGAAGCCGGCTACGACCTGGCCGCCGACCTCGTCCCGGTGGCTCCGGCGGCGCACTACATGGTCGGTGGCGTGAAGGTCGACCTGGAGGGGCACACCTCGATCCCCGGCCTGTTCGCGGCTGGCGAGGTGATCGCGTCCGGGCTGCATGGCGCCAACCGGCTCGCGTCGAACTCCCTGCTGGAAGGCGTGGTCTTCTCGCGCCGGATCGCACGTGCGCTTCGTGATGCGAAGCGCGGCGACCGCGCGGCGCGGATCGTCTCCGGGCCGTCCGAGCGAGCTGCCGCGTTCACCATCGGGGCCGCGCGATCGACGCTGCAGCAGGTGATGACGGGCTTTGGTGGCATGATCCGCTCGGAGGGCGGGCTCTCCGAGGCGGCCACCGTGCTCGAGGGCTTGAGCCGTCTGCTCGACGTGAGCCTGCGGCGCGCCGAGGAGCTCGAGGTCCAGAACATGATCACGGTCGCCGCGCTCATCACGCACGCGGCACGGCTGCGTGCCGAGACGCGCGGGGCACACAGCAGGGTCGATTTCCCCGATCGCGACGACACCTACTGGGCGGGGCACCTCATCTGGCAGAGGGGTAGGGTGCCCCGCTTCGTCCCGGTAGCCGTGTCGCACGCACGCGCGTCCGGGGGAGGAGGCGCACGGTGAGTCGCCCCGATCCTGCCCTCGTCGACGACGTCGTCGCACGCGCTCTCGCCGAGGACTTCGGCGTGCCGGTCGGGACGTTTTCCGGCGGCGCGGCCGGGGGCTACGAGTTGCTCGCGCGCGACGTGACCACCTCGGCGGTGGTGCCGCCCGGCTCGCTCTTCGCCGGGCACATCGTGGCGCGCGAGGGCGGGGTCGTGTGCGGACTGCTTGCCGCCGAGCGCGTGTTCGCGCTGCTCGGTGATGCTGCGGGGAGCCCGCAGGCCGTGCGCTTCGAGGTGCTCGCCGCCGACGGTGCTGTGGTGCGCACGGGCGACCGCGTGGCGGAGGTGGCGGGCGACGCCGCCCTCGTGCTCGGTGCGGAGCGCACCGCACTGAACTTCCTCATGGTGCTCTCGGGCATCGCGACCACCGCTGCCCGCTGGCAGCAGGCGGCCGGTCCCGGTGTGGCGGTGCTCGACACGCGCAAGACGCTTCCCGGCCTGCGCGCGCTCAGCAAGTGGGCGGTCGCGTCCGGCGGCGCGCGTCCGCACCGGGCGGGACTCTGGGACATGGTGCTCATAAAGGACAATCACATCAGGCTCGCGGGTGGTCTGACGGTGGCCATCGCGGCAGCTCGATCGGCACACCCCGGGCTTGGCATCGAGGCCGAGGCCGACACCGTCGAGCAGGCGGTCGAAGCGGTCGAGGCGGGTGCCGATGTGGTGCTGCTGGACAACATGGACGCCGCGACGATGCGCCGTGCGGTCGAAGCGGTGCGCGAAGCCTCGAAGGGACGTGCGGTCCGTTGTCTGACCGAGGCGTCGGGCGGTGTGACCTTCGAGCGGATCGCCGAGATCGTGGCGACCGGGGTGGACCGGATCTCCACGAGCGCGCTCGGTCTTGCGCCGCCGCTCGATTTCGGATTCGATGAGCAGGTCACCTAGTACCCACATCCTGGAAGGACGTCAGTGGAACCGGTCACCGGCATAGCACTCGTCGATTGGGTGCTCGGCTTCCTCGATACCGCCGGCTATCCGCTCGTCTTCGGCATCACGGTCTTCGAGAACATCTTCGTTGTGGGGGCGTTGACCCCGGGGGAGACCGTGGTTGTGGCGGCCTCGTTCCTCTCCACGCCCCGGTACGGTTCGCTCCTGTGGCCGCTCGTGTGGATCTCCTCGGTACTGGGCACCACCATCGGCGCCAACATCAGCTACCTGCTCGGGCGGAAGGGCGGACGCGAGGCGCTGCTTCGCTACGGTCACCGCTTTCGAATCAGCGAGAAGCGAATCGCGGATGCCGAAGCGTACTTCCTCGTGCACGGTTCCAAGACCATACTCCTCTCCCGGTTCACTGCGGGATTCAAGAGCTTCATGCCGATGATCGCTGGAGCGGCACGGATGAAGCTGCCCTGGTTCGAGGCGTATACGCTGCTCGGTGCGGCCCTCTACACCACGATCATGGTGTTGATCGGCTACTTCCTCGGCGAGAACTTCGAACGCGCGATGGCGTGGCTCGCGGGTCTCGGGTATGCAGGCGTGGCTCTGCTCGTGATCTTCGGGGCGGTCCTTCTCGTGGCGGCGCGGCGCCGCGTGAGGAAGCGCCGGCGGATCAAAGAGGAACTCGAGGAGGTGCTCGAGGAGGAGTACGAGGAGCTCGGGCACGTCGAGGAGCACGAGGCCGGGGAGCACCGGTGACCCGTCGCGATGAGGTGCTCGAAGCCCTGCGCGAAGCCGGTGATGCGGGGCTCTCGGGCCAGGAGCTTGCAGGGCGCCTGGGGATCTCGCGCGTGGCGGTGGGCAAGCACGTCGCGGCGCTGCGTGAGGCGGGTTATCGCGTGGATGCCGTGCCCGGCCGAGGCTACGCGCTTGTCGGCGTTCCCGATGCGCCGCTGCCTGCCGAGGTGAAGCTGTTCCTGCGCACGACGCTCTGGGAGCGTCTCGAGGGGGGCGGCGAGACCGGTTCCACCAATACCGACGCGGCGTCGCTTGCCCGAGCCGGTGCCCCACACGGGACCGCGGTGCTCGCGGCGCAACAGAGCGCAGGCCGTGGGCGGCTCGGCCGCTCGTGGGAGTCACCGACCGGCGGAGTCTACGTGTCCGGCGTGCTCAGGCCCGCGCTGCCCCCCGCGGCGCTCACGGGGCTGCCGCTCGCGGTGGCCGTCGGCGTCGCGGACCAGCTTGCGCACCTCGGTGTCGATGCGGGCGTGAAGTGGCCCAACGACCTGCTGCTCGGCGGGAGGAAGCTCGCGGGCGTGCTGCTGGAGATGTCTGCCGAGGCCGACCGCACCGCATGGGTGGTCGTGGGCGTGGGTCTCAACGTGTCGCGGACGGGGGACGGCGTCGAGGGCGCCGCGTACCTCGAGGACATCTGCGCGGTGGGCCGGGCGCGCGCGGCGGCCGCGGTGCTCGACGGGATCGCCGAGGGCTACCGGATGCTCGTGGAGGAGGGGTTCGGAGGCGTTCGCTCCCGCTTCGAGGCGCGCGACGTGCTTGCGCGCCGTGCGGTGCGGGTGCGCGATGCGGACGGGCGGGTGCTGGCCGACGGCCGGGCTGTCGGGGTCGACGACGAGGGCCGCCTGCTGGTGGAAGACTCGGGTGCGCTCGTGCCGGTCGCTGCGGGTGATGTGACGCTGCGGAGCGACGTGACGCTGCCGGGGGAGTGGCCGAGGGGGTCAACGGGTGCCTCGAGTTAGTGAGAACGATCGTTCCCACTAACTCGACATGGCACTCAGACCTTCCGGCACGCCGGCCGGCCCACCGGCTTAACCCTTGACGCCCCGCGCCTCTGCCGCTATACGTAAACCTCATGTCTGAGACTGGTTTACAGTACCGCGCGAGACGCTCCCGCACTCGCGAGATGGTGACCGCGGCGCTGCTCGCGGCGTTGCTGGCTGCCTCGGCGTGGATCTCGGTCCCGGTGGGCGCGGTCCCGGTCACGCTCCAGGTCTTCGTCGTGCTTCTGGCCGGCCTCCTGCTCACGCCACGGGGTGCGCTCGCGGCCGTAGGCGTGTACCTGCTGCTCGGCGCTGCAGGGCTGCCGGTGTTCGCTGGCGGGCTGGGCGGCGCCGGGGTGCTCGCGGGGCCGACCGGCGGCTACCTCTGGGGCTTCGCACTGGGCGCGACGGCGGTGGCCTGGCTCGGCGAGCGCGGCGCCCGGCGCATGCCCGCCACGGCAGCGAGGATCCTCGCGCTAACCGCAGGCGTCTCCCTCATCTACCTAGCCGGATGGCTGCAGCTGTCCGCGGTGACCGGCATGGGACCCTGGCCGGCGTTCGCTGCCGGCGTCGCACCCTTCCTGCTGATGGACGTTGCCAAAGCGGCCGTCGCGCTCGGCGTGGCCCGTGCACTCGCGAGGGCCGGGTTCGCTCGTTAGATCGCCTGCACAACGGGTGTCACATGTCAGAGCCTCGGTCTAAGATGGGACGAGCACCGACCGAGGGGAGCCCATGTCCGAGCGCCTGACATTCGTGCACGCTGCCGACCTGCATCTCGATGCCCCGTTCCGGCGTGTCGACGCCGCCGAGCCGCGCGTGCGCGACGCCTGCGTGGAGTCGACCTTCGCTGCGTTCGAGCGGATCGTCGAGGTGTGCATCGAGCGCGACGCCGCCTTCCTCGTCATCGCGGGTGATGCCTACAACGCGGCCGAGCGGTCCTTCCGCGCACAGAGCCGCTTCCGCGCCGGTGCGCGGCGGCTTGCCGAGGCCGGCATAGGGGTCTTCCTGGCCGGAGGCAATCACGACCCGGCGAGTGCGGGTCCCGTGGCGCTGGACATGCCCGACAACGTCCACTACTTCGCCTCGGGTACGGTCGAGCGCGTGGCGTACCCCTCAGAGACCGATCCCGTCTGCGTCCTCTACGGTCGCAGCTTCGGGCGCGCCCGGGAGACGGCCAACCTGGCCCGGGAGTTCCGCGCCGCACCCGGCGATCCGTTCGCGATCGGGGTACTTCACGCCAACGTCGGCGGGAATCAGCAGTACGAGCCCTACGCGCCCTGTTCGCTCGACGATCTACTCGCTGCAGGGATGGACTACTGGGCGCTCGGCCACATTCACCAGCACCAGGAGCTCGCTGC
>JAHYJI010000060.1 GCA_019429145.1 Coriobacteriia bacterium | reverse complement strand
GTGGACGCCGAGCTCGCCGCGGGGCGACTCCACGCACGCGTAGGTCTCGCCTGCCGGCGGGCGGAGCACCCTGGGGACCTTTGCCATCACATCGCCTTCGGGCAGCCCGTCGATGCACTGACGGCACATGCGCGCTGCCTGACGCATCTCCTCCATGCGCACGAGGTAGCGGTCCCACGCGTCCCCGTTTGCGCCGAGCGGCACGTCGAAGTCGAGCTCGGCGTAGGCAGCGTAGGGCTTGTCGCGGCGCACGTCGTACGGGACGCCGCTCCCCCGCAGGTTGGCGCCGGTCAGACCGAACGCAAGCCCGGTCTCGCGATCGATGACGCCGACCCCGCGGACACGCTTCTGAAAGATCTCGTTGCCGCCGAGCAGTGCGTGATGCTCGTCGAGGTAGGAGTCGATGGTACGCAGAAAGGTCCGCAGCTTCTGCTCGGCATCGGGCGTGATATCGTCGAGAACGCCGCCCGGCCGCACGTAGTTGAACATCATCCGTTGCCCGGTGACCGACTCGAGCACGTCGAGCAGCGCCTCCCTCTCGCGCATCGCGTAGAGGAACTGCCCCATCGCCCCGCAGTCCAGTCCGAACGTCCCGAACCACACCAGGTGGCTCGCGATGCGGTTGACCTCGCTCATGAGACTCCGGAGCCACTGGGCCCTGGGCGGCACCTCGACCTCGAGCAGTTGCTCGGTCGCGAGTGCAGCAGCAAGTTCTCCGTGGATCCCCGAGACGTAGTCGCCGCGGTCCATCAACGTTCCGAGCTGGTGGTAGCGCCGGTGCTCCCCGAGCTTCTCGATGCCGCGGTGCAGGTAGCCAACGGCTACCTCGACGTTCATGACCTCCTCGCCGTCGAGCTCGGCAACGAGGCGCAGTACGCCGTGGGTCGACGGGTGCTGGGGGCCGATGTTGACGACGAGGTGCTCGGTGGCCAGCCCGTCGACACCGCTCGGGATACGCTTGATGCCGGCAGGCGCCTGACCCGGATCGAACGTGCCCTCGGCCTGCAGAGCGTGCGTCAAGACGGTATCGCGCGGGTCGGTCACCGGTCGCGCACCTCCTTAAGCGTGCGGATCGGCACCGAGCGGCGCAGCAGGGGCTCTTCTCCGTCGGTGGTGAGCAGCCGTGCCGGGTTCGGATGGCCGGCGAGTGTGAGCCCGAACAGTTCGGCTGTCTCGCGCTCGGGCAGCAGCGCCGAGGCGTACACGTTCCAGACCGAGTGTAGAACGCCGTCGTAGGGCAGCGAGCACTTCACGTAGAGCTCCTCGTCGCGAGCGAAGGAGCGGAGGTGGTAGGTGAGCTCGACGTCTTCGTCGGTGTCGGTACCGAGCAGGTCGACGAGCATCACGAATCCCAGGTCGCTGGACTTGAGCGCGGAGAGCACGGCGGCCGTGTCCTCGTGAGGCACGCGCACGACCACGCCCAGGGACGTCGCCGTCACCTCGACCTGCGCGACTCCTGTGAGCACCGTCTTAACGACGGTCGTATCGGGCAGCACGCCGCTCCTCCGTCTGTCGCTTGATCTTCTCCTGCAGCTGGATGAACCCGTACTGCACCGACTCGGGCCGGGGCGGGCATCCCGGGATGTAGACGTCGACCGGGACCACCTTGTCCACGCCGAGCACGACGTTGGGGTACTCGCGGAAGGGGCCGCCCGTGCTCGCGCACGCCCCCATCGCCACGACCCACTTCGGCTCGGGCATCTGGTCGTAGAGGAGACGGACGGTCTCGGCCATCTTCTTGTTGACGGTCCCGGCGACGATCATCACGTCGGCCTGCCGCGGGGAGGCGCGGAAGAACACCCCCATGCGGTCGAAGTCGAAGCGGGGGCCGCTCGCGCTCATGAGCCCCTCGATCGCACAGCACGCGATGCCGAAGGCGAGATACCACAGCGAGTTGCGGCGCGCCCAGTCGAAGAGCTGCTCGCTGCGTATGAATGCGACGGAGTGCTCGCCCGTGATGCGGTCTAGCGCCACGTGAGCGCTCCCTCTTTCCAGGCGTAGAGCAGCCCGAGAACGAGGATGCCGACGAACACGGCCATCTCGACCAGGATGAAGGGACCCATGCGACCGAAGACGACCGCCCACGGGTAGAGGAAGACCGTCTCGATGTCGAAGACGACGAAGAGCAGCGCGTAGACGTAGTAGCCGATGCGGAACTGCACCCACGGCGGGCCGATCGGTTCGACGCCGCACTCGTAGATGCGGCCCTTCTCGAACGAGGGCCTCTGGTGGCTCAGAAGGTTTGAGAGGGTGACCGTCACCATCACGAAGACGACGCCCACGAGCACGAAGGTGCCGAGCACAACGTAGTCGGATGCCATGTCCGGGAACTACCGTCCTCTCCACCTCACACACCACTACGGGTGCGCCCAAATCAGGATACGACAACGCCCGTCGAGCGGCGAGGGGCCGCTGGCCCGGGCGTGGAGTTCGCGACAAGGTAACACAAGTCACATGGCCGCTCAAGAGTACCTGAGTACCTGACCTGAGTACCTCGGCTCCGATGCGGTATCGTAGAGAACGAAGGCGACGTACGGAAGGAGGCAGCTGTGAGCGACGTGGTCAAGCTGATCGCCGGGCTGGCGCTCGTCCTCGTCCTCGCGTGGGCTGTCGTCAACGTGATGCAGCTCGTCGCGAGCGCGCTCGGCTTCACGATGGGTTGAGCGGTCTGACCCGGCCCGTGCGGCCGGCACGACCTCGTCCCGAAGAAGCCGACAGATGCACGAGGCCCGCCGGAGTGGATCCGACGGGCCTCGATCGTGTTGTGTGGAGCCGACGAGCGGATTCGAACCGCTGACCTGCGCATTACGAGTGCGCTGCTCTACCAGCTGAGCTACGTCGGCATCTCTGTGCCCGGGGACCTAGCCCTGGGCGTTGTCATCCGTCTTCGGCGAAGACCTTCGTCTGCGCCTGCGACGTCCCTGCGACGCTCCACCTGACGCAGGCTGCTCGCCACTCCGGTCGGCTCCGGCCTTCGCCTCGCCTCCCGAACCTGCCGCCGCCTGCTGTTGGCCGGCCGCCTTCTCCTGGCCTGCCGCCTGCTGCTTGCCCTTGCCCTTACGCCGCGACCGGCGCTTGCCACCTCCGCCGCCGCTGCCTTCCTCGCCGCGGCGCTCGTCAGCGCTCTTGGCCTCCGGCTTCGACTCGCCGAGCTCCCGCACCGGGCCCGTGAGCGCACTCGGCGCCGCCGGACCCGCCAGCGCTTCCATCGTCTCGGCCGAGATCCGGCACGGACACCCACCACCGGGACACTCGACGCCCTCGATCGGCACCGAGAGCGATCCTCCCGCAGCAAGTCTGATCTGCACGGTCTCGCGCGGGGTGTTCAGCCCCGTCACCTTACCCTCGCCGACCGGCGTCTCGACCTTGGCGCCACGCTTGGGAGCACGGGACTTGAAATCCTTGTAGGCCTCGTACTCGTAGCGCAGACAGCACATGAGTCTTCCACACAGGCCGCTGATTTTCAAGGGATTGAGCGGCAGGTCCTGTTCCTTGGCCATGCGGATCGAGACGGGCTGGAAATCGCCCGCGAAGCGCACACAGCACAGCTGCTGGCCGCAGTGTCCGAGACCGCCCACCATGCGGGCCTCGTCGCGCACCCCGACCTGGCGCATGTCGATGCGCACCTTGAAGCGCGATGCGAGCTCGCGCACGAGTTCGCGGAAGTCCACACGCTCCTCGGCGACGAAGTAGAAGACGACCTTGTCACCTCCGAAGAGATACTCGACGTCGACCGGCTTCATGTCCAGCTTGTTCTCCTCGATGAGCTGCCGGTAGGTGCGCATCGCCTCGCGCTCCTTCTCGGCGAGCTCCTCGGCAAGTGCAAGGTCCTCATCGGTGGCGATACGCTCGACCGGCGTCGGCGCTGCAGGAAGGCTGCCCTTGTCGATTTCGCAGGGCACGTCGACGACCTGCCCCAGCTCGGTTCCGCGCTCCGTCTGGACAACGACCGCCTGACCGGGCATCGGCTCGGTACCGGCGGGATCAAAGAACAGCACCTTGGGTGCGAATCGAAGCTTGACTCCCACTACCGTGGGCATCGTAGGACCTCCCGAATATCGAATAGCATGGCCTCGATGGCCAGCTGGGGGCTCACATTATACGAGATACGCCGCCGCGCCTCCTTGACCGCGGCAAGCGCGCGTGCGGCGGCGGCCGGTGTGATTACCGCCGCCACCTCCTCCATCGCATCGACCTCGTCCCTATTGGCCACGAGATCTCCTACACCCTGGGACATGACCAGGCAGTCCCTCAACCAGCTCTCGGCGATGTTGAGCACCTCGGCCACACCCTCCCGCTCCCGTGCGGTGAGCTGACGCTTCTGGCGGTCCTCCAGCGCTTTCACACCCTTGCTGCCGAGGAAGTCCGCCCGCTCCCGCGCCTCGTCCGCGTGTACCGCTTTGAGGTCGTCCAGGGGCGCCTTGACCGCAGCCAGGAGTGTCTTGGCTGCCCGGAGCACGTCGTGCTCGTCGGAGACGGTGAGGTCCTTGAGCGTCGTCAGCATCCGGCCCCGTGCGGCACGCCGCACCGGCGAGTCGAGGAACTCGACCGCACGGGCGAGCACCCCGCCGGTCGCGGCCAGCGCGGCCAGCGCCTCGTCCTCCCCTGCTCCCGTGCGTTCGATCAGCAGCCGGATGGACTCCTGCGGTGCCATCCTGCGAAAGCGCACCACCTGGCACCGCGAGGCGATGGTGGGGAGCACCCCGTCGTAGCTGGTCGCGAGCAGGATCATGATGACGTCGTCCGGGGGCTCCTCGAGGGTCTTGAGGAACGCATTGGCAGACCCGTCGTTGAACGAATCGGCCGCCTCGACGATGAAGATCTTGCGGTTGGTCTCCACGGGGGACAGATGCACATCGCGGATGATCTCGCGGACCTGTTCGACCATGTAGGTGGCAGCGCCCTCGGGAGCGATCACCCGCACGTCCGGGTGCGCTCCTCGCTTGACGCGACGGCATGCCGAGCACTCGCCGCAGGCATCATCGTCACAGAGGATGGCGCACGCGAGCGCACGCGCGGTGCTCTTCTTGCCGGCGCCCGCCGGCCCCACGAAGAGGTAGGCATGCGAGACCGCACCGCGGCGCACCGCCGCGGCGAGGTGGTCGGCCACCTGGCGCTGGCCGACGAGCTCCTCCCACACGCACGGCTTCGTCATAGCCGCGCTAGTGTATCACGGCCGCGAGCACCGGCAGCCTGCCCACCGCCTCCAGTACCCGCTGCGAGACCTCCGCGGGAGTGCCCGTCGCCGACACCACGACGACCCGCTCCGGTTCCCCGGCGGCGATCTCGAGGAAGCCGTGTCTCACTCGTTCGTGAAAACCCAGCTCCTCGGCCTCCAGGCGATCGGCGCCGCCTCCTGTCGCACGCGCAAGGCCCTCGGCCGGATCGAGGTCGAGCACGATGGTGATATCCGGGACTATGCCTGAGGTCGCGAACTGGTTGAGGCGAACCACCTGGTCGAGCGGGAGTCCGCGTCCGTAGCCCTGGTAAGCGGTGGTGGAGTCGAAGAAACGGTCGCAGACCACTGCGCCACCCGCGGCGAGCGCGGGCCGGATGACGCGGCTGACAAGTTCTGCCCGGCTGGCTTCGTAGAGCAGGATCTCGGCGCGGGGGTCGAGCCCGTCGTGGGCCCGGTCGAGCAGGAGGTCCCGGACCGCCTCGCTCACCAGCGTGCCACCGGGTTCGCGCACTTCGGTCACTGACAGGCCGGCCTCGCGAAGCGCCTCGGCGAGCAGCGCGGCCTGCGTTGACTTTCCGGTGCCCTCGCACCCTTCGATCGTGATGAACACGCCACGCACCATCACGCATCTCCTCCGTCGATATCGGCGGCGCCGCGCCACTCGAGCGCCGCAGTCAGGTACAGGTCCTCGCCACGGGCATCGATCGCGACGAACGCCGGGAACCGGTCGAGCTCCAGGCGCACGAGCGCCTCGGTCCCGAGCTCCGCATAGGCGACGGTCTCCGCCGCAGTGACATGCATCGCGAGCAGAGCGGCCGCACCCCCCACCGCCGCGAAGTAGACCGCACCGTACTCGGCGCACGCCCGCCGCACCTCCGCCGAGCGAGGGCCCTTACCGATGGTGGCGACGATGCCTGCCTTCAGGAGCGCAGGAGTCGCCCTGTCCATCCGCTTGGCCGTGGTGGGCCCGAGAGCGCCGGACGGGCGCCCGGCGGCAGGTGGTGTGGGGCCCGCGTAGAGGAGCGTCTGACCCCCGAGCCCGTGGGGCAGCTCGCCTTCGCTACTGAGCCCGGCCAGAAGTCGCTCGTGGGTCGCGTCGCGGGCGGTGTAGACCGGGCCGGTAAGCACGACCTCATCGCCGGCACGAAGCGTTGCCAGCACCTCACGGGTCGCCGGGAGCGACACCTCTGTCGGTCCCGTGCTGCCGGTACCGTGCCTCGCCTCACTCATCCAGACACGCCTCCCCGCACCTGCGCCACTCCAACGTCCGATAAGCATACCCCGCGGCACCCAGCACGATGAGCGCCGCGAGCTGCAGCGCGACTTGTGGCCCGGTCAGCCCCAGCGTGCCGAGCGAGTCGGGGTACGCGCGCATCAGCCGCTCCACGCCGCGCGCGATGACATCGCCGAGCGGGGCCATCACGAGCATCGAGGCGAGCAGTGAGACCTTGATCACCGACTCCAGCGCGGTGAATACGCGCCCACGGATCTCGTCGGCGACGGTCGCAACCACGTAGGTGTTGCCTGCCACGGTGACCGTTGCCACGCACGCACCGGCCACGAGCGCGAGCAGGCCGGCAACCGCGTAGCTGCGGGCCAGCGCGAAGGTGAACATCGCCAGGCCGAACCCGCCGATGCCGCCGAGAAAGAGCAGTTGCAGCGTGAGGTGCTCCGCCAATCGCGGGACGAGCAGCGCCCCTCCCACCATCCCCGCTGCCAGGAAGACGAGCATGAACGAGGTGGGCGCTGCAGCCAGTTGCTGCAGCCAGGGGACCTCGTCGCCGAAGGGTACGCCGCCCACGAGCTGCTGCGGGACGAAGACCATACCGATGGTCACGATGGCCCCACCCCCGAAGATAGCGAGCCCGATCGTCACGAGCAGCCCCCGCAGCTCCCGGTGGTCGCGCAGAAAGCGGAAGGCGTCGACGACGTCGGCCCCGATGAGTCTCAGGTCGAGGCGCACCCTCTCGCTCACGGACTCCGAGACGAGCGGGATGCCCGCGATGATCGCGGCCGAGACGAGGAAGGTAAGCGAGTTGAGGAACACGCCGGCGCGCGGACCGAGCAGTGCGGGCGCGACCAGGCCGCTGAGCAGGTCGATAAGGGGCAGGCCGCTCTCGAGCACCATGCGGACCAGCCGCTCGAAGAGTGCCAGCAGCGCGCCGGACGCCGTGAGCCCGACGAGCATCGCCGCCTGCTGTGTGGTGTAGGAGACGCCGTTGGCAACAGCGACGTCCTCCTCGGACACCAGATGGGGGATGAGCGCGTTCTTCGCCGGGTAGAAGAAGAGCGAGCCGATCTCCATCAGCAGCACGATGAGGTAGATCACGGCGAGGCTGTTGGTGAGAAGCAGGCCGAGCGTGAGCGCGGCGCGCGCAAGGTCGCACGCGATCATCAAACGCCGCCGGTCGAACCGGTCGACCAGCACGCCGGTGAGCGAACTCAACACGAGCGCGGGCAGCAGCTTGGCGACGAGTATGCCGGCGACCGCGAATGACGAGCCGCCTGAGAGCGAGGTGACGAGCGGCATGAGCAGACCGATGACGAGCCAGTCGCCGATGCCGCTCACGAACTGGCTCACCCACAGGCGGCGGAAGCCGGAGTTGCCTGCAAGCCGTCGGTAGGCGCCCCTCGGGGTGGCCGCGGGTTCTCCGGCAGGCACCTCGAGTGCGGTGGGGTCCACCATCTCAGGCGACCTCGACGCTCGCCGACCGCACGGCCGAGCAGCCCACGTTCACCGCAACCGGCAACGACGCGATGTGACAGGGTGCGGTGACGACGTGCACTCCCAGCGCCGTCACCGTTCCACCGAGCCCGCCGGGTCCGATGCCCAGCGCTTCGACCTCGGCGGCGATCCGGCGCTCGAGTGCCGCGACCCGGGGGTCGGGATGCGGGGCGCCGATCGGGCGCAGCAGCGCGCGCTTCGCGAGCGAGGCGACCTTGTCGAAGGTCGCACCCACGCCCACGCCCACGAGCAGGGGCGGGCACGCCGAGGCCCCGGTGCGAGCGACGGTCTCGGTCACGAAGCGAACGACCCCGTCCTCGCCATCGCCCGGCGCGAGCATGCTCACGGCCGAGGCGTTGTCCGAGCCCCCACCCTTGAGCATCACCGTGACGGTGACGCCGGTTCCGGAGCGAAATCCGATGTCGATGAAGGCCGGGGTGTTGTCCTTCGTGTTGGTGCGGTCCACGAGCGCGTCGCGGACGATACTCATCCTCAGGTGAGCGTCGGCGTACGCGGCAGCGACCGCAGCATTCACCGCGGCAGGGACGTCGCCGCCCACGCACTCGCTCTCTCCCACCTCGAGGAGGACCCATACCGAGCCCGTGTCCTGGCACAGCGGCACCGCGTCGTCTGCAGCGATCCGAGCGTTCTCGAGGAGCTGGCCGAGGATGGCGCGGCCCCTCGGGGAGCGCTCCCTCGCCTCCGCGTCGCGCATCGCGGCGAGTGCATCGGGCCGGAGCGTGGTGGCGGCACGTACGATCGCGTCGTAGACCGCGCTTCCGATGGCTTCGGCTCCCACCATGTCCGGCTCCTAGATCCCCAGCGCGGCGACGGTCTCGGCCACTGTGGCCGCCGACGCTTGCAGGGCGGCGAGTTCGGCGTCATCGAGTTCGATCTCGACCACGCGGCGCACACCTTGCCTTCCAAGCGCGGCGGGAACTGACAGGTAGACATCCGAGATCCCGTATTCGCCATTGAGGTGGACACAGCTGGGAAGTATCGCTCCCGTGTCTCCGAGCACCGCCTCGACCATCGCGGTGACCGACGCTGCCGGCGCATAGAAGGCGCTGCCGGTCTTCAGCAACGCAACGACCTCTGCCCCGCCGAACACCGTCCGCTGGACGAGGGCTTCTACCCGCTCGGGCGAGAGCAGGTCGGTGAGCGGCACGCCGTCGACCGTGGATTGACGGGGAAGCGGGACCATGGCATCACCGTGGGCGCCGACGGCGAGCCCATCGATGGTGTCGATGGACGCCCCGGTCTCCTCGGCGATGGCGTAGGCGAAGCGCGCCGAGTCCAGCACGCCGCCCATCCCGAAGATGCGCCCGGACGGTAGGCCGGACACCTTCCAGCCCAGGTAGGTCATCACGTCGAGCGGGTTGGTCACGCAGATCACGATGGCATCGGGTGACGCCTCGACGGCCGCGCCGACAACCGAGCGCACGATCGCGCCGTTGGCCGCAAGCAGGTCGTCACGGGTCATCCCCGGCTTGCGCGGCAAGCCCGCAGTCACGACGACAACATCAGATCCAGCGGTGTCGCCGTAGTCGTTGCTCCCGGTGACGACCGGTGCGAACCGCTCGACGGAGCGGGAGTGCATCATGTCCAGCGCCTTGCCTTGGGGGAGCCCCTCGGCCACGTCGATCATCACCACATCGGCGATACCTTTGTTGAGCAGGAGGAACGCCGTTGTAGCGCCCACCTGTCCGGCACCTACGACGGTCACCTTCGGCTGCGTCATCCGTAACCCCTCTCGTCATGTCGGACGCCACAGGCGGCCGGAAAGCGCGTGCGACGGGCGGCCGCGTGGCCGCCACCCTCGAACGTGGATTCTACCACCGGAGGGAGTTCAGGACAGGTCGGCCGGGTAGTCGACCGGCGGTCTGCGTCCTTCGTGGACGGCAAGGCGCTGCACGAGGATCGGAGGCAGTGCGGGCAGGGGCATCCCGGGCTCGGGAGGCGAGAGCGACACCTCGACCTCGGCGAACAACACCTCGTCGTCGGGCCCCGTCGCCTCGGCGACCAACTCCCCCGCGTGGATGATCGCACTCGTCCCGCAACACCCGTCGTGCCGCTGGCCGCCCGAGCACTCGGCGAGCAGCAGGAGCCCCGCGAGCGCTGAAGAGCACCCGAGCGCGTACTCGAGGATGGCCTCGGCCTGCAGCTCGGACTCGGCACCGGGACGCCAGACGAGAGCCTGCGCCCCCTCGGCAACCATCGACCGCAGCACGTTCTCGCGCAGGCAGTCATCTCCGCCGACGAGCGCGGTGCGACCGAGCGGGGTATCCGCGACACGCGGCTCGGCGTCCCCCTCGACAAAGGAGAGAAGCAACGTGGATCCTTCGGTACAGCCCGCGATGCGCGCCAACAGGGCCTCGCGGGCCGCGGCGTCCAGTCCGCCCAACGAGGGCACCCTGGGACCGACGATCACACCAGCGCCGGCCGCGCAGGCCTTCTGTGCGGACTCCACGAGCGCATCGGCGTCGGCAACAGCGTCGCCGCGCACGCGGTGGTGGATCACGGCGATCTTCACGGCGACCTCCCCGGTCGAGCGAAACGGCTACAGAGGAGATACCCCGAACGCCGCTCTTTCCCCTGCTCTCAGGAGGTCTTCTTGGTGTTCCGCTTGGCGGTTGAGCGGCCCTTCGCCGAAGCCTTGCGCGTGCCCCGGCCCTTTGCGGCACTCCCCTTCTTGGGGTCCTTGGCTCGCGCGGGGCACTCGGGATCGATGCAGATCTTCCATGGCCCCTTCTTGGTGTGGACGACGACCTTCGGCGCGCCGCACGGCTCGCAGACCTCACCGGTGGCCTCGATCTCGCCCGTCTGAGGCAGCGGGTAGGAGACCGGATGCTCCTTCGCATCGTAGTTGACGCAGCGGACGTAACGGCTTCCGACCGGCGAGTAACGCACGCGCAGCTCCGCGCCGTCTACCGGACAGCGCCCGACGAGAATCTCCGGGCCCTTCTTGGTGGGGCAATCGGTGTTCAGGCACATGTTGCGCGCGGGCCGCTTGAACTGCATGACCTTGACCTGGTGGCTGCCGCACACCTCGCACATCTCCTCGACCGCGGCGTAGCGGGCGTTCTTGGGCAGCGGGTAGGTGACGGTGCACTCGGGGTAACCCTGGCAGCCGACGAAGTAGGAGCGGGTCTTTGGCGAGTACTTGATGAGGAGGTCATGGCCGGACTGCGGGCACGTGCCGACCTTGGCGTCCTCGTCAGCCGCTGCCTTGAGCAGCTCGCCGACCTCGGGGACGTGCGCCAGCAGCGCGGTCATCACGTCTGCAAGCAGCGTGCGGGAGTGGCCCACGACCTTCTCGCGCTGCGCGGCGGCTCGCGCTATCTCGTCCATCTCGCGGTCGAGCTCGGCGGTCATCTCAGGCGTGGTGATGCGCTCGGCATGCGTGACGAGCGCGTTGACGACGCTGATCCCCTTGCACGTGGGCTGGATGGGGTCGCCCGTGACGTACTTACGATCGTAGAGCGTCTGGATGATGTCGTGACGGGTGGCCTTGGTGCCCAGGCCGAGCTTCTCCATCTCCTGGATCATCTTGCCCTGGCTGTACCGGGCCGGCGGCTGCGTCTGCTTGGCGTCCATCTCGGCACCGAGGAAGTCGACTGAGACACCCTCGTCGAGCAAGGGCAGGTGCTCCTCCTTCCTCATGCCGTACGGGTAGACAGCGCGAAAGCCCGCGGAGACCACCACGTCGCCGCGTGCCACGAAGCGCTCGCCTGCGACGTCGATCCCGATCTTCGTGCTCTCCAGCACCGCGGCGTCGGAAAGCGTGGCCATGAAGCGACGTGCGATGAGGTTGTAGAGCTTGAACTCCTCGGGCTTGAGCTTCTCGGGGTCGGCCGCGCCGGTGGGGTGTATCGGAGGGTGGTCGGTGGTCTCCTTAGCGCCGCGGGTCGGCTTGAGCGCACCCTTTTTCAGCAGTGCGGAGGCGTACTGATGGTAGGCGGGCACCTTGTCGAGCTCGCGCAGGATCGTGTGCAGCTCGAGGCTCGGCGGGTAGACGGTGTTGTCGACGCGCGGATAGGACACCAGACCGCTCATGTAGAGAGACTCGGCGATGCGCATCGTGCGCGACGGGGAGATGCCCTCGTTGGCCGCTGCCGCTTGCAGGGCCGTCGTGTTGAAGGGTGTGGGCGGCTTGACGGTGCGCCTGCTCTTGGTGACCTCGGCCACCGTGCCCTCACTGGCGCCTGCGACGGCCGCCATGACCCGCTCGGCCTCGGCCACGTCCTTGAAGCGCTCCGTAGCATGGGACGCGCCGAACCCGTCAGCCTCCGCGTCGGTGCCCGCGGGCGCGAAGCGGGCACGGACCGTCCAGTAGTCCTCGGGCACAAAAGCATCGCGCTCACGCTCGCGGTCGACGATGAGCTTGAGCGTGGGCGTCTGCACGCGGCCGGCCGAGAGCATGTCGCCCCACGCGCGCTTGGACGCGGCGTTGGACGCGAGCGTCAGGTAGCGCGTGAGCACCGCTCCCCACACCAGGTCGATGTCCTGACGCGTCGCGCCGGCGTCGGCGAGTTCCTCGGAAAGCTCGCCCGGCTCGGCGAAGGCGCGCTCGATCTCGTCTTTGGTGATGGCGGAGAATCGCACGCGCGAGACGGGCACGTCCGCGTTCAC
>JAHYJI010000059.1 GCA_019429145.1 Coriobacteriia bacterium | reverse complement strand
TCGGTCGCAGGATATGGTGCGGCGTCGCTGTGCTTCTTCTTCGCCCTGAACTACGCCGAGGCATCGGTCGTCGCGGTACTGCTCTACACCTATCCGGCGATGATCGCGGTGGTCGACTCCGTCCTGCGACCGGGCCCGGTGGATCCGGGTAGGGCGTTTGCGGTCCTGCTTGCGTTCGCGGGATGCGTGCTCGTAGTCAACCCGTTCTCGGCATCCGGCGGGACCCACCCGCTCGGCGTGGTGCTCGGCCTCGGCGCTGCGGCAGGATATGCGAGTTTCACGCTGCTGTCCCACCGGTGGATGCCGGGGCGCTCCCGTTCGGTTCTCATGACCTACACGTTCGCGGCGACGGCGGTACTGGTGACCGGTGCGGCGCTGGCCAGCGGCTCCCGGCTCGCTCCGGTCGGCTGGGACTGGCAACTGTGGGCGCTGCTCGGCGCCATCGTCCTCCTGCCCACCTTCGCGGCGGTCATCCTCTACCTGCGGGCGCTCTCGCGCATCGGCGCCGCCCAGGCCTCGCTGCTCTCCACCCTGGAGCCCATCTTCACTATCGCGCTGGCGGCGCTGCTTCTCGGCGACCGCCTGACTCCGCTCCAGCTGGGCGGCGCTGCGCTGGTACTCGTCGCGGTGGTGTTCTCCGAGCTCAGGGTTCGAGGTGCCGAGGAGCCGCCGGTCGTTATCTGAGGTCTGCGACTCACGCTCCGGTCGAATGGTACGATGATGCCGCCCCTCACCCGATCCGCTGCACGGAGGAGTTGCGTGGACCACTACCAGAGGCTTCAGGTCACTCGCGACGCCGACCCCGCGGTCATCGAGAAGGCGTACCGGGCGCTCAGCCTGAAGCACCACCCGGATCGCGCATCCGATCGCGAGCAGGCGCGGGCCACCCGGCGGATGCAGCGCATCAACGAGGCGTACCGCGTACTGAAGGACCCGGACTTGCGACGCGCATACGACCGCGCTCTCCCGCCGGTGGGGCAGGAGAGCGCGTGGGACCAGTTCATGTCCAAAGGGCTGGTGGGCATCTTCCTCGACCGCGTGATGCCCCGCTGAGTCTCTCGGGTCGTTACGCGGTGCTGCGCTCGAGCCGCTCCTGCACCGCTCGCAGGATACCCGGGTAGGAGACGGCTCCGTCGTAGACGGGCGCGCCGTCGACCACGGTCACGGGGTAGAGCAGTCCGCGAGTGTCTATCTCATCGAGAAGCCGGGCGTGCTCGGTGCGCACCGACTCGTCCTGAACGTCGTGATAAAGGATCTGGGCAGCATCCCCGAAACGGCGCTCCATCTCGGCACGTATCAGCGCTGTGATCTCCTCCGGAGACCAGGACGGTCCTCAACCCCCGCTGAAGCACGCGGTCTGCGCAGGCAGGTCGAAGACCTGGATGGTGACTACGTTCTCGGTCATGGTATCTCTCCTAAGTAAAGGTCACTGCGCCGCCGGCGCAGACGCGTGCACACACACCGCAACCGGTGCACTTCTCTTCCACGACATAGTACCCGTTGGCTCCCGGGTAGGACCCGCCCACGAGGGGCTGGATGGCGCCTCGTGGGCACACACGCCGGGCCGGACACCCCGGCGAGCGGTCACAGGAGTCGTTCTCTATGCGCACGGCTGGCATTCACGTCCCTTTCACTTCCGGGTCGCTGCGATAGTAGTCAGATTATACCCCAAGGGGTATGACTCGGCAAGTCCGGTCGACCGGCATGAATGCCTGGTACGATGACACTCTCACATGTGTGTGCATCACGTGTCCGCTGCCGGAGCAAGGGGGAGCCGTGTCTGTTGTCGCCGATCGTCTGGTATCTGCCGGTCTTGTGCTGCCCGAGCCACCATCCGCGCTGGGTGACTACGTGCCGGCCGTTCGCGCTGGCTCGCTGGTATTCACCTCGGGGCAGCTGCCGATGAAGGCGGGCGCGCTGTTCGCGAGTGGTCTGGTCGGCACGGATGTCCCACCGGAGCTCGCTGCCGAGTGCGCGCGGATCGCGGCTCTCAACGGGCTTGCGGCGGCGTCGACCGTGTGCGATCTCGACGAGGTGATCGGGGTCGTCAGGCTCACGGGCTACGTCGCCTCGGCAACGGGCTTCACCGCTCAGCCGCAGGTCATCGATGGTGCCAGTGGTGTGCTGCTGGCGGCGTTCGGCGAGGCGGGGCGACATGCGCGCGAAGCGGTTGGGGTCGCGCGGCTTCCCAAGGATGCCCCGGTCGAGGTCTCCATCGTACTGATGCTCGAGGACGTCTGAGCCGACGCGCGCTGCAGGATGCCCGACTGCGCTGTCGAACAAACAGGTAGTCGGGCGAGATACTCGCCGGTAGCCACCTGCACTTTTTGGTTGAGTAGCAGACGTTGTTTGGCTATCGTGGAACCGTCAGACCAGTATGTGTCTTGTTTCACGTGGGGCTACGTCCGAAGCTCAGCGAGGAGAGATGTCTATGGCCAAGATCTCCCTGTCCGGGTTCAAAGACCCGGTCCGTCGGCCGCGGTACATCATCTGGACCGGAGTTGTGGTCCTGGCGATGGCTGCGTTCGTCGTAATCGCATTGGGGGTGACATCGACATACTGGTTCTGCGCAAGCGTGTGCCACAAGGTGCAGGACGACACGATCATCGCGTACGACCGATCCACGCACTCGAAGGTATCGTGCATGGCCTGCCACATGCCCGTGAACGCCGACCCGGTCACCTTCCTGCTTCACAAGGCCGAGGCGCTTGGTGAGCTGTACTTGACGGCAACCGACAAATTCCATCTGCCGCTCAATCCCGGCTCTCACCTGGCACTCAGCCAGAAGTACATGGGTTCCGGGCAGTGCACGCAATGCCACAACCTGGCAAACCGCAACGTCACGCCCAGTCCCGGCGTCATCATCGACCACGTGGTCCACGAGGATGCCGAGATCCACTGCACGGTGTGTCACAACCGTGTCGCACACGTGGAGGACTTCGAGCTCACGCTCACCGACCCCTCCACCGGCAACCCCAACCAGCCGCATGAGGACTTCATGCTCATGACGGCCTGTTTCCGTTGCCACACGCTCACCGACGAGTCGCCGGGCGGGATCCCCGCTCCGGGAGCGTGCGCCGCGTGCCACACGCCTGACTTCGAGTTGAAGCCTGGCAACCACTTCGAGGACGGTTTCTACCCGCGCGGCCATGCCGACATGGCGCTCGAGGACATCGAGGCCCGCGAGGCGGCAGCCGGTGACGCTAACGGCGAGGAGTCCGAAGAGGAGACCGGAACCGAGGAGCCGGCCGAGGAGAGCAACGACGAGTCGATGCTCGGCACCGCCAAGGCCTACGCTGCCGACGGTGGCGAGCTCTCCGAGGACGCGCCGATGTACGAGCGCCTTGCGCACCTTCCCAAGGTCGCCGAGGTGGGCTACTGCTCAACGTGTCACGTCGAGTCCAGGTTCTGCATGGACTGCCACGGCATGGACATGCCGCACCCGGACGAGTTCAAGACCAACACCCACCCGGAACTGGTCGCAAGCAGCATGGAGAAGTGCGAGATGTGTCACACCTCGGCTGATCCGTACTTCTGCGACAGCTGCCACCACGGCTCGGCATCGAACTGGGAGTTCGACACCGAGGTCGCGTGGGGCCAGCAGCAGCATGCAGAGGCAGTGAGAACCAACGGTGTTCCCGGATGCCTCGAGGCGTGCCACGAGATCTCGTACTGCAAGGACTGCCACGACGAGCTGAGCCCGGTTCCGACCTCGCACGAGGCGAACGACTGGCTCCGCAGGCCTGCCGAGGAACTCGGCGAGCACGCAGTCGCTGCGAACAACGAGATCACGTCGTGCGAAGTGTGCCACGGCGAGGGCGGCCCGAATGCGGCCTTCTGTCGCGCGTGCCACGGGATGGACATGCCGCACCCGCAGGACTTCAAGGAGTTCCACGCCACCACCGGGCGGAACAATCCCGAGTCCTGCACCAACTGCCACACGTACGTCGAGCTCTGTAGCGACTGTCACCACGAGGGCGCTATCGACGGCCAGCCGTGGCTGCGTATCCACGCCAATACCGTGAACGAGCAGGGTGGGGACGGCTGCTTCGAGAAGTGTCACCAGAAGGAGTTCTGCGTCGACTGTCACACCGATTCCGAGGTGCTGCCGACGACCCACCAGGCCAACGACTGGACGAATCGTCGCAACATCGACGAGCCCGCTGGCCATCCGCAGGCGTACAACCAGCTTGCCGAGAACTGCACCTACTGTCATGGCGAGGGTGGCGTCGAGGCCAAGTTCTGCTCGGACTGCCACCGCGTTGAGATGCCGCACCCCGCGGACTTCAAGGACACCCACGCTGGAAGCTTCCAGTCGGGCGACCTGAGCAAGCCGGTGTGCGAGAACTGCCACGTGCAGTTCTTCTGCGACAACTGCCACCACGAAGGTGCGACCGGTGAGGCCGACTGGGCGACCGTCGAGCACCCCGCGATCGTGCGCGAGAACGGCGCCGAGCCGTGCTTCGAGTGCCATGAGCCCACGATCTGTTCGAGGTGCCACGTGGGGTTGAGCAGACCCTGACCTGAAGGCACGACAGCCCGCTCGACCGGAGCGGCACTACGAGACGACGGAAGGGCCCCTCTTGGGAGGGGCCCTTCCTGGTCCGAGGGACTCTTTGCCCTGGCGGACGGGAGCGTGTATCATACCGCCTCGTCGGGATGTGGCTCAGCTTGGTAGAGCGCTGCGTTCGGGACGCAGAGGTCGTGGGTTCGAATCCCGCCATCCCGACCATCCGACATCTTACGGCAGGCCGGTCAGCGACCGGCCTGCCGTGTCTCCCGGGAGGGACACGTGCTCCAGGCGGTGCTCGACGCGGTAGGCTACGGTCTGTGCCACCAGTTGCCGGAGCGTTCGTTCTTCGGCGGCGGGCTGCAGGCACCGGTGTGCGCTCGCGACGCGGGGATCTACATCGGCTTCGCCATCGCTCTGGCGGTTCTCTCGCTGATGCGCAGGGACCGTCCTTCACTGCCGCCGTCGATGCCGGTCAACATCGTGCTCGCCCTCGGGGTGCTGGCCATGGCGGTCGACGGCGTCACCTCCTACGCAGGCATGCGCGTCACCAACAACGAACTCCGTCTGTTGACGGGGTTGATGACCGGCTTTGCCCTGGCGGCGTGGATCGCGCCGGTGCTCTCCTCCGAGCTGTGGCGCAGACCCGGTCCGGGACGGGTGCTTGAGGGTGCCCGGGACGTCGGGGCGTACCTCGCTGCTTTGGTCCTGTCCTATTTGCTCGTGTGGTACGGCGCACCGTACCTGGGCGTCATCTACCCGGTGCTGACCGCCGCGACCATCATCGTGACATTCGCGACCGTCAACCTCGTCATCGTCTGTCTGCTGCCGTCCTTCGAGCGCAGGGCGACCCGTCTGCGTGACGCATGGGTCCCGATCCTGATCGCAGTGGTGCTGAGCGCACTTCAGATCGCGGGCAGCGCGTGGCTCAAGGCGTGGGCGCTCGGGTCCCTCACCTAGGGTTCTCGGACGAAGTCGCTGCCGACGGCGTTCGTGTCAGAACCATACGCTACATTCCATGCGAACACACGTTCGTATGGAGGTGGAGCAGATGGCAGGGACACGCACAGCGCACACGATCTGGTCGTACACGGAGGGTCTCGCGCGCGACGCTCGAGCGAAGGACGGGCTGCCCGAGCAGCTCGTCCAACGGGCGCGCGAGAGCACGGTCAGGAATCTCTCGCATCTCGGGGAAGGGTCGCTCGACTCAGCGTCCCGCTACCGCGTGAGATCGTACTTCCGGTCCGTCATCCGTCGCCTTGCTGCCCGGTCGAACGCTCCGGGTGCCCGGGAGTATCGCCTCAGCGCGATGGCTGCCTCGGTCGCAGCGGATCTGGCAGCCTCAGGCGCAGACGGCGAGCGTGTCGCACGCGAGGTCAGCGCATGGCTCGAGGCCCAGCAAGGAGCCGCGTAAGAGGACGCGACGTCCGTCAGCGGCTCGTGGATGAGTACACTACCGCACCGCTCGCTCGATCGAAGACCCACAGGCGCGTGCTGTCCAGCGTGCCGCCCTCGGCTCCCCACGCTTCCAGGATGACCCACGCGGGGGAGCCCTCAACGACTGCGGCTTCGCCGTAGTAAAGGACCGAGCGGCCGGTGTCCGCGAGAGCCACGGTGACGAACTCCGCCAGCTCGGCAGACTCGTCGCCGCGCGAACGCAACTCGACGAGGGCCTCGTGCCTGAGCTCGGACGCCTCGGCGACCGCAGCACCGGCAATAGAAGAGGGAGGTCGTTGTGAGGCATGCAGCGCCTCGACATCATCGAGCGTGTAGTCGGCGTTCTCGGACACGAAGGTCACGTCCGGACCGCCGCATGCAACGAGAGAGAGCGCCAGCAAGGAAACCAGGAGTGCAACTCCAGCCATCGGTCGCTGACCCATGCGGTTACCGCCCTTCCTCAATGCCATGATCATATGGTAGTCGATAGCCTGCTTCGGGGGAGATACAGAGAAGGGACACCACCGTAGATGCGCCGGCCCGCTGAGAGGATCGAGACGTGCAGAACATCGTGTGCTTCGTATCGGACTTCGGACTGGAAGATACGTGGGTCGGGGTGTGTCACGCCGTGATCCACAGAGCGTGTCCGCTTGCGCGGGTGGTCGACCTCGGGCATCAGATACCGCCCTTCGACATCAAGAAGGGCGCCGCGGTAGCCGCTGCAGGCGTGTATCAGCTCCCCGAAGCGATCCATCTCGTGGTGGTCGATCCGGGTGTGGGAGGCGGCAGGAAGGACCTCTGCATCACGGCTCGCAGCGGGACCAGGCTCGTGGGGCCCGACAACGGTGTGCTTATGCTTGCGGCTGAACGACTGGGCGGCGTGGAGGAGGTATACGCCGTGGAGTCCTCCAGGATCGACTTTCGCAAGCCGCTTCGCACCTTCCACGCGCGTGACGTCCTGGCTCCGGCCGCAGCCGCTCTGGCCTGTGGCGTCCAGCCGTCGTCTCTGGGCGATCCGATCGATCCCGAGATGCTGGTGCCCGCACCCTTCTCGCCGACGGTCTCGGACGGCGAGTTCGTGGTCGCTCCCGTTCTGGAGCGCGACCGGTTCGGATCGCTGCGCCTGCGTATCGCGGCCGAAGAGATCGACGAGCGCGGACTTCAGAGCGAGCGCCTCGAGGTGAGCTTCGGTCACCTTGCGCTCGAGGTGCCGTTCGCCGGGACGTTCGCGGATGTCGAGGAGGGCGAGCCGGTGGCCCTGATCGACTCCTCGGGTTGGCTCACGCTGGCGATCCGTATGGGAAGCGCCGCCGAGCGCTACGGGATCGAGCCCGGCGTGTCGGCGCGCGTGCGCGCCATCTGAGTGTCAGACCCTCCGCCTATCCTCGGTATGGAGATGAGGATAGGCGGAAGGGCACTCGCATGAAGAACCAGTACATCCGGGAACTGGCCGAGGGCACGCGCGTGGACACGCTCTTCGCCCTCGGCGTCAAAGAGATGCGCTCGACGCGGGCCGGTGAGGCGTTCCTGGCCCTGGAGCTTGCGGATCGGTCTGGCCGCATCCCTGCCGTGTACTTCCGGCCCACCTCCGAGGCCGCGGGCATACCGAGTGGCGGCGTGGTCCGCGTTCGAGGTGTCGTCAGCTCCTACCGCGGCAGCAAACGCATCTCCGTCGAGCACCTCGCACCGGCCGCGGAGTACGACCCGGCCGATCTCATGGAGTCGTCTCGTCGCCAGAGGGACGAGGTGGTTGCGGAGTTCAAGGCTGTCGCGTCAACGGTTCGTCACCAGGGGCTGCGCCGACTTCTGAAGGCAGTCTTCGGGGACAAGGGCTTCTTCGACGGGTTCGCCTCATGCCCGGGCGCGCGGACGCATCATCATGCCTATCTCGGCGGCCTCATGGAGCACACGCTCGCGGTGGCCACACTCTGTCGCATGCTGGGGCAGACGTATGCCGGCGTGGACGCGGACCTCCTGGTGACCGCCGCGCTCCTGCACGATATCGGGAAGGTCGACGAGCTCACCTACGACACCGCCGTCGGCTACACCGATGAGGGGCGTCTTCTCGGACATGTGGTCCTGTCGGAGCGCCGCCTGAGGGAGGCGGCTGCCTCGCTCACGCCGGCACCTCCCGCTGAGCTTCTCACGCGGCTGTCGCACGCCGTCCTCTCGCACCACGGTGAGCTCGAGTGGGGATCCCCGAAGCGGCCCTCCACGATAGAGGCTCTGCTACTGCACCATGCAGACAACCTGGATGCGAAGGCGGACGGGTTCATCTCGCTCACAGGAAACGCGTCGCGCGTCGAGGAGCGGTGGACCGACTCGTCCAACCTGTTCCGCAGGCCGCTCTATGCGCCGGCGCCCGCAGCGGACGATCGTCCCGTCGCCGACTCGGAGGAGGCGCGTCACCTCGTGCGTGCCTGAGCCATCTTCGAGTCGATGCTCTACAATCATGCGGTGACCGCCCGAACGGGACATGCGCACCGAAGAGGAGAACGAGATGGAGTATCCGAAGGCAGAGATCGGCGTTTTCGGCGGGAGTGGCTTCTACGAGCTGCTGGATGATCCGCGTGAGTTCAAAGTCAACACGCCGTTCGGCGCGCCGTCTTCACCTGTCATGCACGGCGAGATAGGAGGGCGAAGCGTCGCGTTCCTGCCTCGCCACGGCAAGGATCACTCTCTGCCTCCGCACATGATCAACTTCCGTGCGAACCTCTGGGCGATGAAGGAGCTCGGAGTATCGCGCATCATCGGTCCCAATGCGTGCGGTTCGCTGCAGCCCGAGATAGAGCCCGGCCATTTCGTGATCTGCGACCAGTTCGTCGATCGCACCTGGGGACGGAAGGACACCTTTTTCGACGGCCCGATCACCACTCACGTTTCATCCGCGGACCCGTACTGCGAGACGATGCGGGGTATCGCCTACGACAAAGCTGTTGAGCTCGGCATCGATGCGCACCCGAAAGGCACCGTCGTGGTCATCCAGGGTCCGCGCTTCTCCACTCGCTCCGAGTCCAAGTGGTTTGCCTCGCAGGGATGGGAGGTCATCAACATGACCCAGTATCCCGAGTGCTACCTGGCCCGCGAGCTCGAAATATGCTACTGCAACATCTCGCTGATCACCGATCACGACGCCGGTCTCGAGGGCATCGAGCCCGTGTCCAACGAAGAGGTCGTGCGCGTATTCACTGAGAACAACGACAAGGTCAAGAACTTGCTCTACGCGATGATTCCTGCCCTTCCCGCCGAGCGTGAGTGCGAGTGTGCGTCCGCGCTCGAAGGGGCAAGTTTCTAGCGAGGGGTCCTGTCTGGCCGATGCGTTCCGGGGCGCCCCAGGGCGTCCCGGCCCATCAGGAGGGAGAATAGCCGGTGTTCAACCTGCCATCATTCAGGCTCGGTCGGCTCTTCGGCATCCCCCTCGAGGTGAACCCCACGTGGGTGATCATCTTCGTTCTGGTGGCCACGACCCTCTCGTTCACGTACTTCCCGAGCGAGTTTCCCGGTCGCTCCCCCTGGGTGAACACGCTGAGCGGCATCATCACCGCCGTGCTCTTCTTCGCATCGATCATCGCGCACGAGCTGAGCCACTCGCTGGTTGCGCGGACCGGAGGCATCAAGGTCGAGAAGGTCACGCTGTTCATGTTCGGCGGCGTGGCCCAGATGGAGGAGGAGCCGGCCGGTCCGGGGCGAGAGTTCTTCATGGCGATCGCCGGTCCGCTGGCGAGTTTGGTCCTGGCCGCCCTCTTCTTCATCACGTACGTGGGGCTGAGTGCCGCAGGCGTCACCGACGTCGTCTGGGCCCCCTTCCAGTACCTGGCCTTCATCAACTTCTGGGTCGCCCTGTTCAACATGCTCCCGGGCTTCCCGCTCGACGGAGGGAGGGTGCTGAGGGCCGCACTCTGGGCGCTCGGCGGCGACCAGCTCAAGGCGACGCTGTGGGCGAGCCGTGCCGGTCAGTTCATCGGGTATGCGATGGTGGCTCTGGCGGTGCTCGGCGTGTTGCAGGGCTCACTGGACTTCATCTGGTTCGGGCTGATCGGTTGGTTCATCGCGATGCTCGCCGAGGCATCCTATCGTCAGCAGCTTCTCAAGGCCACACTCGAAGGTGTTCGGGTGTCGAGCATCATGTCACCCGATCCCGTGGTTGCGCCGGGGTCGATCACGCTGGATCAGCTGGTAGAGGAGTACTTCATAGGCGGGAGACACAGCCGGTACCCCGTCGAGTCTGCCGGCTCCATCATCGGGCTGATATCGCTCTCCGACGTCAAGCGGATCCCCCGGGACGAGTGGGCGACCACGTACGTGGCAGAGGGTGCGGACCGGGATCTGGCGCGGTTGCTCGTCGATGCAGAAGAGGCGGCCGACTCCGTGCTGCCCCGCCTCTCACCGACAGGACCGGGCGCGCTGCTCGTGGTAGGGGACGGGCGACTTGTCGGCGTTCTGACCAGGGCGGATGTCGTGTCTCGCGTGCGTCGGGCCTCGCTCTAGACACATTCTCTACCGAAATCTCTGAAACCCGCTTGTGCTGCAATTGTAACTATTGTTACTATATCTGTGCGGCCCAGTGAGGGGATCAGGTGTGAACGGGAACCACATCGACCACATTCCTGAGGGTGTTATCGAGCGCCTTCCGGCGTATCTCGGCGTTCTCCTCCAGCTCAGGCAGGAGGGCGACAGTACCGTGTCTTCTGCGCGGCTCGGGGAGCTCACGCACATCAACCCTGCCCAGATCAGGCGTGACCTCACGCACTTCGGCCAGTTCGGCAAGCGCGGGGTTGGCTACGACATCGCCTCGCTTGTGGAGCAGGTGCAGCGCATCCTCGGCTCGGACCATGCGCACCGCATGGTGCTTGTCGGGGCAGGGAACCTCGGGACGGCCATCGCATCCTACGACGGGCTCAAATCTCGCGGGTTCGCCCTGGTGGCGATATTCGACAAGGATCCGGCCAGGGTCGGCAGCAGGGCCGGGGACATGATCGTGCGGGACATCTCGGAGTTGCCCAGAGTCGTCTCCGAGCAGGGCATCCGCATCGGGGTCATCGCCGTGCCGAACGATGCGGCGCAGGACGTGACGGACCTCATGGTGGCGCACAATATCCGTGTGATCCTGAACTACTCCTCGACGATGGTCCGCGCCCCTGCCGGCGTTGTGGTCCACAACACCGACCCGGTCCGGGAGTTGCTTCATACCCTCTACTATCTGTCCAAGTCCGACACGATAGCGGCGGTGGCTGCCGAGTGATATGCTTTTCTGCAGGTTAGCGGAGTGACCGGCTGCACTGACGGCCGTGTATGTATTGCACCCCATCTCAAGGAGTGACGTGAGTATGGCGATTCTCGGTCTACCCGGCGGTATGGAGTGGGTCATCATCCTCGTTGTCGTGTTGCTGCTCTTCGGTCCGAGCCGGCTACCGCAGCTCGGCAAGTCGATCGGCAAGACGATGAAGGCGATTCGCGACGGCGTCGACGGCACGGGCGACGACGACGACGAGGACCTCGAAGACGAGACCCCCACTAAGGCGTCAAAGTCAGACGAGTGACTTCGAGCGTGCGCTGACGCGCGCACTGCTTGCGCTCACGGGAGTATGGGGTATACTTTCGTGGACATTTTCGCGGGCTGTCCGGACAACGGGCAGCCCGTGCGTTAGTCATTGGCCGTTCTGGCGCGCCGCGCAGAACCGACCCGTACTGGAGTCCTCAGGTCATGCACAAAGAAACCGTCCTCACCGCTGAAGGTCAGACCAAGCTCGAAGAAGAGTTGCGCTACCTCGAGACCGTTCGCCGCCGTGAGGTCGGGGAGCGCATCAAAGAGGCTAAGGAGTTCGGAGACATCTCGGAGAACTCCGAGTACGACGACGCCAAGAACGAGCAGGCGTGGGTCGAGAGCCGGATCGCCGAGGTCAATCTGATCCTGTCGAATGCGACGATCATCGAGTCGCCGGCGAACTCGTCGAAGGTCAGCCTCGGCAGCAAGGTCGAACTGGTCGACGCCGACGGCGAGGTCCACAAGTACCAGATCGTAGGCTCGGCCGAGGCGGATCCGACGCAGGCCAAGATCTCCAACGAGTCACCCGTGGGCCAGGCGATTATTGGTGCCAAGAAGGGCCAGACCGTCAAGGTCAACACCCCCTCGGGCCGCCTCCTCGAGTACACCGTCAAGAAGATCTCGCGCTAGCCGCCACAGTGGCTGACGACAACATCACTCCCGGGGGAGCAGAGGCGGACGGCCGGCAAGACGATGCCGCGCCCGACGACGCGTTCTCGTCGCGCAGGGGCAAGCTGGACCAGCTTCGCGAGCAGGGTCGCGAGCCGTACCTGAGCCGCTTCGACGTCACCCACAGGGCCGCGGAACTCGCCGAGTCCTACAGCCACCTGGAGCCCGGCGCGGATACCGGCGAGACTGTCACGGTGGCGGGACGTCTGGTTGCCCGGCGCGAGCAGGGCAAGGTCGCCTTTCTGGTGATTCGCGATAGCACTGGCGATCTGCAGCTCTTCTGCCGCGTGAACGTGCTCGGCGCCGAGTCGTTCGCCGAGGCCACCTCGCTCGATCTCGGAGACTGGGTCGGCGCGACGGGCGAGGTGCTTCGCACCCGCAGAGGCGAGCTTTCCGTCGTTCCCACCGAGGTGACACTGCTCTCCAAGTCCCTTC
>JAHYJI010000058.1 GCA_019429145.1 Coriobacteriia bacterium | reverse complement strand
ACGACCCGGCGGGCGTCGGCGCAGCGCCCCCATCACCACCCCAGTGCATGTCGTTGAAGCTCGCCACCTCCGTTCCGTGGCACGCGGCACAGTTGTCCACAGGATGCGCGGCCAGGTAGTCCGTATGACAGCTCATGCAATCGTCGACCCACATCGCGGGCGCGATCTGGAACTCCCAGCTGAGTGTCGACGTGTTTCCGGCCGCGTCGGTCACTGTCGCTTCAGCGACATGGGAACTGCCGGAGGCGAAGTCGCTCGTGGGCGTCCAGCGGAAGTCCAGGACCCACTCGCCCCCTGACGTGCCTCCATACGGATGCACGTCATCCGAGACCACCGTGCCGTCCACGGAAAGCACAACGGCGAACGGTCCCGGGGAGTTGTCGGCTATGCGCAGCCCGATCTGCGGACGAGGATCGTTCACGGGTGTGCCGGGCACGGGTAGCGGAGCCGAAAGGCGCGGCGGTATGGCGACCGTAAATGCGATGTGCTCGGTGTAGGTCTCCCCCGCGAGATCGGTGATCTCCCAGCGCAACGTATGCGGCCCGTCGCGTACCTCGTCCCTCCCGGGATTGTACGAGAGCGTGAGATCCGTATCATCCGCAGATCCGGTCACGGAGAGGCCCCGGGCCGTGCCGTCGTACCAGAGCTTGCGCGTCGTGCGGTCCAAACCGACGTCGCTCATCGCGCGGATCTTCACGGGAGCCCTCTGGGTGCCCGAGGTGAAGGGCCAGCTGTCGCGCACCTCGCCATCAGCGGGGCTCGGCTCGATGAAGACGGATGTGGAGACGACGAAATCCACCGACGCGCTCGAAGTGTTACCGGCGACATCAGTCATCTCGAAGACGGCCGTGTGAGGGCCTTCAGCGAGCGGCTCGTCGGGCGTGTAGCTGACGAGCCCCGTGGCCGGGTCGAACACGGAGTCCACCGGCTGCCCGTCGAGGACGATCCACGCGTTGAGCGGACCGGGTGAGTTGTCGGTGACAATCGCACTGATATACGGTCGCCCACCCGTGAGCGGAACAGTCGGCGTGATCGCCGAGGCAGTCGGCGGGATGGCGACCGTGAACTCCCAGTCAGTGAAGAAGTCCGTGCCGCTCGCGTCCCGCACGCGAGCGCCCATCACATGAACACCATCGGCGAGAGGGGGCGGCGTCGCCGACAGGTACAGGACCGTCGGGTCGTCGATCACCCAGTAGTCCTCGTCCTCGCCCACCTCCCAGTGCCCGGGGTTCTCTCTCGTCGTCGAGAGCGCAACACCATCGAGATGCAGTTGCGAGGCAGGCGCAAACCTCGGCAACGCCGCGACCTCACTGTCGGCAACCAGGGAGATTTGACCCAGTGGAGACGTGACCACCGCGCCGGGTGCAGGCACATGATCGCTGAATGCAACCGTTGGCGACACGATACTGAAGCTCCAGATCCTGGAGACCGTGCGGTCCTCGGCATCACGTATCTGCAAGCTCACCACGTGGGAGCTTGGCACGTCGAAGGGGACGAGCGGCGTATAGCTGAACGTCTTCGTCGACGCTTCATACGTGGTCGGAACGACCGCGCCATCCACGGTCATGGTGGACTCAAAGGTGGCGTCATCGTCTGTCACAGTGGCGCTGATCGTGGTGGGCGTGGTGATGCCCAGGCGTGCTCCGTCTACAGGCGTAACGGCCGATATCACCGGGGGCGGGTCGTAGAGGAAAAGCCAGGAGTAGCTTGACGTCCCCGCGGCACTCGTGACTACGACTTCAACGGTGTTGACGCCCCTTTCGAGGTAGTCCCAGGAAACCCAGTCCCCGTCATCGTCGTAGCCACCGTAGTACGTCCGCTGCGGAGTGAACGCCTTCTTGACGTTAGGGTCATCCGGAACCCAGCGGTCGTACCAGTCCCCGTCCTCGGGGTCCCACGTTGGCACCCACGTACCGGGGAGGCCCGAGGTTGGCCCGTTGGTGAGGTAGGCTTGCCGGTTGATGCCGTTGAGCCGGAGCGTGACGCCGGTGGGTTCGGACACGTCACTCACGATGATGCTGATCTCCGATGGCACGTCGAGCACGCGCGACAAGTGAGCCGGTGATGGGTCGGAGAAGACCGCAGTATCATCGGCATGCGCGACGGAGGGCACAAACGACAGCGCGACGAGCGCCAGCGCCAGGGCGAGTAACCCGATGGCGAGCCGAACGAGCCAGGCCGTTTGTTCCCGCTCTGCGCCGCCCCAAACCATACCATCCTCCTCGCCTCATTGGCCGACAGCCGCATCCTCGATCGCGGAGGCGCCGCCATCAGCACTCAACAGCGCGTATAGCGATTTCAGCCGTTTTAGGAATACTAAAGTTTCTTATTTCCACCGTCAATGTGAGGCTTCGCCATCCTCACCTCTTGCGGTCATAATGGAATTCCGTCACAATGCAGTCATGGTAAAGAAGAAGACAACCGTGTACCTGGAGGACGACGTGTTGCGCAGCGCACGCGTCATGGCCGCCCGAACGGGCAAGAAGGACTACGAGGTGTTGGAGGACGCTCTACGGTCCTACCTCGGCATGGAGGTGCTCGATCGCGCGTGGGCGAATGCCGACCTCACCGACGAGGAGGCTCTCCGTCTCGCGGTTGATGAGGTGCACCGCTTCCGCTCCGGCCAGGCGTGATACGCGCCGTTCTCGACACCAACGTCTATGTTGCCGCGCTGCTGTCGCGTGACGGGGCTCCTGCGAGACTCATGGGATCGCTCTCGGATGGGCTGTTCGACGTGGTCGTGTGCCCTGCACTTCTCGACGAACTTCGCGGTGTACTTGCCCGGCCGAAGATCTCTCAACGGATCTCACAGCGAGACGCCCGCGCGTACGTCGAGTGGGTCGAGCGAGTGGGACTCTCAGACAAGGATCCCGTCGATATCCTGAGCATCTCTCCGGACCCGGATGACGACTACCTCATCGCCCTCGCACGACAGTCCGGAGCCGGGGTGATAGTCTCCGGTGATGCGCACCTGCTTAGCCTCGCGCTCGGGGGCCTCCGCGTGCTCTCCCCTGCGGCCTTCGCAGAGCTCATCGACGCATTGCGCTAGGCGCGGACCTACACCTCGTCAGCCACGCTGGGCTGCTCGGCAACAGGCAACCTGTTGAGCGCGTTGACGTACGCCCGTGCACTCGCCGTGATGATGTCGGAGTGCGCTCCGCGGCCGGTGAACACGCGCCCGTCGCCGCTGCGCACGCGGATGGTGACCTCGCCCAGCGCATCGATGCCGCGCGTCACGCTCTGGACGCTGAACTCGATCAGATCGTTTTCCACATCGATCATGCGGTTGATGGCACGGTAGACCGCGTCGACCGGACCGCTGCCGTGGCTCGAGTCGATGAGGTGCTCGTCGGTCGCGACCTCCACGAGCTCCACGGTCGCGGTCGGGATGCCGGGGGCGCCGCACATCACGTGCAGCGTCTGCAGGTGGTAGACCTCCCCCACTGAGGTGCGCTCGGACTCGGAGACAAGCGTCTCGAGGTCCTCGTCGTAGACTTCCTTCTTCTTGTCGGCCAACTCGAGGAACTCGGCGTAGACGCGCTCGAACTCCTCCTCGGCAGTGTGGATCTCGGTTCATGCATTCTACGCGATGGAGCAGGTGGGGGCGACCCGCAATCGGTACCTAGGGCAATGGCCAGACGCCTGCGGCTATCTCGATGCTGGCTGCGGAGGAGTTGCCGAGCGCGAGGCCAAGCACCTCTTCTCCCTGGCGATCGAGATCAGCGGCGCGCTGGGCGGTCGCCTGGCCCTGGCTGACGAGAATCGGGTCTTCGAGATAGACGCCGGTATGCACCTGCAACGACGCCAGCCACGCAAGCCCAGCGTAGTCGTTGGGGCTCTGGCGCAGCAGCCAGTCGAACTCTGCGGCCGCTGCATCATGCAGCGCGCGCACCTCCTCAGCAGGTTGCTCAGCTGTGATCGCCGCAGAGGCGCGCACCATTCGAGCCTCGGCCAACCCGCGAGCATACTTAACCGAGAGCGGATTACGCGCCCGCGCACGCTCTGCAAGTTCGATCGGTTCACCCTGTGCAATGCCGCGGAATGCATTGCGCGAAGCAAGATAGGAGGCATCGGCGGAGATAAGCGCAGTTGAAGCCGCAAGGACGGCCACGGTCACGAACACGCCAACCCCCGCTGCAGCCCAGGCAACCGGGGCCCGCAGGGTGACGCTCCTCGCCAGTGGCGCTCCCGCAAGGCCGAGCAGCACCCAGAACGGCACGACCGATCCGGGCACCGCGACGTTGAAGAGCATATGCACGGCAAATCCTACGCAGCTCACCCACGCAGCGGCCATCAAGACCTCTCCCGCGCCGCGCTGCCGCTCCTCCCCCGCCTTAGGGGCGAACGCGACCCGCCGCGCTCGCCAGATCCCTGCACCGAGCACGGTTATGAGCAGTAACGCCCCCGGTATTCCCAGCGTGACTGCATACTGCAGCGGCCAGGAGTGCGCGTTGTTCATCGTGTCCTGTGCGCTGAATGCGATCACGTAGTCGTCTGAGCGGTGCTGCCGGAACGCCGGCAGAAACGCGTCCGGTCCGTAGCCGGTGAGCGGTCGCTCCAGCGCGGCTTCCCAGGAGATCGGCACGAGCAGTGAGCGCTCGTTGGCGCTCCCGACTCCGCTCAGGGCGTCGGTGACGCGGTCGACGACACTGAGGTCACCTCGGGCGGTCAACGACATGGCGAACAGAACGGCCACGACGACGAGTCCCAACCCGAGCAACGTCCGCATGGCACGGGACATCGAGCCGGTAGTGAGGTGTCGCCATACGACGACACCGAGCGCGACCTGGATCAGTGAGGCGATCCAGGCGCCTCTCGTGAAGGTCACGAAGATCGCCGCGATGACGACGATCGATACCGCCATCCATGCAATCTGCGTGGGGCGGCTTTTGGAGCCGAGCGCCAGGGCTCCGGGAAGCGGCAAGGCCAGCACGAGGAGTCCCGCCAGGAAGTTCGGATTACCGAAGGTGGCGAATGCGCGCCCGGCGAAATCGTACTGTTCCAATGCGTAGTCGGCCGGATCAAATCCCACGTACTGTGCGAGCCCGTAGAGCGCAAGCAGGCCTGCGGCGCTCGCAAGAGCGGTGATGATGATGCGAGCATCGGCAGCTTTTCGGACCACCTGAAGCGCAAGCCCGTAGAGCAGGGCGAATAGCGCGATGGTGACCAGGCCTTCCAATCGCTCGGACTGTCCCAGTACCGCAAGCGCTCGATGCGGCGAGAATGCGGTGGAGATGCCGGTCCACGCCACAAGTCCTCCGAGCAGCCCCCACACAATGTCGACCCGCAGCTGCTCACCATCCCGGGCTGCATATGCGAGCCAGAGCGCCCACGCCGCGAGGGTGAGCACGAGTGCGATAACCAGGCGCGGGAGGGCGATCGTGTCATAGAGGAGCGGCCCGGTGCCGATTCCCAGGCCGGTCAGGTTGCCCGTCGCCAGCGGCACGAGCGCGACCATCGCTGCGACGGTCCAGACAGGGAGTCGTCGCAGGAGCTCCATCAGACCTCGTCTGCCACCTGCGGTCGCTCGGCCACGAGCAGGCGGTTGAGCGCGTTGACGTACGCACGCGCGCTCGCCGTGATGATGTCGGAGTGCGCTCCGCGGCCGGTGAACACGCGCCCGTCACCGCTGCGCACGCGGATGGTGACCTCACCGAGCGCATCGATGCCGCGGGTGACGCTCTGGACGCTGAACTCGATCAGATCGTTTTCCACGTCGATCATGCGGTTGATGGCGCGGTAGACCGCGTCGACCGGCCCGCTGCCATGACTCGAGTCGATGAGGTGCTCGTCGGTGGCGACCTCCACCAGCTCGACGGTCGCCGTCGGGATGCCGGGCTCGCCGCACATCACGTGCAGCGTCTGCAGGTGGTAGACCTCGCCTACCGAGGTGCGCTCGGACTCCGAGACAAGCGTCTCGAGGTCCTCGTCGTAGACTTCCTTCTTCTTGTCGGCCAGCTCGAGGAACTCGGCGTAGACGCGCTCGAACTCCTCCTCGGCCAGGTCGTGGCCGAGCTGCTCGACGCGGTGACGAAGCGCATGACGCCCCGAGCGAGCGGTGAGCACGATGGCGCTGCCGCCCACACCCACGTCGACCGGGTCGATGATCTCGTAGGTGGAGCGCTCCTTGAGCACGCCGTCCTGGTGGATGCCGCTGGAGTGTGCGAAGGCGTTGGCGCCCACGATCGACTTGTTGGGCTGCACGAGGATGCCGGTGATGTTGCTCACCAGTCGCGAGGTGCGCGTGATCTCGCGCGTGTTGATGGTGGTGTCCGCGCCGAAGTACTCGCGGCGCGAACGCAGCGCCATCACGACCTCTTCCATCGCGGTGTTGCCCGCACGCTCGCCGATACCGTTGACCGTGCACTCTACCTGGCGGGCTCCCGCGTACACGCCGGCGAGCGCGTTGGCCGTGGCCATGCCCAGATCGTTGTGGCAGTGCACGGAGATCGTGACGTCCTCGATGCCCTTGACGTGCTCGAAGAGCCCGCCGATGAGCGCCCCGAACTCCTCGGGATACGTGTAGCCGGTGGTGTCGGGGATGTTGACGACCGTCGCGCCGGCGCCGATGGCGGCCTCGATCATGCGGTAGAGGAACGCCGGCACGGCCCGGCCTGCGTCCTCGGCATAAAACTCGACGTCGCCCACGAACGAGCGCGCAAGCTTGACCGCGGCCACCGCCCGCTCGATCGCGGTCTCCTCGGTGATGCGCAGCTTGTCGCGCAGGTGCGACTCGGACACGCCGATGCCGGTGTGGATGCGAGGGCGGGCGGCGGTTGCGAGCGCGTCGGCAGCGACCTCGATGTCCTTGGGGACCGCACGGGACAGGCCGCAGACGATGGCCGCATCGCCTACCTCGGCTCCGATGCGGCGCACCGATTCGAAGTCGCCGGGGCTCGAGATCGGGAAGCCGGCCTCGATGACGTCGACTCCGAGCCGCACGAGCTGCCGGGCGATCTCGAGCTTCTCCTCGGTGTTCATGGATGCGCCGGGCGACTGCTCGCCGTCGCGCAGGGTGGTATCGAAGATGTGGACCTTGTCGAAGATGGCGCTGGTGGGATTCTCGGAAGGGTTCACGGGGCGCTCCTTGGCTCGGGCGGGCGGGGTGCGGCGAGGCCGGCGAGTTGCGCCCGGGATCAGGCGGCAGCCGGCTGCGTAAGTCGCCCGAGGGCGCCGAGAAGGGTGTCAACGCGTGTGTTCATGCAGGGAGTATAGCGCACGTAGGAGCCGGATGGCCCTACCAGGCGACAGACGGAATCGGCTCTCCCCTCTCCAGCGACTCGAGCGCATTGATGACGAGTGCCCTGTTGATCACGGTGCTCTCGGCGGCGCGCAGGAGCTCGGTTGCCCGCCCGGTCTCGCGATCGGCCACGTAGAGCCGTGCCAGCTGAACAACCGCCTCCGCCATCCGCGGCTCTATATCTACAAGGCGCTCCAACTCATCTCGAGCCTCATCGAGCCGGCCGACCGCCTCGAGTGCGATCGCGTACTGGAGCCGCAAGTTCGGTGCGTGAAGGAACCTATCCAGTCCCTCCTCGGCGATACGGATCGCACCATCGTGATACACCGCGTCGAGGTATCGGCCTCCGACGTTGTACATGACGGCCAGCACGTTGTAGTTGTTCTGCTCCCAGGGAGAGAACTCGCGTGCTGCGTGCAACTCCTCAAGTGCTGCCTCGTACTCCAGACGTAACTGAGCTCTCTGCGAGTCATCGATTGCGGCGGCCATGGGGAGGCTGCCGATCACCTGGTCCGCGTACGCGACGGCCCGGGTGGTCCGATACGTGTTGTGGTAGGGCGCAAGTCGTACGGCGTCGTCGGCGGCCTCGATGCGCGCCCGTTGTTCGGGGAGGGTGCGACTGGCGAGATACCGGGCATCGGCGTAGAGCGGGACGGTGCTTGCCAGCACGGCGACCGCACACAGGCCCGCTACGACCGTGGCCAGAACGCGGGCCCCGGCCACCGACCTTACGGGCCGCGCGGAGGCGGAAGGCGACAGCAGCAGCGCCATCGTGATCCATAACAGGGAGGTCGTCTGCGGCATGGATATGCTCGCCAACAGGTTGACGACGTATCCTGCCGCCGCCGCCCAGAACGCGGCGAGCAGGATGTGGGTGCTGCGCGCCGATCCACGTGGCAGGAGAAGGGTTTTCCGGGCCGATACCCATGCGGCGATGCCGAGTATGGCAAAGACCAACACGAGGCCCACGAGGCCTGTCGTTGAAGCGAGCTCGAACGGGTAACTGTGAGCCCGGTCGGGAATCGCCAAGTAGTCTCCCGCTCTGGCATATTCCGGGGACAGGTAGCCGGTCGAGAAGAGTCTGAACGTGTCCAGTCCGAAGCCCGTGAGCGGACGGTCGAGAGTGGCGTCGTACGCCGCCTTCCACAAGCCGACGCGAGAGAACCCGCTGCCGGAGTCGAACTGGAAGAGCTCACCGAGGCGCGCAAACACGTTGGTCACCCCATCGCTCGCGGCGGCACTTCTCCACGTAACGAGTGCCAGCATCGTAACCGCGACGCCGGCGAAGGGCAGATCGATCCGCCGATCGATGCCGACACGCTGTATGACGACATATGCGACGAACAGCACGCAGGCGACCACCCCACCGATCCACGCACTTCTCGTGAACGTGACCAGCATGGCGGCAAGGCTCATCAGCGTCCCAGCCCAATACACAGCCCGCCAGGACGGGAGACGCTCGATGAGTGCGAGCGCCGCCGAGACGGGCAGGACGAACACCAGATAGCTGCCGAGCGTCAACGGGTTGCCAAGCGTCGAGTACGCGCGCCCCACGAGAAAGGCAGGCGTGTCGCGGACCCAATCCACGCCGAGATACTGGAGCACACCGTACGCCGAGACGATCGCGCCCGACCAGAAGACCGCCTTAGCGACCTGGAGCATCCGGGAGCCTTTGTCGGCGAACTGCACCGTGAGGAAGAACAGTGCCGCGTACAGCACGTACGTGAGCCACCCGCCACCGCGTGTGTAGTGGCCGAACAACGAGGTCAACGGATGTACCGAGACGACCGTGGTAACGGCAAGCCATCCGATGAGTGCAAGCACCCATGGATCGAGCACGGTGCGCCGCAGAGGCCGACCATCTACGAGCACAGACCAGACCCAGCCCGCGAGCGCAACGAACGTTGACGCGCGCAGGACGAATAGCTTGGCCTCGGTATAGATGTCCGCAGTGAGAGGGCGCTCGATACCGAGCCACCCGAAATCCGACATCGCGAGCGGTGTCATGAATACGGCGAACAGAATCGCTCCCCACGCGATCGACTCTGCGGTGAATGCCGGTGCGCTCGCCTTACCCATCTACAACTCGACGCTCCACGCTGTCTGCATCTCGGCCGCGGCGATGTTCGCGTCGAGCAAGCTGCTCGCCATCGCGCCGCGTGCGGTCGAAAACGAAGCTGAAGTGACTCTCGGCGGATTTCATGCGGGCAGTATAGCGCAGGAGCGGCTTCGCGGCGTGGGCGCTACTCCTCTCGCGCGGTCATCGCATGGCTGACGTACGGGACGACGACTTCGAGGTCGCTCGTGGGAATCTCGAAGAGCCCAACTGTGAAGCCGTCTGCATCGACGAACTCGACGGTGCACTCGCGTGTTCGCACAGCGACAACTGCACCCCTGGCACCTTCTACGAGTCCCGAAGGCTGATCAGTCGTAACCTCGACGACATCGAGTTCGCGAGGCGCCATGGTCATGTCTTCACCTTCTTGAGATAGCACGAAACAAGTCGGGGGCGACCATACGAGACCTGTAGGTCCCAAGCGGTGATGAGGCGTAGTCGGCTCAGCCGCCCTTGCACGATCCAGTCTACCACCCAGCGCTCGATTCCATCTTGGTCATCACCCACCCGGACGGCCTGGTTCGCGGAGATGCCGATCTCGATCAAGTGCCGCAGTTTTGGTGTGTCCTCGAGCCCGATTCCGAGAGCCGAGCGGAACATGCGCGCCTTGTGGCGCCCGGTCTCATGCATGGGATCCAGGCAGTACCGGAGCTTCTCCTCCGGAATGATGGCGTGTTCGTGTCCGGGCAACCGCTTCATGCGCAGCAGGATGACACGGCGCACGAAACGGCGTCTGCCCACAGTCTTACCGCGCGGTGCTGCGCCGGTGCTTCCCGAGAGTGCACGCGCACGGTAGGGGTTCCGCGAACCGCCTCCGGGTGGCATCGCGGGTGGGGTCGCGGGTGGCCTCGCGGGCGACCCGGGCGGGGTCACGGGTGGGGTCACGTGATGTCACCGGTGGGGTCACGCGGGTCACCGGCGACCTCGCGGGCGATGCCACCGGTGACCCCACGAAACGAGCGTTCTCAGACCCCCGCCCCGCCGCAGCGCATGCCGGCCACGTGTCGCGTCAAACGCTGGGATGCCCGCCAGCTCTGCGTTGCGCGAGCGCCAGTCGAGGCTCTTCGCCTGATCGGAAAGGACGACCCCCGAGACAGGAGCGGTGTCGATTACCCTTACGTTACGTATATGTGCCGTTGTGCACATAGTTGGTACGAATAATGTGCTAGCATGCACATAATCCTATTTTAAGGAGTCACCTCATGGAGCGATTCCTCGTCGAGCGCCTTCTCGCATGGAAGGCAGCATCTCGCCGCAAGCCGCTGATTCTGGACGGGCAACGTCAGGTCGGCAAGACATGGCTCCTCAACCACCTGGGTCACAAGCACTACGACAAGGTGGCCTACTTCAACCTCGAGGAGGACCCCGCCCTCAGCGGAATCTTCGAGTCCACGAAGAACACGGACCGCATACTCCAGCACCTTTCGATTGTCGGAGGCGTGCCGATCAGGCCGGGTTCCACTCTGCTCATCCTCGATGAGATTCAGGAGAGCAACGCCGCACTGAACTCGCTCAAGTACTTCGCTGAGAACGCGCCCGAGTATCACATCGCATGCGCGGGTTCGCACCTTGGGATCGCCCTTTCGAGCCCGAGTTCATTTCCGGTGGGCAAGGTTGACTACCTGACACTTCATCCGATGACGTTCTCAGAGTTCCTCGTCGCAGGCGGCGATGAGGAACTCGGCACGTACCTTGGGGGTCGCGTCGATTTCGAGCCGATACCGGAAGCGATCAGTCAGGCCCTCACCGAGAAACTCGCCAGGTACCTCGTGGTCGGAGGTATGCCGGAGGCCGTTCACGTGTGGGTTACCGAACGGGACATGGGTGCGGTCATGGAGGTCCAGCAAGGTATCCTCAACGGCTACCAACTGGACTTCTCCAAGCACGCGCCCGCGGAAGACATCGCACGGATCGGACAGGTGTGGAACTCACTTCCCGCCCAGCTCTCCCGCGAGAACAAGAAGTTCCTCTACCGGCTCGCGCGGGAGGGCGCTCGTGCGCGCCAGTACGAAGATGCGCTCAACTGGCTCGTCGCCACCGGAATCGTCACGAGAGTCGTTCACTGTCCGACGCCGAGACTGCCGCTATCAGCGTACGACGATGGCAGAGCCTTCAAGCTGTACTCTGCAGACACCGGCCTGCTCGCTCGCCAGGCCCGCCTGGACCCCTCGACACTGTCCGACCCGCTCGCCCCGTTCACCGAGTTCAAGGGCGCCCTTACCGAGAACTACGTGTTGCAGTCACTTGTGGCCCACCTCGACGTTCCTCCGCGCTACTGGACCTCCGAGGGAACAGCCGAGGTCGAATTCCTGATCCAGCACGGCAACGACGTGCACCCCGTCGAGGTCAAGTCCGGACGCAGCGTCAAGGCGAAGAGTCTCAGCGTGTTCCGGAAGGAGTACCAGCCCAGACTCGCCGTTCGCCTTTCGCTCCGCAACCTACATCTCAGGGACGGCTTGCTCAACGTACCACTCTTCATGGCCGATCAGCTCGGACGGCTCCTCTCGCTCGCCCGGGAAACGTAGATAGACCCGTCTCTCGAGGCTGCGGTCGGGTCCTCCCGGACCGCGCGGGCCTGACGTGACCCGCCGCCGGGCCGGGGACCCGAAACCGGGTCCCCGGCGACCTCGCGGGTGACCTCACCGGTGGCCTCGCGGGCGACCCGGGTGGGGTCACGGGCGGGGTCACGTGATGTCACGGGTGGGGTCACGCGGGTCACCGGCGACCTCGCGGGCGATGTCACCGGTGACCCCACAAAACGAGCGTTCTCAGACCCCCGCCCCAGCCCCGCCTATCGCTTCGAGCGACGTCGGCGGTGGAGCGCAGCGCAGCCGCCAGCGCCCTCCCCTACAGCTCCACGCTCCAGGCGGTCGCCATCTCGGCCTCGGCCACGATCTTGTCCAGCAGCTCGCGGCTGAGCGCGGTGTCCACGGTCAGGCACATCAGCGCCTCGCCGCCCTTCTCCTTGCGCGCTACCTGCATCGACCCGATGTTGATGCCCTCGCCACCGAGTATGGTGCCGACCTTACCGATCATGCCGGGGCGGTCGGGGTAGAGGAAGAACGCCATGTTGCGCGATGGCTTCAGGTCCACGTCGTAGTCGAGGATCGTCACGAGGCGCGGCTCGTTCTTCTTGCCCACGAGCGCCGCGCCGATCTCGACCGGGCCTTCCGTCGTTGCCGCGCGCGCCACGATCATCGCGACATAGTCATGCGTCTCGGTCCGCTTTGTCTCGGTGACCTGCAGCCCACGCTGCTCGGCGTAGTAATCGGCGTTGACGAAGTTCACGCTCTCGGCGCCCACCACGGTGAGCAACCCTTTGAGAACG